>NZ_JBHILQ010000002.1:0-277540 GCF_042193395.1 Bartonella sp. TT29SHDZB
CACGTGTTCAAAAGTATAGCTACAATATACGTATAGTCTGGCATTTAGCTTGTTTAGCATTGACAGGTCAAATTGATGTCCTGAAATCTTATCAAAATTTTTTAGAAGCAGGTACGATTTCTGAGATTTTGGATGACAGTGAAGTAGAGAGATATATTAACCATGCCGTTCAATTTGCTGAAGAATATCTGAAAATCCTTAATGAGCGAAAAGCCATAGATGATCGTCTTAGTTTACAAGATTTGTCTTTTCTTAATACAGTTTCTGAAGACTTAAAAAGGATAGACTGGACAGTTTATCGTGATAAAAATTACAATTGCAATGCTTATTTTATAAAGAAAGATCGTATCATTAATATAGTGTACGACCTTGATAAAAAAGGAGAGACACCATTTGTTACCTTCAAGGTTTCTCTTTCAACACTTGGTTTTTCTACAGCTTATCGATCTATTTTCATCAATACTCCCCAATATACAGTTCTTAAAGAATCAGAAGAAGTTTATGCAGTTTCTAGTACTGAATTGGATGAAGGTAAACTGAAGCAGATCTGTGCGGATATTTTGTGCTGGGCTGATCGACAAAATGTGAATCAAATCATCTGTGATTATGCGGCTTTTCCCCCAGACAGTGAATATGATCTTATAATACGCCATTTTATTGCGCTTATTCTGATTGGAGATGTTGAGAGGCTTAAGTTTTATAAAGAGAATTTTAGAAAGGGAAATTCTTTAGGTTTTGTGAAAGGTATCACGAAATATACAATCGACAACTCTCTTACTCTTGCACGGCATTATCGGACTGGTTTTCCAAAAAACGCTCCGATTTTAAGCTTGGATGCGCAAACAGCATCTGTTGCTTCTAAAACAACTTCTGTTGAAGTGGCAGAGGAAGTGGATGAAGCGGATGACACTGATGATCGTCTCACCATGGAAAGTGCGACAACACTTTTGAAAAGCCTAGGCTGGTCAACCGAGAAAATCAATGAGAATGATTATATGGCAAGCTATCAATTGGCTGATCGTGAAGTAGACATTCTTTATAACGACGAAATTGCCAAAGATTGTCCGCAATTTGATAGCGCTTTTATGATTAGTACTGGCATTCTTTCCACCGCTTGTAAATTCATTGATCCTACCTACACGGAAGATATTCCAGATTTACAGCTTAATTTTGAAGCAAAGGGTTTAGAAATCTTTGAACCAGAAGTTACTGCGGATCGCTTAAAGCAAGCACTTGATGATGCTTTAGAGTGGTCAGTCAAAGAGATTGACCTTTCTAAAAGACTTCGCTCTGATTATGGCACTGCTCCTTGGCAACGGGATGCAACGTCTAAAGCAGATGATACGGATTATGCTTTGCTTCATCTTGGCGCTCTTGCTTTATTGGGCAATATTGAGACCTTACAATCTTATCAGCAAAGCTTTACGGCAGGTGATCACCTAGGCTTTGACGAGAGCATCAACAAAACCCACCTTGAACGTGCATTAGCTTTAGCCAAAGAAGTAGCAAAGGTGAAGCAAGTGAGTTACGCTTTGATTGAACGGGTAGCAAAAGATTTTGATGATCAACAAGAGGTTATCAGCAAGGAGCAATCCCGCTCGTGGAAAGAGAAAATAGTCAATTTTATCGGAAAAAAAGACAAGAAATAGCACCTAAAAAATATCAAAAAGATTTCAGAAATTTAGAAAATAAGACGCGCTCCAAAGCCTTGATCACTAGTTGAGAAACTCAACAGTGGTATGGCTCTGATCATGGTTTTGGTGCAAGATTTAAAGGAAATAACCTATAAAAAAAGATCTATAAAATTATTCCATAGATGATCAAAATCCCTTTTAATGGATTATTGTCTATTTTATCGGTTATGTCAGTTTATTTAACAGACGAATCTTATGATTTTAGTGAGTGATTAAAATGTGCTTTATGAAAAAAGCATGTGATCCTTTAAAGCCTTTCAAAAGAAAGGGATTATAATCATAAGAAATGCTATCAAGACCATTATGGTTATGAGTTTTGGGGGGGGTGGAGGTGCTTTTTACACCCCCCCTTTACATATTTTTCAATAAAAAATAAAAGTCATTATATTTCAATATATTATTTTTTATCAATTTTTCAAAAAACAACCTATATCAATAATACAACCTATAAATTCAGCTAATGATGTATGTTTTGTAAGGGTTTTGGGGGGGTAGAAACCTTCAAAACCTATAAGTAATATAAGAAAATAAATATACATAACCCTCTTTAAACAAAGCTTTTGATAACAATAAAGCTATCATTTTAGATTACGGTATAACCTCTTAAAGGCAATGTAAAAGAAGCGTATTCATTTTAGATAGGGTTTCTTAAAGTCTTAAAGCAATCCAAATAAGAGTATTTAAAAGTGCAAATGATTTCTTTTTAGAATAACGCATACAAACACTCCTTTTAAAGATTGTATGTAATCAACTTAACAAGAGAGGTATAGATTATGGTTATAAGACTCTATACCCCTTGTGAGTTTAGCAAGCCAAGTCTATTCAATTTCTTTAATTTCTAGTTTTGGTAGGTTCTTAACGATTTTCATTGTCTCTAAACTTACGGTAATAACCCTCTGAAATAACTCTAGAGGGTAGGCAGGGTTACCAACGGTTTCAACAGCATAGCGATTGGCATCATTATTCAAGCGGGTGGCACTTTAAATAAGGCTGCATCCATGGTGTTGGAGCCGATATTATTGCCGGTACAAACCCGATGCAAAGCAATGATGAACAGAGCGGGAATATCACCTTGGGAGCAGGTAAAGATATCATTTTTGAAAGTGTACAAAACCAGCTCGTGGGTGTTGCTACAGCCCTTGGCTCTTAAGACTCTTCATAAGAATCATTTTTACTCCTTTCTTCTATAGTTTTTACCCACACATCAGCCCCGCTTATGATGTGCAAGCAAGTGATTTTGATTGATTCAAGATAAACAGATTTGAAATGAGAGAATTCTACGTTATTCGGGAGGCTAATTCAATATAAATAACGCTAGATTATTATTATAAATCAATATCTTGTTATATAAAAAAACCTAATCCGTAGGAGATTGTTGGAAATGTTGGAACTATCCTTGGTATTTTTGCTGGGCTTAGCAACATCAGAGCGAAAGAAAATATCGTACGAGTAGGGCAGCGAGATGGATACAAACTCTATGAGTATAACTACAGGGGCTATCCAGAGCGTTATCGCGGGGTGATGGCACAAGATGTTTTGAAGTCAAAACCTGAAGCTGTTTTCTTGCATAAGGCGATAGGTTTTTTGCATGTAGATTATAGCAAGCGTGGCTGTGAGATGGACAGGATGCCGTGATGGAACAAGAAAACACAAATTCTCTTTTAAAGTTGTTTGATCCAAAATTTTTGCGTCCTTTAATGTATCAGGTTATACCGCAGTTACCTAGATATTTATTGCAACAACGCTCGATGCCTCCAAGCACGCCGTTGGAAGGACGATACAAGCCAAGTTTTTTAGAACGGGCTGCTTGTCGCACAGACCCTTTTGATGCGAGCAATGGGGATAATACTCCGCAAAAATTGAGTCCTACAGAGCTTATTCGCGGTTCTCAAGCAGGGACAGAACAAGCTGGGAAAAAACGCCAGCAGAATTGATTATGTCTATGGATGATTTAAAACGCCAAATGCCTCCATTGCCGGATGTTTCAAAGAATACTGTTAAGATACAAGAGGTGCCAGAGCAACAAAAACATGACTTCTCAGAGCAGGGAGGTGTTGCATCAATGATTCCTCAAGCTCCACTTGTTGGGAACATTGATCAGTCTAGTGGGGACAAAGCTGGGCGACAGCAAAAAGATGTGATGGATTATATTGCTCAACTTAATGAGAAATCTATAGCGGCAAACTCTTTGAAAAACGATTCTGGAAATGATGAGGAAAAGCTTTTTGATGCACCTATAGGAGAAGAAAAACATTTGAATGCACACTTACCAGAAGAGGAACATTTAAAAGCAAATGATATGCCAGAACAGGCAACAAATTATGTAAACGCCGTTGGGAACTTTATTCATAAAGACGCAAATCCAAGCAGCTTATGGGAGCGTTTTAGAAAATCAGAATTTTCCGAGCATTTAATGGATTTTTTTGCAGGGCTTGCGTTAGGAAAGACACCACAAGAAAGTTTTTCAAATGCATCTATCCTTATGCGGTAACAAGGGACGCGCACAACATAAACAAACTTTGCAATTTTTACGCTCTAAAGGGTATAGCGATGAAGATGCGCAAGCACTCACGCAATATCCAAATCTTGTCATGAAAATCATAGGCGATACGTTAAGCCCTCAAGAAGGCTATAGAACACTACTTAAAAGGCTTAATCGGGGGATTATGAATCTGTATCAACCGAATTGCAGAAATGGACCAAAGCGGGAGGCAAACGTTTATAAGGTCTCGTACACCGGCGTGTAGCAGAGGCAGGGCTATGGGCGAAAGGGGCTTATGTTTCTTCCAATTATCAAACAGTAGAAACGCAAGCACCAACGGGGGTTTTCAAAGCCGAAGCCCTTGCACCGATTATTGGTTCTTTCTCAGGTCTTGGTGGATTTTTAGTGGGCAATGGACCAATCCAATGGGCTTTAGCCGCCATTATGGTTTTAGCCGCATGTACTGGTATTTTCTTTGTTGCTAAACGCTTTCAGGAGCACCGCCTATGATCTTATGGATGAAAAGAAATTTGATGGTAACAGGTGCGGCTTTAGCCGCTTTTTTTATTGCCTTAGCAAGAGCTTTTACTCTTGGGAAAAAAGCAGAGCAACAAAAGCAAACAGAAAAAGCTTTAAAAGCAGCCACAACACGTTTGGAGGTGGAAAGTGAAGTTAATCAAAAAAGTGATGCTGATATGCGTGCTGCTCTCTCTGATTGGTTGCGCGACAAATAAATATGCTTCTTCTTGTGTTGGCTGGTTGCCAATTTATTTAAGCTGGCAAGATTTGAACACCATTAGCTCAAACTTAGTAAGAGAGATCTTAAAGCATAACAAGCAGGGTGAACGCTTGTGTGGGTGGAAACATGGTTAGAAAAAAACACAAGACGATATAGAGCTTACAGAAGCAGAAAAAGAAATCCTTCAAGAAATCATCATGACCTATCAAAGCGTGAAAATGATGTCTCGCTTGATGAAGTGGATAGCATTTTTTCTTTTTTTTTTGCTTATCCTTGATTTTGCACGCCTCATGGATGCGATAGACAACATCTTCGCTCATTTGAAGCAGTGGTTCTCAAAGAATTAGAAAAACTGTTATACAAGCAAAAACTTCGAAAAATTCTTTTTACTATAAATTGGAGATCCAATCATAAGCGTAGTTCAGAATGCAAACCAAGTCGTAAGAGCTTTAGTGTTTTAGTATTTGGCTTTCGATAGATCAAAACTAAATCTGGCTTGATATGACAATCACGACAATTGTGCCATTTATCTGTTAGTGCATGATTTCTCCAATGCACCTTTAGCGGTTCATTCTTCGCTAACGCTTGACCACAAGCAGCAAATCCTTCTCTAGTGTATTAGCATACCTATCTTTGCTTTCACTTTTAAGATTATGCCGGAATGAACGCGTATAAACAATTTCTAGCATAGCAAGCTTAGGTTTGCTTTTCAGATTTACGCATTTCGGTTCTATCTTCGCGTATCATGGTCCTTAAGCTGTCTAATGATGTATGTTCGACGCATCCCATTTCGGCATCCTCGAGAGCTCGTAATGTTTCCGGATTTGGTTGAAATAGATCCAAGTGGTAATGTTCGATCTCTAGCAATGCGGGTCATAAACATACGTACTGCATCTGATACAGTTAAACCCATAGACTTAATAACTGCACTTGCAATTTCTTGAACTTGATCAGGTATGGGGGCTTGAATTTTTCCCATTGCTAAATCCCCTATTCAATTGTGGTACAATGTACCGCACGTTAAGTTTATATCAAGAGTTTCAACAATAGCTTTTCACAAGAGAACTTAGCAAAATTCAAAAAACTATTAGAGAAAGTTAGCAGAATAAGATATGTTTTGTAGAAGAATATTGGAAAATCCTATTCACTAACCTTTATTTATGAACCCCATACTTAAAAAAATATATAAAATCAATGTGATATATGAACAAAGAAGAGCATAATATCACTAAAAGAGTGTTATAGAAATGATGTGTCATG
Organism: Bartonella sp. TT29SHDZB; assembly: GCF_042193395.1. Lineage (NCBI taxonomy): Bacteria > Pseudomonadati > Pseudomonadota > Alphaproteobacteria > Hyphomicrobiales > Bartonellaceae > Bartonella > Bartonella sp. TT29SHDZB. Next base: position 6,176 of record NZ_JBHILQ010000002.1, read on the forward strand.
ACGATTCTACCACTCAATAGTGCTTCGATAAGAGAGGCAATAGCGCTTCTTGAACAAGGGAAGTTAGTAGCGTTACCAACGGAAACTGTTTATGGATTAGCGGGCGATGCAACCAATGGAAGGGCAATTTCTTCTATTTATTCTACAAAGGGTCGTCCGCAAATTAATCCTCTTATTGCGCATGTCAGCGGCATCGAAATGGCACAACGTTATGTTAAAATTGACTTTCTTTCACGCCAATTAATGGAGGAATTTTGGCCAGGGCCTTTGACATTGGTTTTGCCTTTAAAGGAACAGCATAATATCCATCCTTTAACAACCTCTGGTTTGAATACCTTGGCTGTTCGTTTTCCAGACAGTCGTTTTGCAGAAGTGGTACAACATTTTGGCCGCCCACTTGCTGCTCCTAGTGCAAATCAATCGGGGCGTCTTAGCCCTACTTCAGCTGAGGCTGTTTTTGCATCTTTGGGGGAATCTGTTCCTTTGATATTGGACGGAGGACCTGCTAAAATAGGTCTGGAATCAACGATTATTAAAATTTGTGGTGAAAATATTTATCTTTTGCGTCCAGGGGGGCTTGCGGCTGATGAAATTGAAGAAGTTGTGGGGAAGCCTTTAAAACGGATAGATCAAAGGGCGGCGATTGAAGCTCCTGGAATGTTAAAGTCGCATTATGCTCCCAATGCCACGGTTCGTTTGAATGTAGAAAAGGTGGAAAATGGTGAAGCGCTTTTAGCATTTGGTTCAAAGCGTGTTATGGGGGCTGAAAATGCCGTGTCTATTTTAAACCTTAGCGAAGATGGAAAGTTAGAAGAGGCAGCCTCTCATTTATTTCAATATATGAAGGAATTAGATTCATTTAAAGTGAGATGTATCGCAGTAGAACCTATTCCATTATACGGATTAGGGGAGGCTATCAATGATCGTCTTATACGGGCTGCAGCTCCAAAGGAGAAATGAACATGGAGCAGGAATTAATTGAGGGGTTTAGGGAAATTGTTGGTGCTAAGCATGCTATAACAGATCAAGCGTTGATTGCACCGTATTTGCTTGAAGAGCGAGGGCTTTTTCATGGAAAAACACCTTTACTTTTACGTCCATCTTCTTGCGCAGAGGTCTCATCGATTATGCAGTTAGCGAGCAAAACGCGCACACCGATTGTGCCACAGGGTGGAAATACAGGGCTTGTGGGGGGGCAACAACCAGATGAAAGAGGAGGGGGCGTTCTTTTATCCATGGAGCGATTAAATAAGATTAGAGCTATAAATCTTGAGGGAAACTTTGTTGTTGTAGAGGCTGGTGTTATTTTACAGGATTTACAGAAAAAAGTGGATGAATCAGGTCGTTTTTTCCCTCTTTCTTTGGCATCTGAAGGTTCTTGCCAAGTAGGAGGAAATCTTTCGTCGAATGCTGGAGGGACAGCTGTTTTAGCTTATGGCAATATGCGTGATCTTTGTCTTGGTTTAGAAGTTGTTTTACCGGATGGGCGTATTTTAGATGATTTGCGTTTTGTTAAAAAAGACAATAGCGGTTACGATTTAAAAGATCTTTTTATTGGTGCAGAAGGCACATTGGGTGTTATAACCGCAGCCGTTTTGAAGATGTTTCCAAAAATAAAAGGAAAAGCTGTTGCTTTGGTGGGATTATATAGTCCGGCGAAGGCTTTAGAGTTTTTATCTCTGGCTCAAGAATATGGAGGAGGGATGTTGACAGGTTTTGAGCTCATGGGAAATCTCAGTTTGCAAATGGCTTTAGATTATAAGATGTGTGAGAAGCTTCCTCTTCAGCGGAAACATGAATGGTATGTATTAATGAACATTTCATCGTTGCAAGGCAATGATGAGGCGTTATCGGTATTGAGTACTATTTTAGAAGAAGCTTTAAAGAATGCGGTGATAGAAGATGCAGTTGTTGCGCAATCTTTAAAACAGCAAGATTTTTTTTGGCAATTACGAGAAAGTATATCATCAGCACAAAAGTTAGCAGGAGGGTCCATTAAGCATGATATTGCAATCCCACTTGCTTCTATTCCTGATTTTATTGCTGAGGCAGCGCTTATTGTTGAAGATATTGCTCCAGGAGCACGGGTGATTTGTTTTGGACATATGGGCGATGGAAATTTACATTATAATATTACACAACCTGTAGGAGCTGATACGGCAGTGTTCTTGCAGTTATGGTCAACAATGAATCATCGCATTCATAGTTTAGTGGTGGACTATAGAGGTGCATTTTCTGCTGAGCATGGAATTGGTCAGCTTAAGCGCGAAGAACTTCGTTCTTTTAAATCGCCTGTCGCATTGGATATTATGCAAGGGATTAAAAAAACGCTCGATCCTTTAGGGATAATGAATCCTGGAAAAGTATTATAATTCAAGAATGGTGATCATGTATTTTTGTTTAGATTTTAATAACCAAAAAAGAAACCAGTTGTTTTTTATTCAAACTTTTAATAATCCAATGAGAAAAAGCTGCTAAAGGGTGTATGTTATTTAAGATAAATTGGGATAATGTATATGGCTAATCAATGCTTTAATCAGGCAAAAGCGGTGCTTGAATTTCGGTTAGATCCGTGCCATTTGCCACAAACGACGACATATTTTTCACCCAAAACGGGTAATCAGGTTATTTGTTCGTTAAATGAGCGTGGTGTTTCTTTTAAAACGGATATGCCTTCAAGTTTATCGCATTTAATACCCCCTTATCATTTCCAAGGAATTGCAGCACGTACCGTAAAAACGCGTTCAGGAGAAAGAGCTGTTGCATTAGAATTACTTCATGCCGATGAGGAAGCTTGTATACCGCTTTTGGTTTCCAGAGATTTGAATAATGTTCTTCTGGATTGGCGGTTATGGGCAGATACTTATGGCCTTCCCATGCTTATGATCAATGAAGATAATCGCATTCTGGTTGTAAAAGATCGTTCTGATTTACATCGATTTTTTGGTACAACAGCACATTCTAAACAAAAGCGTTTTTTACTTCGTTATAGCAATCCGTTAGGCTTGCGTTTGGTGATTGCGAATCGAATTGCACTCCAGTAATATTAACATGTATTCATTTTTGTACTACCGTCAGCATTTATCTTGTTGTGCTGTAAAACATCGTTGTTTGGAGCGGTAATATAAGGCGTGTAAACTTCACACATGAAGTGTTTTAGAAGATATGGCAAATATTCTTAAGTTTGCTTGTAGGTATTTGTGTAAGTGCAGCATATGAGTGGGAAGCAAGAGGAATCCGCTCAATGAAAATCCAGACCTTTACAGACGGAATTTGGTGTGACTTTTGGTTCTTGAAGACAAAGAGGAAGTCAATGATTGTAAATGAAGAGTTTTTTAACACCATACATTTGCAGCAGGAATCAATTACGTTAAACGCTTTTTTCGGAGAGGTAAAAACGGTTTTCATAACAATAGAAACTGTTTTTTTGCGGTATAATTTTGGGTTTTTGTCACATCATTAAAACACCAGAAGATTACTGGAAGTGTTTTTGAATTTTTTTCAGATTCAGAAAATTTTCCTATTTTATCATGAGTAGATATTCTATTTATAATATTTGATTGTTCAAAGGAAAGCACACTCATTTTTTCAAAATTATGGTCAACGTAAAACAGTGAGAAAATTTGTGTGTCATGCTCTTATATAAAATAATAAAATCGTAAAAAAGAATATTCAAAGGATTTAATTTTCTCGCGCAACGGCTCTCCATCCGATATCACGACGAACAAAACCTTCTGGCCAATCAATACAATCAACAGCTTCATAGGCACGTTTTTGTGCATGCGTAATCGTTTTTCCTGTTGCAGTTATATTGAGAACACGTCCACCATTTGCAATGAGTTCTCCATCACGCAACACTGTACCAGCTTGAAAAACTCTCACATCGGGAAGAGAGTTTACTTGATCAACGTTACGGATAACAGTACCTTTTTGGGGAGAGTCTGGATAACCATTAGCAGCCATAACAACGGTGAGAGCAGCTTTTTCAGACCACTGAAGAGGCTTATTTTCAAGTTTTCCTTGAGCAGCAGCAAGAAAAATTGGCAAAATGTCATCTTTGAGGCGCATCATTAAAACTTGACATTCAGGATCACCGAATCGTACGTTAAATTCAATTAATTCGGGTCCTTTTTGCGTTATCATTAATCCGACAAAGAGAATGCCTTTAAAGGGGGTTCCCATTTCGTTCATGCTTTTTAAAGCTGGTTCAACAATTTCTTTGAGAGTACGATTCACTATTTCTTTGGTCATGATGGGCGCTGGTGAATAAGCACCCATACCACCGGTGTTTGCTCCAATATCCCCATCACCTACACGTTTATGATCTTGAGCAGATCCAAAAGGAAGAGCAACTTTACCATCACAAAGGCAGAAGAAGCTTGCTTCTTCACCTTCAAGAAAAGATTCTACAACAATTTTGTTTCCTGCATCTCCAAATGTACTTTTGAAGCAGGCATCAACTGCGTTAAATGCTTCTTCCATAGTTGTTGCAACCACGACACCTTTACCGGCGGCTAAGCCATCAGCTTTAATGACAATAGGAACACCTTGTTGATGAATGTAAGCTTTGGCTTTAGCGGCATCATCAAAGCATTGGTAACTTGCTGTAGGAATGTTATTCTTATGACATAAATCTTTAGTAAAAGCTTTTGAACCTTCTAGTTGAGCAGCTTTTTGAGTAGGACCAAATACACAAATGTTAGCACTATTAAGAGAATCTGTTATACCCGCTACCAATGGTGCTTCTGGTCCTACAATTACAAGATCAATAGAATGTGCTTTACAAAAATCAATAACAAGGGGGTGATCATCAATGTTCAAATTAATATTTTCACCAAATTCTGTTGTTGCAGGATTTCCAGGAGCACAATATAACTTTGTTAGCAGTGGTGATGCTGCTATTTTCCATGCTAAAGCGTGTTCTCGTCCACCTGAGCCAATAAGAAGAATATTCATTGCTTGCTCCTCTCATAAAAGATGATTAATCTCATCCCCTTCTCATAAGAATGAAATGTCTCTATCGCAAGACCAAAGGTAAATCATTTGATGAAAAAAAATAAAAATATCGCGCATGTTCAGTCCTATGATAGCCAAGGACGGGTTATGGATGCATCTTCCAAACAATGGGTCTACAGCTTTCTTCCCCGTTCTTTATGGTTTTATGCGCAATTGGCGCGTTGGGATCGGCCTATTGGATGGCAATTGTTGATGTGGCCTTGTTTTTGGTCAACAACAATGGCTTTTTTCTCTTATAACATGCATTACGATACTCTTTTATCAATGTTTCTTCATTGGGTTTGGTATCTTTTTCTTTTTTTTCTGGGATCTATTGCTATGCGAGGGGCAGGATGTACTTGGAATGATCTTATTGACCATAAAATTGATGCTCAGGTAGAAAGGACACGTTCTCGCCCATTGCCGACAGGTCATGTGAGTCGGTTTCAAGCAAGAGTTTTTATACTTGTGCAATGTTTGGTTGGTTTAGTTGTTTTATCACAATTTAATAGGTTTAGTTTTTTTCTAGGTATTTCATCATTGATAGCTGTTGCATTTTATCCTTTTATGAAACGCGTAACATATTGGCCGCAGTTTTTTTTAGGCGTTGCGTTTAATTGGGGGGCATTAATGGGGTGGGCTGTTGTCTTTGGAAGTTTAAGCTGGGCACCAATCTTGCTTTATGTGGGATCAATTTTGTGGACCATAGGATATGATACAATCTACGCACATCAAGATAAAGAAGATGACGTTACTGTTGGTGTCCGTTCTACGGCTCTTCTCTTTGGTAAAGCAACCAAGCGTGCTTTAGTATTTTTGTATGGTGGTTTTGTGATGTTCATTAGTCTAGCATTTTATTTAGCTGGAGTCCCTGTTCTTAGTTTTTTGGGGATTTTTGTGGCAAGCATCCATATGTTTATTCAAATTAAAGTCATTGATATAGATGACAGTTCACAATGCCTCAGGCTTTTCAAATCTAATTCGCTTATTGGTTTTGTGATTTTTGCTGGTTTAGTATGTGGGGGTATATGGACGATATTTTATCCTGCGGTCTAAAAATAAGTTAGCTAAAATCATAGTTTCTACTGAATACAGTATGTTTTTTTAAATAAGCTTGTTGCTAATCTATTTTTAAGCGATACAGTAGAAAATATTACTAATCAACTGTTACAGTGGAAATGAAATTCTTCTATTTAAATAAAATACATCATCTTCTTTTAGAATTTTTCAAATAAAAAATATTTGTTTAACTGTTGGGAAGAAAAAATCTTCATAACGATGAAGTTTGAAGGATTAGGGGTAAAGTTTTTGTCTTTTCCAATCATTGTTTTCAATACAATCGCGTGTAAAAAGCAGACGATCATGTAAACGAAATGGGCGATCGCACCAGAACTCTATAGAAAGGGGTTTAACACGAAACCCAGACCAATAAGGTGGTCGTGGAATATTACCTAGAGCATAACGCGCAGTATATTGGGCAATTGCTTTTTCGAGCACAAAACGATTGTCTAAAGGTTGAGATTGTTTAGATGCCCATGCACCAATTCGACTACCACGTGGTCGCGATTGGAAATAGGCATCGGCTTCCTGTTGACTTACTTTTTCAACAATTCCTCTAATTCTGACCTGACGACGGAGCGATTTCCAATGAAAACCTAAGGATGCTTTCATTGATTTTAAAATTTCTTGTCCTTTACAGCTTTCATAATTGGTATAGAAGACAAAGCCTTGGGGACTGTAGTCTTTGAGGAGAACCATACGAACATTAGGGAGTCCTGTTTCGTCAACTGTTGCTAATGCCATAGCATTCGGATCATTTATTTCACTTATCGTTGCCTCTTCAAGCCACTTTGCGAAAAGTTCAAAAGGTTTTTGCATTTGCATAAAATGATCATCTGTTGGTATTTTTTTGCTCATAGTTTCTCCAAATATCAGTGAGCATGGGTGAGGCATTTTCTCATTTACTTTATCATCAAGAAGTCACAGTACCATTTTTTCTTATTTTCAAAAAGCCAATGCTATCATGTATTTTTATGGTAGTTTAATTATTTTTACTTCAGCATAGACTACAATAAGCTATATTAAATAAATGTCTTATTTTATCTGGTATTTTAGTTTGTTGATAGACATATAAAGAGAAAAGAAGAAATTATTCTCTAGAATAGACTGATGAAGCTATAAGGGATATTGAACAACGTATCAGTTGATATTTTGAAAACGAAGAAATTGAAAAGAGGGCAATATGCGTGATCCCTACACGATTCTGGGTGTGGCACGTACCGCAAAATCGCAAGAGATTAAATCGGCATTTAGAAGATTAGCAAAGAAGTATCATCCAGACCACAATAAAGATGATACAAAGGCTAAAGAAAAGTTTGCTGAAATTAATCAAGCTTATGAAATTATAGGTGATAAAGATAAAAAAGCACAATTTGACCGCGGTGAAATTGATATGGAAGGAAAACCGCTTTATCAAGCCTATGGTGCTGGTGAAAATTTTAGCAATAAACAAAATCCCTTTTCAGGAAGAGCAAAGGGATTTGATTTTTCCTCTTCAAGTGGTGCAGGTTTTGATGCGAGTGATATTTTTCGCGATCTGTTTGGAGGAGGAGGTAGCTTTTCGAATTCCACACACTATAACCGTTCCCAACAAGGAGCACATGTTCGTGCTAATCTTATCATAACATTAGAGCAGATGGTTGGTGCAGAAAAGGTGGAGGCTGTTTTTCCAAATGGAAAAAAGTTAAAAATTAAACTTCCAGATTATATTGAAGACGGACAGATTATTCGTTTAAAAGGTCAGGGAGAAGCGGTGCCTCACGGGCAAGCAGGAGATGCGTTAATAACCATTCAGATTCAAAAACATCCTCGTTTTCGGGTTGAAGGAAGAGCACTCCATCTTGATTTACCAGTTTCTCTTAAACATGCTGTTTTGGGAGCAAAAGAAGAAGTTGAGACGTTGGAGGGACGTGTGGTTTTAACGATTCCTGCGTGGTCAAGTTCTGATCGCGTGTTACGGTTGAAAGGGAAAGGGCTTCGTTTAAAAAATGGTACAAGGGATGATCTTTATGTGCATGTTCGTATTATGTTGCCGGGAAATGAAAATGCCGCGCTAGAACAGTTTTTGCAAATGCAACAAGATTAATTTTAAAATTATATATATATTAAGCGTAGTTTTTGTTTGATTTTAAACCAATTGCTTGAAGAAAAAGTTGACCTGTGTCATAGGCAGGTGAATAATATCAATTTTAAGTAACAATGGGGCAGAGCTGATGGCTAAGGGTAATGGTTTATTGTACGGTAAGCGTGGTTTAATTTTGGGGTTGGCCAATAATCGCTCCATCGCTTGGGGAATCGCTAAAGCGGCAAGTAACGCAGGGGCAGAGCTTGCTTTTACCTATCAGGGTGAAGCAATGAAAAAGCGTGTTGAGCCTTTGGCTGAAGAATTAAAGGGATTTGTTTGTGGACATTGTGATGTTTCTGACAGTGTCTCTATTGATACGGTTTTTAGAGAAATAGAGAAGAAATGGGGAAAACTCGATTTTTTAGTTCATGCTATTGGTTTTTCTGATAAAGATGAATTAAGCGGTCGTTATATTGATATCAGCGAATCAAATTTTATGATGACCATGAATATTTCCGTTTATTCCCTAACAGCTCTAACAAAGCGTGCAGAGAAATTAATGTCAGATGGTGGTTCAATCTTGACACTAACCTATTATGGTGCAGAAAAAGTTGTTCCCAATTATAATGTAATGGGGGTTGCCAAAGCAGCTCTTGAAGCGAGCGTGAAATATTTAGCGGTAGATTTAGGTCCCAAAAATATTCGTGTTAATGCTATATCTGCTGGACCAATTAAAACGTTAGCGGCTTCTGGTATTGGTGATTTTCGTTATATTTTAAAATGGAATGAATATAATGCTCCATTACGTCGTACGGTAACAATTGAAGAGGTTGGTGATTCTGCACTTTATTTTCTTTCAGATTTGTCTCGTTCTGTTACCGGTGAAGTCCATCATGTCGATTCGGGTTATAATATCATAGGTATGAAAGCAGTTGATGCACCAGACATTTCTGTCGTTAAAGAATAAAGTTTGGTTTATAAGATTTTATTAGACAGCAATAGTTTGACCAAATTTAAGGTGTCCAAGAGTATTTGGGAGAAAAGAGTTGTCTTGTGTATAGCACACAACATACGTTATCGTTGTATATATTTGACAGAGAAATGGATCTTTTTTCATGTCGCATAATACATTTGGTCATTTGTTTCGTGTAACAACATGGGGTGAAAGTCATGGTGCTGCTCTTGGTTGTGTCATTGATGGTTGTCCACCTGGAATTATTTTTACTCTTGCAGAAGTTCAAGCTTATCTTGATAAACGCAAACCAGGACAATCAAAATACACAACGCAGCGCCGAGAACCAGATAAAGTAGAGGTCCTTTCAGGAGTTGTTGTTCAAGACGATGGAACGACATTGGTGACAACAGGTACACCAATTTCTCTGTTGATTCGAAACACAGATCAGCGTTCGAAGGATTATAGCTCGATTGCCCATCAGTATCGTCCAGGACATGCGGATTATACTTATGATATTAAATATGGCATTCGTGATTTTCGAGGTGGGGGACGTGCTTCGGCACGAGAGACAGCAGCGCGTGTTGCAGCTGGTGCATTTGCTCGTAAAATCGTTCCTGGTTTGATTGTCCGAGGAGCAGTGATAGCAATTGGTCCTCATAATATTAATCGTGATCGTTGGGATTGGTCAGAGGTTAATAATAATCCTTTTTTTACAGCTGATGCAGAGATGGTTCACATTTTTAGTGATTATATCAGTGAACTCCGTAAAGAGGGAACATCTGTTGGTGCGGTTGTTGAGATCGTTGCAGAAAATGTTCCGGCAGGTTTAGGAGCCCCTATTTACGCAAAGCTTGATCAAGATATTGCCTCGTTACTTATGTCGATTAATGCGGTAAAAGGTGTGGAAATTGGTGATGGTTTTGCGGCAGCCCGCTTGAGGGGAGAAGAAAATGCCGATGAAATGCGAATGGGAAATGATGGAAAACCGCTTTTTTTATCCAATCATGCGGGAGGTATTTTAGGGGGAATATCGAGTGGACAGCCAATTGTTGCGCGTTTTGCTGTAAAGCCTACTTCATCAATTTTAACACCTCGTCGTTCCATTGATGTTGATGGTCATGATATAGACGTTATAACAAAGGGACGTCATGATCCATGTGTTGGGATTCGTGCTGTTCCTGTTGGTGAAGCGATGGTTGCTTGTGCTATTGCTGACCATTATCTAAGACATCGCGGTCAAGTTGGGTGAGTGAGAAGGTGAACAATGGCATATGATGAAAAAAAAATTGTTTCTGCACTTAAAGCTTTTGAACGCGGTGAAATTGTTGTGGTAACAGATGATGGTGACCGTGAAAATGAGGGAGATTTAACTGTTGCTGCAGCGCATTGTACAGAAGAAAAGATGGCGTTTATTCTTCGTCATACAACAGGTATTGTGTGTACACCTATGCCAAAAAAAGAAGCACAACGGTTTAATCTTTCTCCTATGGTACCAGATAATAACTCTGCACATGGGACGCAGTTTACAGTTACTGTTGATTTTAAACACGGCATAACAACAGGGATTTCAGCGCACGATCGTACATTAGCGGTGCGTAATCTTGCCAATTCAAATGCAAGTGCGGATGATTTTGTTCGTCCAGGGCATGTTTTTCCTTTGATTGCGCATGAAGGGGGAGTGCTCATGCGTTCAGGTCACACGGAGGCTGCTGTTGATTTATGTAAATTAGCTAATTTGCCGCCGGTTGGTGTTATCGGTGAGTTAGTTAATGATGATGGAAGCGTTAAACATGGTGATCAGATTATGAAATTTGCGCAAGAACATCGGTTGCATATTATAACGGTTGCAGATTTGATTGCTTATCGCCAACGTAAGGAAATATTGATCAAGCATGTTGGAGAAATGCCTATTGAAACATCTATAGGTTCCGCTATTGTTAAAAGTTACCAACTCCCTTGGGAATCCGTTCAGCATATTGCAATTATTTTTGGTGATATTTGTAAGGGTGAGGATATTCCCGTGCATTTACATCATGAAAACATTATAAGTGATGTTTTTTGTCAATCTTCAGATATTATGGTGATGATGCAGAGAATGATGAAAAAAGAGAAACGTGGCGTATTTATTTATTTGCGTGAAGGATCTGTTATACAATCAACTATTGGTATTCAAAACATGGCAAAAGACAGTTCAGAAAACCATGTGCAGGCGATTGAACGCGAAGCAGAATGGCGCAAAATTGGTTTAGGATCACAAATTTTAAAATATTTAGGAATAGGCTCTGTTATTGTTTATGCTTCTAAAGAGCATCATTATGTAGGTTTAGAAAATTTTGGAATTCGTATATCCAGAACAGATATTTTTTGAGGTTCATATGAAAAAAGAGATACAAGAGGGGGATATTACGACCTTAAGCTTCGAGCAAGCGCTTAAGCAACTTGAAGTTATTGTCGAAAATTTGGAACGTGGCGATGTGCCTTTGGAACAATCCATTGATATTTATGAACGCGGTGAAGCGCTTAAAAAGCATTGTGAAAAACTCTTAAGAGTTGCTGAAGCTAAAGTTGAAAAAATCCAGTTTTCAGAAGGAGGTTCTCCAGAAGGAGTAGAACCACTTGATGCTCAATAATATTAAATCTTTTTGGATATTTGTTGCTGGATTAAGCAGTGCAATAACCTTATTGTGTAGAATAACAAATTTTATTGATTTCTTTTTTATAAAATAAGTTACAAATGGGAAAAATCATAAATTATCTCGAATAGAGAAGAGTCTTTTTTAGTAAAAAAGATGCAAAGCTGTCAATAAAAGAGTAGAGAAGATGTATTTTTACCGTTGCGTTCTCTTGAGTTAAGGTAACAGGAGGGAGTTTTTTTGTCTCATGTTTTAACACCAGTGCTTGACCGTGTTTGTTTTCCGCAAGATTTGCGGGCATTGCCTGAGTCTGATTTGGTACAGTTGGCTGATGAGTTGCGGGCAGAAACAATTGATGCGGTTTCTGTAACAGGTGGTCATCTTGGGGCAGGACTTGGCGTTGTTGAGCTCACTGTTGCATTACATTATGTTTTTAATACACCAGAGGATAGGATTATTTGGGATGTTGGTCATCAAACCTATCCGCACAAGATTTTAACGGGGCGTAGAGAAAAAATTCGCACATTACGTCAAGAGGGCGGATTATCTGGTTTTACAAAACGTTCAGAAAGTGTGTATGATCCATTTGGAGCGGGGCATTCATCTACTTCTATTTCAGCAGGGCTTGGCATGGCGGTGGCAAGTGCTTTGAAAGCAGAGACAAGGCGCAATATCATAACTGTCATTGGTGATGGTGCAATGTCTGCGGGTATGGCTTATGAAGCCATGAACAACGCTGGTGCTTTGAATGCACGCTTGATTGTTGTTCTTAATGATAACGATATGTCTATAGCACCACCTACAGGTGCTATGAGTGCACATCTTGCACGGTTAGTATCTCGTCCTTCTTATCGTCATTTGCGTGAACGCGTAAAGATGTTAAGCGAAAAATTGCCAAAGTTTTTTGGGGATAAGGCCCGTCGTTCAGAGGAATTTGCGCGTGGACTTTTGGTTGGGGGAACTTTATTTGATGAGCTTGGCTTTTATTATGTTGGCCCCATAGATGGGCACAATTTGGGGCATTTATTACCTGTTTTTAAAAATGTTCGTGAATATCCTAATGGTCCTGTTTTGGTGCATGTTGTAACCCATAAGGGAAAAGGATATCCCCCTGCAGAAGCCTCGTCTGATAAATATCATGGTGTTAATCGTTTTGATGTCACGACAGGAAAACAGGTTAAAGCATCAAGCGATATTCTACCCTACACCAAGGTATTTTCTAAAGCTTTATCAGAAGAAGCGCGCCATGATGATAAGATTGTGGGCATAACAGCAGCGATGCCAACAGGGACAGGTCTTGATTCTTTTGCGGAAAAATTTCCAGAAAAAATGTTTGATGTTGGTATTGCAGAGCAACATGCCGTAACTTTTGCGGCAGGACTTGCTTGTGAAGGGTATAAGCCTTTTGTTGCAATTTATTCTACTTTTTTACAGCGTGCTTATGATCAAATTATTCATGATGTATCAATTCAAAAATTACCGGTACGTTTTGCTATTGACCGCGCAGGCTTTGTGGGGGCAGATGGTGCAACACATGCTGGAAGTTTTGATATTGTTTTTTTGTCCACTCTTCCTGACTTTGTTGTTATGGCACCTTCAGATGAACTTGAACTGATGCATATGGTGCGTACAGCTGCAGCCTATGATCAGGGTCCCATTTCTTTTCGTTATCCACGTGGTGAGGGGATTGGTATAGATTTACCGCAACGTGGTGAGTTATTAGAAATTGGAAAAGGGCGTGTTCTGCGTGAAGGAAATAGAATCGCTTTGGTTTGTTTTGGAACGCGGATGTCAGAAGTGTTGCAAGCTGCTGATGCGTTGGAGGCTGAAGGATTGTCTACAACGGTTGCAGATGCACGGTTTGCAAAACCTTTAGATAAAGATTTGATGCGTCGTTTGGCACGTGAGCATGAGGTATTGGTGACAATTGAAGAAGGTGCAATCGGTGGATTTGGAGCGCACATATTACAATTTTTAGCGCAAGAAGGGCTCTTAGAGCATGGTTTGAAAGTTCGTACACTAAAATTTCCTGATGAATATTTGAATCATGGTTCACCAGAAAAAGTTCTCTCAACTATCGGGCTTGACGCTATGGGCATTGTCAACACGGTTTTTGCTGTTTTGGGACGCGAGATTCGAACAGGATAGAAAATTCGAGTATGAGATGGCTTCCAGAAAAAGACTCGATATTCTTTTAGTTGAAAAAAACTTTTTTACGACACGTTCACGCGCACGTGATGCAATTATGCGCCAAACTGTTAAAGTTAACGGAGAAATCGTTTTTAAAGCTGGGCAAATCGTTTTTGATGATGCAGAGATTACCGTTTGTGATCCAGCGCAGAATTATGTTTCTCGGGCAGCGTTAAAATTGATTGCTGCACTTGATGCATTTCCAATTGTAACGGACAAAGTGACAGCCATTGATGTTGGTGCATCAACAGGTGGTTTTACGCAAGTTCTCTTAGAGCGTGGAGCAGATCATGTCATTGCGGTTGATGTTGGGCATCATCAATTTGATAAACGTTTATTGGGCAACAGTGCTATAACGTTATTAGAAGGCTTGAATGTTAGAGATTTTCAACAGGAACATTTAGGTGGGCGAGAAATTGATCTTATTGTTTCAGATGTTAGCTTTATTTCTCTCAAACTTGCATTGCCTCCCGTTTTGTCTTTAGCCAAGAAGGGCGCCCAAGCTGTTTTACTGGTAAAGCCTCAGTTTGAGGTTGGTCGTAAACACTTTAGTAAGGGAGGAATATTAAGTCCATCAAGTGCTAAAGAAACTGCTGAGGCACTTTTTGTTTGGTTAAATACACAAACAGGGTGGAGTGCAAAAGGTTTAATTTCTTCCCCTATTACAGGTGGTGATGGCAACGTGGAATATTTACTATTCGGAGAAAAACAAGAGTGAATGACAATGTCATAATCGATCATATTGGAGCAAATGGTTATGGTATTGCTAAGACGTCTCACGGCTTCGTTTATGTTCCTTTTACTTTACCAGGAGAGTGTGCTAAAATTACGGTTCATGGAAAATATGCAACATATATAGCATTAAAAGAAAAATCATCAGAACGCATTGATGCTCTTTGTCAGCATTTTGGAGAATGTGGAGGATGTACTCTTCAGCATTGGCATATGGATGCTTATCGCGTATGGAAACAACAATTGGTTGTTGATGCGCTTAAAAAGTATGGACTTAATGATGTTGTTTCGCCTTTAATAGAATGTAAACCTTATAGCCGACGGCGGATTACTCTAACAGCATCCATGACCCCACAGGGGCAAAAAGTTGGTTTTAACCGTTATCTCTCTCATGAGATTGTGGCTTTTGAGGAATGTCCAATAAGCCATCCAGAGCTTATTTCTCAGTTGCATAATATCAGAGAGCTCTGTGCTTTTTTAAAGAGCTCTGTCAAACGGTTTCATATTACGATAACACGCGTTCAAAATGGTTTAGATGTTGCTTTAAATGGTTGCGTTATACACCATGAAACACTTCGTCAGAAAATGATTAGTGCAGCGCTTTCATATGGAATTACACGTTTATCTGTTGACGGTGAAGTTTTGGTTGAACGAGAAAAACCAGTGATTTACTTTGGAGATGTTCGTGTTGAATTTCCTTCTGGTGGTTTTCTTCAAGCAACCAGTGAAGCTGAAAATATAATGGGTAATATTATTTTAACGCATTTAAAAAAAGCAAAGAATGCTGTTGATTTGTTTTCAGGGGTAGGAACATTTACCTTGCGTATGGCAAAAAAGATGAATGTTCATGCAGTAGAAAATAATGAAGATGCATTAAGAAATCTAAATACAGCAGCACGTTTTGCGATTGGTTTAAAAACGGTCACTTGTGAAAAACGTGATCTTTTCCGACATCCCCTTTCTGTAAAGGAACTTGAGTGTTTTGAGAGTGTTGTTTTTGACCCTCCCCGTGCTGGAGCAGAGGAACAAGTACATGAATTGGCAAAGGCAACAATATCACGTGTTGTGGCAATTTCGTGTAATCCTACTACATTTGCTCGTGATTTATCTTTTCTTGTTGCAGGGGGATATACAGTAGAAAAAATCATACCAATTGATCAATTTTTATGGTCACCACATGTTGAAGTTGTTGCTGTTTTGAGCAAAAATAAAAAGAAGAAAGGTTGGAAGCTTTAGCCTGAAAGTTTTTTGACATAGTTCATTTGAGTATTATTATAAAATCTCTCTAAGATTTATCTACAATAATAATCTTTTTCTTTTCTTATTGAATGAAAGCACTGAATACAGGAAGTTTTTTTATTTTAAACTTTATTATGAAACATACAAGACAGTTACTCCACACAAAAAACGAATGTATCATGAAGAAGGTATGTCTAAGTCTGCCGGCACCATCGTAATATTCGCCAACTCCCAATGTTGTTACAGCCCTTGGCACTTAAGATGGTTCATTATGGCGTTTTTATCTTTTTTTGTACAGTTTCACTCCACACGGTTCTCCCTGCTTGTAACGTACAAACGAATAATTTTGATTAATTTAACAGACACAAATTTAAAATGAGAAAATCTTACGGTATTCAAGGTTTTAATTTAAATATGAATAACGCTCAATTATCTTTATAAATTAATGTTTGTAGCAAAAGCTCACTCTTCACAAGGACATCTTGATAAACGAGAAGGGGAAAATATTGAATATTGGGAAGGAATAAGCAAGCTTACTCCAGCGCAGTTCCACCGATTGTCATATTATTGATTCGAAGATGAGGTTGACCAACACCAACAGGGACATTTTGGCCAGCTTTTCCACACATACCGATACCATTATCAAGTTTACTATCATTACCAATCATTGTAATACGTTTCATAGCATCCGGTCCATTTCCAATAAGAGTTGCACCTTTGATTGGTGCACAAATTTTACCATTTTCTACTCGGTATGCTTCAGTACATTCAAAGACGAATTTTCCAGAAGTGATATCAACTTGTCCTCCACCGAATGAAACAGCATAGATACCACTTTTAAGTGAAGAAAGAATTTCTTCAGGTGTTTTATCTCCTCCTAGCATGATTGTATTGGTCATTCGTGGCATTGGGGCATAAGCATAGGATTCACGCCGTCCATTTCCAGTTGATTTACCTCCCATAAGCCGTGCATTAAGCCTGTCTTGCATAAAACCAACGAGTTTTCCATCTTCAATGAGAACGTTATATCCTGAAGGAGTCCCCTCATCATCGACAGTGAGAGAACCACGGCGTTGTGGAATTGTTCCATCATCAACAATTGTAACACCTTTTGCCGCAACTTGTTGTCCTAAAAGTCCAGCAAAAGCGGATGTTTTTTTACGGTTAAAGTCACCTTCTAAACCATGACCTACGGCTTCATGGAGCATAACACCAGGCCATCCGTTAGCTAAGACAACATCAAAAGATCCAGCAGGTGCTGCTTCTGCTTCTAAATTTGTTAAAGCCATACGTAAGGCTTCATCCGCAGCTTTTTTCCAATTGTCTTCATGAATAAATTGGTTAAATGTTTGTCGCCCTCCACACCCATAAAAACCATTTTCACGTCGATTGCCTTCAGCTACGACCACAGATATAGAAAGTCGCACAAGCGGACGAATATCACGAACCAAATAACCATCTGCACGTAAAATTTCAACATGTTGTAGCGAGCCAGAAAGAGAAACAGTCACTTGATGCAATTTATTATTTTTAGCACGTAAATAGGCATCAATTTTTTGCAAAAGAGCACTTTTTTCTTCAAATGATGGAGCATCAAGGGGATTATGCGGTAGATAAAGTCTTTTGTTTGTTTGTTGAGGTGCTATACTATAAGTTCCTGCATGATTATTATAGGTAACAGCTTTAGCAGCTTCACTGGCACGCTTGAGTGCTGCTGCTGATAATTCACTAGAATGTGCATATCCGGTAGCTTCTCCAGCAACGACACGCAGGCCAAACCCCATATCTTGATGAAATGAGCCGTTTTTAAGCTGTCCATTATCAAATAAAAGAGCTTCGCTTTCTGTATACTCGAGGTAAAGTTCTCCATCATCAGCATGATGAAGCGTTTCCTGTACAAGTGATTGCACTTTAGAAGAAGCAATATCAAAATGATCAATCAGCGATTTCATAAGAATTATCCTATTGCTATGGGGGCTTAGAAGATTTTTATTGATTTAAATTAAGAAGCTCTCAAAATATACGATGAGATTTTAATCATTCAATATGTATCGATTTCATTCATGTTGGTAAGGTTGCATAGGCATCGCCAAGACCATGAAGGTCAACGAGACCTCCAATTCCTTGCTCAGGAGTTGTGAAGATAAAATAGGTTGCCATTTTTCCTTTAAAAAAGAGTTGTAATATGTCTTCTTTAAGAAAGGCTTCAGCAACACAATTATCACCAAGACAACGACGATATTCCATTCTTCCCATATTTTTATCGTCAATTTTAATTCCAACGCCAGGACGTAATTCAACGCGAATCGGAACAAAAACACGCATCAAAGCACCTTGCTTTTGAGGAAGTTTATAAAATGTAACACGCAAGGTAATATCTTGACGCCCTTGTGTGTGAACGTTTTGTACAACTTCACACTGCATATTAGGGGTACCTGGTGGTAGAGCACAAACTTTTGTCCATGCACCATAGGTTTGTGGAGCAGGGACATTTTGCGCATAGGGTGTTTGTGCAAATGCATGACTGATAAAACTACTATAAAGTGTGTAAAGAACAGTGCCAATAAAAAAAGTTTTTTTGAGTAATTTATAAAGTATCACAGAAAATCCTATCCGACTCAACACTCACAACCATACATAGATTTACATAAAAAATGAATTCCCTATAAAAAACTATAACACAAAATCAGTATTTACCCAAATATATTAATCTATATGCAAGAAATAAAGGAAAATGAAAAAAATAGCATTTTATAGAAGATAAATTTTCAGTATGGTTTTATGATGTTCGGTAGGATACATTTGTAATGTTATAGAGAGAATGTTGATTGAAAAAATATTTTTGTTGCAAATGTTTCTATCTATTTTTAGGGGATACATACACAAGAGGGGTATCCCATATTTTTTCAAAAAGACGATTGGTTTTTATTTGTCATTCCCATACGCTCGATAATAGATCATATTTGTCAGATGATATTGGGTTTGAGAATGACAAAAATGGAAAAGGGTTTTGAGTGGCATGTCAGTTTCAGGAGAGCTATCGATTGCGAATGGTAAGTCAACGCCACCAAAATCCACTATTAGTGATTATATCACATTATTGAAACCACGTGTTATGTCTCTTGTGGTCTTTACGGCTTTAGTTGGTTTGATGGTGTCTCCTGTTCCTATCAATCCGTGGTATGGTTTTTTAGCAATTTTATGTATTGCTGCTGGTGGCGGTGGTGCGGGGGCACTTAATATGTGGTATGATGCTGATATTGATGCCATGATGGAAAGGACTAAAAAGCGTCCCATTCCTATGGGTAAAATAAGCCCCCGAAAGGCATTTATTTTTGGTATGGTTCTTTCTATGCTTTCAGTATTGGTTATGGGGAGCTTCATTAATTGGTTTGCGGCATTTTTTCTTGCTTTTACGATTTTCTTTTATGTCGTTATCTATACAATTTGGTTAAAGCGTATCACACCACAAAATATTGTTATTGGTGGTGCTTCTGGAGCTTTTCCACCAATGATTGGATGGGCCGCGGCAACAGGGACAGTGAGTATTGATAGCTTTTTATTATTTTTAATCATTTTTATGTGGACCCCCCCTCATTTTTGGTCTCTTTCTTTATTTTCATCTCTTGATTATGAGGCTGCGGGGATTCCTATGATGCCTAATGTACGAGGTGAATATTCAACAAAAAAACAGATTTTATTTTATACTATTTTGATGGCATTATGTGCTGCTGCTCCTTGCTTTACTGGTCTTGGCGGAATTTTTTATGGTATTTTTTCAACAATTTTAAGCATTATCTTTATTTATTTTGCCTATCGTTTATGGAAAGCTGATACACATAATGGAACTATTTTGATGGCCAAAAAAACGTTTTTCTTTTCGTTACTCTATTTGGCAGGTATCTTTAGCATTCTTTTGATTGAATCTCTTGTTTGGTATTTTATCGCTCTTTAGGAAAATAAAATGAAAAAGCAAATTTAAAAAGAGCTTTTCTTCAAGAAAATACTGTAAGAAAACACGATAGAGTGTGTTCTTATGCAAAAGATGATATTGCACGTTTTTTTTACATTGCTTATTCATGTATAATAATAGGTTGTTTGAATATGATAAAGCTATAGAGATTAAGGATGATTTATGTCTGGACTTCCCCCTTTAACGATACGTCTTTGTGGTCCACGTGGATTTTGTGCAGGGGTTGATCGTGCTATCCAGATTGTTCTGCTTGCATTAAAAAAATATAGTGCTCCAGTATATGTTCGTCATGAAATTGTACACAACCGCTACGTGGTTGAGGGATTACAGCAACGGGGAGCTGTTTTTGTCGAAGAACTTGATGAGATCCCAGAAGAACATCGCAATCAACCGGTTGTTTTTTCTGCTCATGGTGTACCAAAATCTGTTTCAGAAGAAGCACGATGCTATAATTTGTTTTATCTTGATGCAACATGTCCGTTGGTCTCAAAAGTTCACAAACAAGCGATACGACATCAACGTCATGGTCGTCATGTTATATTGATTGGTCATGCTGGTCATCCTGAGGTGATAGGAACGATGGGACAGCTTGAAGAAGGGGCTGTGACGCTCATTGAAACGATAGAAGATGCTTTGCATTATCAACCCGATGATCCGGATAAATTAGGATTTGTGACACAAACAACGCTTTCTGTTGAAGATACAGCAGGAATTATCGATATATTACAACAACGTTTTCCTACATTAGCAGCCCCAGCGGCTGAGTCAATTTGTTATGCTACAACGAATCGGCAAGATGCGGTTAAAGCAGCGGCACAGGGGAGCGATTTGTTTTTGATTGTTGGAGCACCAAATTCCTCTAATTCACGACGTTTAGTAGAGGTTGCCGAAAAGTCTGGTGCGCGGCAAGCTATTTTAGTTCAGCGCGCTGATGAAATTAATTTTGAAAACCTAAAATCTCTTTCTATTGTCAGTCTTTCAGCGGGGGCTTCGGCTCCTGAAATTATTATTGATGAAATTATTTCAGCATTTCGTGAGCGTTATGATGTCACAATAGAATTAGCTGAAACAGCGGTAGAAACGGAAAAATTTTTAGTGAGTCGCGAATTACGTGATGTCATTTTAACGTCTCAAGATATGGCTTTTGTTAATGGTCAAGCAAGTAACGCAAAAAATGAACATCAAGATACCGCCATGTCTAAAACGAAAGCAGAATAATGGCCGTTTATACAGATATTCATCCAAATGATTTAAAAGCATTCTTAACACGTTACGCAATAGGTTCACTTTTGTCTTATCAAGGTATAGAGGAGGGGATCGAAAATTCTAATTTTATGCTAGAGACAACACAAGGGCAGTTTATTTTAACACTTTATGAAAAGCGTATTTCAAAAGATGATTTACCTTTTTTTTGTCGCTTGATGCAGCATTTAGGACAGCGTGGAATTCCTTGTCCTCAACCCGTTATTCAAAATGATGGAATGATGATTAGTGAATTAGCAGGACGTCCTGCTGCTATTATTACTTTTCTGGAAGGAGAGTGGATCCGCCAGCCCAATATAGATCATTGTGGCGAAGTGGGGACGGGGTTAGCACAATTGCATTTAGCAGGACAGGATTTTACACTCAGTCGTAAAAATACTCTTTCTGTTATGGATTGGCAGTTATTGTGGCAACGTTGTCAAACCAGAGAAGATGCATTGTTAAAGGAATTTGGACGAAAAATTGAGGGGGAATTGGCTTTTTTACAAGAAAATTGGCCATTAAATTTACCAACAGGTATTATTCATGCTGATCTATTTAATGATAACGTCTTTTTTGTGAATCATCGTCTTTCTGGGATGATAGATTTCTATTTTGCTTGTAATGACTTTTTTGCTTATGATTTAGCGATCTGTTTAAATGCTTGGTGCTTTGAGCCTGATCATTCCTACAATCTTACCAAAGCACGTAAGTTATTGGAAAGTTATCAAAAAATAAGACCATTGATCCCTTTAGAATTGGACAAGATGGTTTTATTAGCTCGTGGTGCATCTCTACGTTTCTTACTCACACGTCTATATGATTGGTTTAATACACCGCCTAATAGCTTTGTTATTAAGAAAGATCCATGGGAGTATTGGCACAAGCTTTGTTTTTTCAGTAATGTAAATTCTCTGAGTGAATTAGGTTTTTAAATTTTATGGCAGCTCAACAAAAAGTCGTTGAAATTTATACAGATGGTGCTTGCTCTGGGAATCCTGGGGTTGGAGGCTGGGGGGCAATTTTACGCTGGAATGGTCATGAACGGGAGCTTTATGGCGGTAAGGTCCATACGACAAACAATCAAATGGAACTCATGGCGGCAATTTGTGCATTAAAGGCGCTTAAAGAGCCATGTTTTGTCGATCTTTATACAGACTCAGTTTATGTACGTAACGGTATATCTAAGTGGATTGAAGATTGGAAAAAGAATAATTGGCGCACCGCATCAAAAAATCCTGTTAAAAATATGGAGCTATGGCAAGCTCTTGAGGATGCTAGTTTTTGTCATACAGTCAGATGGCACTGGGTAAAAGGGCATGCGGGACATCCAGAAAATGAACGCGCAGATGCCCTTGCTCGCAAAGCAATTACTCAATATCGTGAAAATGGACGTTTTCCAGCATAATTGCTGTTTGGGAGTTTTTTCTTTTATCACGGAGTCGCAAGAGGGGTTGGCTGCGTATGGAATATGAATGTTCCACTTAAGGCGTGATCTTTAAAAGAAATTGTATAAAAAATTTTTTGGTTTATTTCTTCTGGTGCGAAATAGAGTGGAGCACTGAAGAGTGTATATTCTGCGTTATCACTGACTTTTCTTGCTGCTCCAATTTGCATTTCTCCTCCATCTAAAAAGAGAGAGGAAGGTGTAGTTTTGTTGTTATTTTGTATTTTTATAAGAAGGGTACTGTTATTTTTTTCGGCACTTATTTTTAGTGCATTCTGCATCATGCGGGGCAAAGAATCTTGCGCCTTTTTTAAGAAGGAAGCAGGAAGATGTTTATTTTTAAGAGCAGATGGCGAAAAATCAAAGTTAATAGTAAATGGAAGACAGATTTTGTTACATAATCCAAGAGTGAAAGCACCACTTAAATTTTTTCTTGAACCAGAAAGATTGAAGGGCAATATTACTTTATCTTTATAACCTAATGACCAATCATTTTCTGTTTCAAAAAGCTGTGGAGTAGGATAAAAGATTTCATAAGAAATCTGTTGGTTGAAATTAAAAAATGGTGCCATGCCAGAATTACCTGGATTACGCCAGTAAGTTTTCCATCCTGGTTTAAGCTCAATTTCAATAATGCCTTCTCTTATTCCAGAAAGAGAAGGTTCAGTGATCGCTAATCGGATACGACCACCATCTGATTCATACCAAGATGTTGCGAAAAGCTGGAGTTTTTGTTCTGTTTGAGCGTTTACAGGAATGTTAAGTAATTCTAAAACTATGAATGTTAAGCTTAAAGTAACGAAAAGCTTTTTATAAAAGAAAGTTGCGATATTTTGTAAATTTGTAAATATACGACTTTTTTTCATTGGAGTTTTATTTTCCTAGTGTGCTAAATGAACAAACTTTTATCATGTAAATTATGGAGAATAACAGATTAATGAAGCGGTGTAATGGCTTTTTAGGTGGACAATTACTCATAGCAATGCCTGGGATGAATGACAAACGCTTTATTCGTTCTGTTATTTATATTTGTGCGCATTCTGATGCCGGTGCGATGGGCATCATTCTCAATCAATTGCATCATATTGGTTTTCCAGAGCTTTTGCTTCACTTGGGAGTCATAGACAGTGGCCAAAAAAAAAGTCTTTCTGAACCAATAAAACAGTTTCCAGTTCGCTATGGTGGTCCTGTTGATCCTTCGCGTGGTTTTGTCCTTCACTCAGATGATTATGCTTGTGAAGAAACTGTTTTTATTGCAGATAAGGTCTGCTTTACTGCGACAATTGATATATTAAAAGCGATCAGTTGCGAACAAGGTCCGCAACATGCACTGGTAGCATTAGGCTATGCTGGATGGAAAGCGGGGCAACTTGAGGCAGAAATTTCTACAAATGGTTGGCTAATCAGTTCTACATCACCTAGTTTTCTTTTTGAAAGCGATTTAAGCTGCAAATATGATAAAAGTTTAACACGCATGGGTATCGATCCAACTTATCTTGCTTCTGAAATGGGACACGCGTAGAGTTTTTTCTAAGCTTTTTAACTTTACACGTTATTTTATCCATTATGTTTTTATTTTATAAGGGAAATGGCTCTGAACGAGTGTAATTAATTCTTCTATGGCAATCGGTTTCGTCACAAGTGTACTTTGAACATATTTACAGCCTTCTTGACGAAGGAAGATTGCTTCTTTTTCATTTTCAACACCCTCTGCGATAATTTGCAAATTAAGATCTGTTGCCATATTAATGATAGACTTTAGAACAATTTTCTTCTTAAGAGAGTCGATTGAGATAAGTGAACGATCAAGTTTAACCATATCAAATGGATAACGTACGAGATAGGTCAGAGACGAATAACCTGTTCCAAAATTATCGAGTGCGAGATTCATTCCAAGTGTTTTAATTTGTTCGAGAAAGTGCGCTGATTGTTCAGGATTATTTCTTAAGACAAATTCAGATATTTCAATCATCAAGCGCCCTTTGTGAAGAGGATGGCGAAGCAAAGCGGCACGCAATTGACTGATAAAACGCGGATGAATCATTTCTGCGCTTGGTAAATTAATTGAAATAAAGAAAGATTGTTGGGAAAACTTTTCTTGTACATTTATAAGATCAATAATGGCATTATCGATGATAAATTGTGACAAATCCATAACAATTTGTTCATTTTCTACGATTTTTATGAAATCAGAAACATTTAAATTTCCATAAGTGGGATGATGCCATTCTACAATTGTTTCAAAACCAATAATATGTCCGTCTGATAAATTAAGAATAGGATGGTAGAGGATTTTCATCTCATTACGTTTTATAGCATAATGAACATCTTTCTCCAGAGTATTATGTTCGAGACCCAAAGTGCGAAAATTAGGACGAAAAGGTTCAATATGGTTTCCACCCATTTGTTTTGCACGAATCATCGCTAATTCACTATCATTAAAAATATCTTTAGCCGTCGATCGGCTTTCACTCCATGTAACCAATCCAATAGAGGTTGAAAGGATTATTTTGTTTTCTGGAAGTGAAATAGGTGCTGAAATTGTTTTGTGCAAATGATCTGCAAATGCTGCAATTTTTTGTGGTTCAGTTTCGCTGAGTAAAATAATTGCAAAGCGGTCTGCTGAAAGACGCGATAAGGTGTCTTGAAAGTTAATGAGACGATTTAAACGACGTGCGACTATAAGGAGTACAGTATCCCCAACAGCGATGCCTAATTTGCGATTAATTTGGCGAAAATTGTCAAAATCAATCATAAAGACGGTTGGTCTAATTTTGATATTTGCTTTCGCTAAAGAGGTATAATTTTGTAGTCTATCAAAGAAAATTTGTTGATTAGGAAGTCCGGTTAAGCTGTCGTGGATTGCATCATGCAATAAACGTTCTTCAGATTTTTTGTGGTTAGTAATATTGACAATGGTTCCAATGACACGTGTGATTTTTCCATCTTTTTGCATCGCCGGACGTGCACGAAGAGAAAACCAATGATAGTAACCACCCCCGGAAGAAAGCCGAAAAATTTGATCAATGCGCCCTTTTTTATTTTTAAGAATGATATCCAATACGGCTTGAAAGCGTTCACGATCATCATGGTGCAAAGCTGAAATCCA
This sequence comes from Bartonella sp. TT29SHDZB, assembly GCF_042193395.1. Taxonomy (NCBI): domain Bacteria; kingdom Pseudomonadati; phylum Pseudomonadota; class Alphaproteobacteria; order Hyphomicrobiales; family Bartonellaceae; genus Bartonella; species Bartonella sp. TT29SHDZB. The sequence continues at coordinate 31,815 of NZ_JBHILQ010000002.1, forward strand.
GTTGCGCATAGGTCCATTGAGGTTATGAATTTCAGTACCCAAAAGGGTTGCCATGTTTGGATGTACAACAATACGGTCACGCTCAATATTCCAATCCCAAATAATATTTCCAGCTCCCTTTGCTGCGAGTACTTGTTGTTCAAGGTCGGAAAATATTCCTTCATGGAAAGCATCATTAGAAAAAGTTTGTTGCAGGACAGTAAAGCTTATGAGAAGAACAATGAGCACTAATCCCCCTGCTAATGCTGGCTGGATAATATCATTGTTTAAATGTCCAGCTATACAGGCATAGGCTCCAACACACCAAAAGCTAATGAGCAACCATGTTGGAATAAGCATAATGGCACGGTCATAGCTTCTGATTGAGAAATAGATGATTAATATTATACCAAGCACAGCGGTAAGGCCAAAAGACAAACGCGCAATTCCAGCGGCTCTGATGGGATCATAAATAGCAAAGGCTCCTAGACTGCAAAAGGCAATGGTCCAAGCGATAGCACCATAACTAAAATGATAATGCCAGCGATTAAGGTTGAGGTAAGTAAAAAGAAAAATGAAGAGTGTAGCAGCAAGCGCTACTTCTGTCCCAGCGCGCCAGATTGGCTGTGTTGTGAGTGTAACTGCAAAGAATTTATTTAAAAAATTGAAGTCAATACCAATATAAAAAAGCACTGCCCAAGCGACAGCCGCTGTTGCAGGAAACAGTCCTGTCCCACGGACAACGAAGAGAACAGTTAACAAAAGTGCTAAGAGACCTGATATACCAAGAAGAATACCATGATAAAGCGTATAAGAATTAATTGCATCCTTATAAGCTTCAGGTTGCCATAAATAGATTTGCGGTAGAGTGGCAGAGTTAAGTTCGGCCACCAATGTAACAACAGCACCAGGGTTAAGGGTAATACGAAAGATATCAGAGTTTGCACTAAGTTGACGATCGAGGGAAAAACCTTCGCTTGGCGTTATGGATTGAATCCTTGCTGATCCAAGGTCTGGCCAAAAAAATCCAGAATGTGCCATGCGGTAATGGGGGGCAACGATGAGACGGTCAACTTGTTCATCTGTTGGATTTGCAAGAGAAAAAACTGCCCAGTTTCCGGAAAATTTTTCATTTTTTGCCTGCACTTCAATACGCCATACAATACCATCTGGTCCTGGCGCTGTACTTGTTTGAAAAATAGAGTTGTTTGTATGGTGAATTTCAATTGCTTTTGAGAGATCAAGAGCAGCATCTTGAGAAGAAATTTTAACTGGCTCAATTGCTTGTGCTGATGTAAGATGGACAAAAGAACTAACGACTACAATGAAAATGATGTCAATTATTTTACGCAAACTCTTCACAATGTCCCACTCTCAATATTTTAGGATGTTTAATTTTCATTTCGATTTTTGAGAAAAAACGTCCACCTTTTATAATTTATTTATATAATAAATTGTAATCACTTTTTCTTAAGTTATGTGATTTTATATACAAATAGACCACACACCCATTTGCTCCAATGGAAATTGAAGCGAATGAAGTTTTATATTTTAAAAGGGCAAAGTTAAACCATGAATTTCCAGATATTCACGGATATACCTTCACTCATTAGAATCTTTATCACATGAAGTATGAATTGGGTAGTTTTGTACGCCTCTTTGCCCAATATTTCCAAAACTTATTTAATGAGAAGAGCTTTTGTAGTAAATTTTATGATAAAATATGTGATGTTATTGTGATGCTGCTTTGAAAAGAATTTTTTACTTTAGCTTGTATGAAAGAGTTGATGTTAAATCATCAAAATTCATGAGGGGGCCGACAGGTCCGACAGCAGTTAGTGTTGGAGTGGAATTTGTAAAAAGACGATGCGCTAAATCAGTTAATCTTTTAGGAGTGATGAGATTGAGGCGTTCAATTGTTTCCGATATTGGAATTGGTCGACCGTAAAGGAGTATTTGGCGAGCAATGAGATGTGCCTGACTAGAAGGATTTTCTTGTGACATTATGAGATTAGCACGATATTGTGTTTGCGCTCGTTGAAGTTCATTGGCATGAATACTTTTGCTGACCTTGGAAAGTTCATCAAGAATCACAGGAATAAGTTCTTTGAGCCCTTCTTGTCCAGTAGCAGCATGAACACCAAAAAGTCCAGTATCTGAAAATCCCCAATGAAAAGCATAAATAGAATAGCATAATCCACGTTTTTCTCTTACCTCTTGAAAAAGACGTGAAGACATACCACCACCAAGAATGATTGAAAGAATTTGGGCCGCATAAAAATCACGCGCGTGATAAGCACGCCCTTCAAATCCTAGAACAACTTGTGTATCCATTAAATCGCGATATTCACGAAAGTCGCCTCCGACATAATTTGCAAGATTAGTAAGGGGGGTAGTTGAATGGGGGCGAAAAGTACCAAGGCGACTTTCAACTTCTCGCAAGAAATTTTCGTGCTTTACAGCTCCTGCTGCAACGACAATCATACGATCTGCACTATATTGTTTATTAATGAAATCATGGAGATCAGCGGATGTAAATGATTGAATAGTTTTAGCTGTTCCTAAAATAGAGCGACCAAGGGATTGATGACGAAAGGCTGTTTCTGTAAAGTGATCAAAAACAATATCATCAGGCGTGTCATGGGCGGCACCAATTTCCTGAAAAATTACTTGTTTTTCTCGTTCTAGTTCATCTTCGTCAAATTTTGAATGCATCAAAATATCGGCTAAAATGTCGATAGCAAGCGGGATATCGCTTTTAAGTACACGTGCAAAATAAGCCGTTGTTTCAATACTGGTGGTGGCATTGATTTCACCGCCAACATCTTCAATATCAGTTGCAATTTTAAGAGCTGTACGATTGGCGGTTCCTTTGAAAGCCATATGCTCAAGGAGATGGGCGATGCCATGTTGTGTAAAGGTTTCATTGCGTGCGCCCACTTTAACCCATATTCCGAGCGCTACACTATCAATTTGTTGCATTGTCTGTGTGGCGATAGTCAAACCGTTACTCAGGCGACTGATATCTACACCCATGTGTTTACGACTCCATTAAACAAGCCAAATACCTCTATAAGGGCATTGGAATATTTGTGATTTTAATTACAATGCAGCTGAACTTAGTAAGATGCATTTGATTTTAAAGAAATATAATCTTTTACTATTTTTTCATTATTAGCAAGACTTGTAAAGCACTCTTTGGATTCCATCAATCCATCTAGGCAAGATGTCCGTGGTGGATTAATACCACAGGCATTTTGGATTGCATCAGGAAATTTAGCAGGATGAGCTGTGGCAAGAGTGATCATTGGAATATGTGGCTTTTTGTGTTCGCGCGCTACCTTGAGTGCAACGGCTGTATGTGGATCAATAAGATAGCCGCTTTCTTTATAAACACTATTAATTGTTTGTGCTGTTTCAGCCATGCTACTTTTCCCAGCACAAAACAGGGAGCGAATATTTTGAAGCTGTTTTTCATCAAGAGTAAAACGTCCTGATTGTTTCAAGTTCTCCATGGCATTGCGAATCCATACTGGATCACGATTACCACTTTCAAACAACAAGCGCTCAAAATTAGAAGAGACTTGAATGTCCATAGAAGGCGATGTTGTATGGGTTATAGGTCGTATTTCGTAAGTGCCACTGGTTAATGTGCGTGGAAGGATGTCATTATCATTTGTTGCAATAACCAGTTGTGCGATAGGTAATCCCATACGGGCAGCGACATACCCTGCAAAAATATCACCGAAATTTCCAGTAGGAACAGTAAATGAGACGGCTCTATCAGGAGCACCTAGGGAAAGGGCAGATGAAAAATAATAAACAATTTGCGCCATGATGCGCGCCCAGTTTATAGAGTTAACCCCTGAAAGCGCTCTTTTTTGACGAAAGTTATGGTCATTAAACATTGCTTTGACGAGTGCTTGGCAATCATCAAAATTTCCTTCGATAGCTATGGCGTGAACATTATCACTTTGATTGGTAGTCATTTGCCGTTGTTGAATGGATGATACACGTCCTTTGGGAAATAAAATAAAAACATCTGAATTTTTTCTTCCAGCAAAGGCTTGTATTGCAGCACCACCTGTATCACCCGATGTTGCAGCAACAATCGTTGCCCATTTATTTTGTTTAGTTAAAATATAATCCATCAATCTAGAAAGAAACTGCATTGCAACATCTTTAAATGCCAAGGTAGGACCGTAAAAAAGTTCAAGGATAAATTCATCTGGACCAATTTGCAGTAACGGGCAGGTTGCTGGGTGACGAAAGGTATTGTACGATTCGGTAATCATATTCTCAAAAGATACATATTCGATTTCGTTATTCATAAAGGGCCAAAGAATAGTTTTAGCAATGGTCATATAGGATTGCCCACGCAGTGCTCGTAATGCATCGGGTGATAATTGAGGAAATTTTTCTGGAAGGTACAGACCGCCATCATTAGCGAGACCCGTCATAACCGTTTCGGTAAAGCCTAGAGCAGGGGCCACGCCTCTTGTGCTGATATATTTCATGAATTTTTTCTTTCATTTATTTATTATCGATAAACTGATGCAGTAGTGTGTCTCACATTTTTAATAATATTTGAATTGTGAAATGAATGGAAGTTTGTTTGCTTATACTTATCAATAATGATGAAACAGTGGTATTGTCCTTTAGAAATTTTGATATAACATATTGATATTAAAAATTTATCTTCAAAAGACTTTGTTCTGTTATTTGTTAATCTATTTTATAATTTATATTGCTTTCTACATATTGCGGTATTTCTCAAAGAGTTTTCTTGCAAAGATTCATTTATTTTACCTATTTTTGCTTAGACTTTTTAGAATCAAAATGCATATTACAATTAGCTTCTGGAAAGTGGTATTTATAACTTGTGTTGGAGGATTTATGAGATAATTTCCTAGTTTTATGTGCCTAAATTGTGCATCTTGAGAGGTTTTTATTCAGTTTAAATTATCAGTTTTTATGCTAATAGGTGTTATATTGAAGCTACACAGGTATGATTCATAATGAACAAATTTATCCATAGAAAGCACAAAAAAACTGCCCCAATTACTGAGGCAGTCCGCCATTTAAGGCATTGCTTTTAATTTCAGATTATTTAGATTTTTTTATTTTTACTTTAAACTTCTAGCTATTCCTCCTCCGAGCATCGCACTGAATACGGACATAACGAGTCCAGTAAGTCCACCGAAAATATAAGCTCCTATTGTAGTAAAAGCTCCTAACGTAATGGGCTCAAATACCTTTACAAATTTTCCTTCAATGCCATCTTCATTTCCTACTCCATAATTTAAATTTGAAATATAAAGAGTAGCCATATTGGTTGCTTTTTCTATTACGGAAACAGAAACATTCTCTTTTTGAAAGCTACTGTTCAAATGATTTGCATTAGCATTTACAATTTGTGAGAGAAGAAAAGCAATCGCTATAAAAGTACTTAACACATGATTTTTAAACACTTTTGTCATAATTTCACCTCAAATACTTTCTAATCTTGTTATTTGTGAGGGGAAAGCTATTTATGTGTCTTAGTTTAATAACAATGAGCAGATAATGTAGCCATGCCTCACGTTCAGATTTTTATTCTTATATTTCAAATGTTTAAGTATAAGGTCGTCGGTATCACTGTTAATTAGCGAGAACTTATGAGTTTTTGTATCTGCCCTACGGGCCACGCTAAAATTATACCTATTGTCCCTATTCCATACCCAGCTAATATTGAAATACCAAAAGCTCCTAACGTAATGGGCTCAAGAACTTTCTCGACTTTTCCTTCAACAGTAGCTTCATTTCCTACTCCATAATTTAAATTTGAAATATAAAGAGTAGCCATATTGGTTGCTTTTTCTATTACAGAAACAGAAACATTCTCTTTTTGAAAGCTATTGTTCAAATGATTTGCATTAGCATTTACAATTTGTGAGAAAAGAAAAGCAATAGCTATAAAAATATTTAGTATATAATTTTTAAATACTTTTGTCATAATTTCACCTCAAATACTTTAAATATTTATATCATAAATATATTAATAAATACGTATAATTGGTAAATATATATTTTAGATATACTTATAATAATTATTTATTAGTAATGAATATTATTTTAATTATTTAATTTATTATTATATTGTTCATAACAAAACAGTAATTATTTTATAATTTATTTAAAGATTGCAACTATTTGTGTTATCCAGTTTAGCAATGTAGTTATTATAAATCCACCTAACAACACTCCTGCCCCTATTGTAAAAGCAGCAACTTTTTCTACTTTTCCTTCAAGAGCTGATTCATTTACTGTTCCATAACTTAAAGTTGGTACATAAATAGAAGCTGTATGGATTGTTTTATTTTCCACGTGTTTTATTATAGATGGAGAAGAATCTTCTTTTAGAGAGCTATTTTTTAAATAATTTGCATTAACATTTGCAACTTGCAAAAGAAAAAAAACAGCCACCGTAAAGATACATAATGTACAATTTGCAACTAATTTTACCATAAATTACCTCAAATATTTTTATATTAATACGAACCTATATACACAAATAATGATAATAAACAAATTTTAAAACACTAAATATGTTTACTCATTATGTTACACGATAATACATTATGTTCTTATTGTCAACAACAAAAATACTTTTTGTTTATATAAAATATATAATACAGTTGTATTATTTTTATATTATAAAATTTTTATATTATAAAATTTTAAATAAGAATATTTTATTGGAATAATATGATTGCTTATTATAAGACATAATAAATATTTTTCTAATCATTGAGTTACTTTTTTAGTTTTTTGTGGTTTATATATTTGTATATAAATAGGAAATAATAAACATAATGATAGTTTTATTTTAAGCATTAATAAATAAAATGTAATCATAAAAACTTAATTATAAAAATAATAAGAACATTTTTGGTATTTATATATTTTATTAGGTATGATGTGATGTTATTGTATTTTATGCATTTTTTATATATTAATATGTAAATAATTTTATAACTTATATTTAAAATAGTAGTGTAAATAAATGAATTTATTCGATATTTTTATTTAGTATGAATCATAAGTAATATAAAAGTTGTTTTGGATTAATAGATGTTCTTTTAATGTTTTTTAAATACGCTATTAATTTTTTATAATAACGTTTATTGTAAGGTATATATTGTAAAGTTATCAGCTTAATGATCGTTAGTTATAATATTTATCTGTACCATCATTATAAGAAGAAGCATAATAGTGGGAATTTGGTTATATTCATTTCAGATTGTAAAATAAAATCTATAGCTTTTTACAATAATTTACAATCAGAAGAGCTTAAATTATTAGAGAGTTCCACTGACTATAATATATAGTGCGTAAGTATATACGAGTTATTTATCATCGTGGAGCCATTTTAGTTATGTTTAAGCTTTTGTACGTATGCTTTAAGCAAGAGAAGACGCCATACTAAGAATGTTACTAAGAGATTTCATGTGCTGATAAATATATTGAATGAAGTTTTTTATACGAAATCTTGCCATACTGCCATTGCTTCTAGGACTTCTCCTAAATGAGCGTGTTTTGCAATAACCGTCTCAGCACCAGCTTCTGCAAGTATATTAGAGTGGCCAAGATAGCTATGCGATCCTCCCGTAAAGCCGATGACACGCATGCCTGCTGCTTTGGCTGCGTGTACACCATGAAGTGAATCTTCTATAACGATAGTGTTTTGGGGTTCTACTTGTAATTGTTTTGCAGCAAAAAGGAAAACATCAGGGGCAGGTTTGGTTTTTTTTGTTCCAACTTCAGGTGCAGAAAATATTTTACCTTCAAAAAGGTCATAGAGTTCAACAGTGGTAAGCATCTCTTTTATATCGATGCTCTTTGCATTAGAGCAGATACAGTAGGGATAGCGTGTTTGAATAATTTCTATGGCTTCTCTTACATCATCAATAGCACGTAATTCAGTTTTTATTTGTGTACGAAAAATATTAGTCATTTGATCTATGAGATGAGCAGAAATTGGTTTTTCTGTTTCCTGTTCAACGTGTTTAAGAATATCGCGAAAGATTAGCCCTGCAAAACGCTCACTCAATTCTTCGGGTGATATTTCATATCCTGTTTGTTTGAGCAATTGAGATCCAATTTTTGCTGCAAGATATTCAGAGTCAACGAGAACTCCGTCACAATCAAAAATAATAAGATCTATCTGAGGCATAAGACATTCCTTTATATGTTGCGAGATGGACAACTTTTATGAAAACGATATTGAGAGGACATTATTTCATAAAAATACGCTTTGAAAATGATTCTTAATTCTTTTACGAAATAAAAGATATGGGAACAGTACATTGAAAAAAAGAAAATTAAGATTTCATTCATATAAAAATTTTTTTACTTAAAAAACAAAAACGAATATCAATTTTGCGGAATTTTAACGATACGTTTACGCTATTTTGTAAATATGGATTGGTAATGCGGGCCTATAAACTATTTTGGTTGATTATAGGGCAAATTTAGTTAATTTTGTTGGGTTTTTCATGACAGTTATTCAGCTTCAAAAAGATTTCCTTCGTACTCCCTCACAAATGCCATGGCGCAATAAAATTTTTAAGGGAGATTGTGTTTCCGTTCTAGAAAAACTTCCAAAACATTCCGTTGATATGATTTTTGCGGATCCACCCTATAATTTGCAATTGGATGGAGCTTTATACCGTCCAGATCATTCGCTTGTTGATGCGGTTGATGATGCATGGGATCAGTTTGAGAGCTTTGCTGCTTATGATGCTTTTACCCGTGCATGGTTGCTTGCTTGTCGTCGTGTATTAAAACCAAATGGAACACTTTGGGTTATCGGATCTTACCATAATATTTTTCGGGTTGGGACGGCATTACAAGATTTAGGTTTTTGGATGCTTAATGATATTATTTGGCGCAAAAATAATCCGATGCCTAATTTTCGAGGGCGCCGTTTTCAAAATGCTCATGAGACGCTTATTTGGGCCGTGCGAGATCAAAAAGATAAAAAGTACACATTTAATTATGATGCCTTAAAAGCAGCAAATGAAGATTTACAAATGCGTTCAGATTGGCTTTTCCCTCTCTGCACTGGAGCTGAACGTTTAAAGGATGATTCAGGACGTAAATTACATCCAACACAAAAACCGCAAGCGTTATTAGCGCGTATTATTATGGCTTCTAGTAAACCTGGTGATGTTATTCTCGATCCGTTTTTTGGTTCGGGAACAACAGGTGCTGTTGCCAAGCTTTTAGGGCGTGATTTTGTTGGGATTGAACGCGAGCAAGATTACATCGATGCTGCATGTGAGAGAATTGCGGCGGTTAAACCTTTAGCGCAACCAGAACTAGCGATTTTGGATAGAAAAAAAGCAGAACCGCGCGTAGCATTCAACAGTTTGCTTGAAGCAGGTTTACTCTATCCTGGAGAAGTTCTTTACGATCGTAAGAAGCAAGTATCTGCTATTGTAAGAGCTGATGGTACGATTATGCATGGTGGTGAAGCGGGTTCAATTCACGCAATGGGAAGAAAGGCTCAAGATTCGCAGAGTTGTAATGGTTGGACCTTTTGGTATTATGAGGAAAATGGACGGTTGAAGTCCATAGATCATTTAAGAATGATCATACGTTCACAAATGTTAAAAACGGGTGTTTTATGAACTAAGCTGATCACTTTATTCTATTGACCACCAATGTACCTGATCTTGATTGAGATGGACGTGAGAGCGTTTTAGCCTTTCTTAGATGTTTTTTATTGACACACTAATCTCGCTTGTGAGTGGCAAGCGAGTATTTTTACGCTTCTTGTAGAAGAAATAAAAATGAGAAATTTGCACTCTATGTCTTAATTTTAGTTCCAAAACAGTATCAATATAAGCTTATAAAAACGAAATATCGGAATTAAAAGGTTCATTTAGAAGTTCAAAATCAAGTGTTTTTTTTAGGTAACACGTATACCTATCTGAGCGAACAAAGGGCAGATCCTGAAATTTAAATCTAAGGCTTCTAAGTTTTTCTATTCCTTCTTAATTCTTATCTGTAGAAAAAAATTGGTCATTTCACGTGTTTAAATTTTTCTTTTAAAGATTAAAAAATGGTCGCTAGAGATACAAAAGCTTTCATTAGCAAACATTTTTTATAAACAAGGCTATTTAAATCTGAAAGAATTGGGAAGAGCTATGGAAATGGCTTTTTTCATAACAGTAGGTAATGCTTCTTCGGCAAGATGTTGAATGTTACACCACCAACCATTTTCACAATTCATTTCATGAACATCTTCGGTATAGTAAACATCGAGTTTTAAAGAAAAGTGAGTAAAAACATGCGTAATTTGTCCTTTGAATTGCCAATTGGCAGTAAAGGGAGCGTTTTTGAGCCCATTTTCGTTATCGATGCCAATATTGTTAGGAATTTGGGTCATTCCACCAAGGAGTTTTTGCGTCTGTCGTTTTTCTAAATAAATTTGTTTATTTTGATTAAGGACCACAAAAGCAATCCCTGTTTTTGAAGGGCGTTCTTTTTTAGGGGCTTTGACTGGAAAAGATTCCGTTTGTTGCATCTTTGCCGCTTTGCATAAACATTGAAGAGGGCAGATATAACAAGATGGTTTACGTGGAGTGCAAATTATTGCTCCCAGATCCATCATTGCTTGAGCAAAGTCACCAGGACGATTTAAAGCAGTAATTTTTTGTGTTTTTTCTTTAATTTCAACTTTTGCTTTTTGTAATATTGAAGTGATAGCAAAAAGTCGCGCTACCACACGTTCGACATTACCATCAACCACTGCTACAGGGTGGTTAAAAGCAATCGCAGCAATGGCTGCGGCAGTATAATCTCCAATACCGGCTAGAGTTCGCAATTCTTTTACAGATTGTGGAAATTGTCCCGCGTAGTTTTCAACAAGCTGTCGCGCACATTTTTTAAGATTACGCGCGCGTGAATAATAACCAAGTCCAGCCCATGCTTTCATGATATCATCTTGTGAGGCTTTTGCTAAAGAGAAAAGATCTGGCCATAGTTTTAGAAACTTTTTAAAATAAGGCTTAACTGCTTCAACGGTTGTTTGTTGAAGCATGATTTCAGAAAGCCAAACTTGATAAGGATCAGGGCGGATACCTTGTTTTTGCTCTTCGGGGGTAATCCGCCATGGAAGATGTCTGTGATTTTTATCGTACCAAGCAAGGAGGTGCGAAGAAATTTCATACATGATTGCTTTCAAGCATAGGGAGATATAAAATGCAAAAGAAAAAATTATTTATTTTGTAATTCATGTTTTTTGCTCTTTTATTGTCAAAGCTTTGGTGAGAAAAGGCTTTTTATTTTGTTGATATTTCATAAATTGAGGAGGCAACAATTTTTAGATGAAACAAATGATTTTAATTTAGCAAGCGGTTGAACAATGATCTAAAAATGAGAAAACAACTTAAAAAACGTATCTTTTATTCTCTTTCTGAGACGGTATACAAAATACTTGATCCAGTTTTACGCAAACGGACAGGGCTTAATGTAGCGCTTCTAGAACATTGGCCACAAATTGCGGGCTATGATATCAGTGAATATACAATGCCGCTTAAAATTATTTGGAAACGTCGTGCAGATCAAGATGAAGTTTTTCAGCCAGCAACACTTGTTATCGCATGTGAAGGATTTGCTGCGTTAAAATTAATGCATGAAACAGAGGAATTACTTCATAGAATTAACGGATTTTTTGGCTATATTGCTATTGATCGCATCAAGATTGAGCAAAGGAGTATATCGGTTTTTATGAATCACTTGCCTCTAAAACCGCCTTTGAGTGAACAAGACAAAAAATGCGTGGAAAAAATGCTTGAAGGAATTGAAGATACAAGCTTGCAGCAAGCACTTTATAAACTTGGCTGTTGCATTTTCTTGGAAAAAAATAATAAATAGCAATATATTTTATATATTTTTCTTTAATATATGAGAAAGCATTGGATTCCTATTCGTTAATAACAACAGAAAAGTATTATTTATGGTAAAATATCGTTCTTTTTTATCTTTCGGGATAATTTTTCTCTTCATAACGATTGTACAAAACAGTGTAACAGTTGCTTTAGCGCGTGATCCCAAATCAGTGGCAACTGTTGATATGGCAGAGCTTCTCCAATCGGGTAAAGTAAAGGATCGTTTTGAGGGAGAGGCGGATGCACCAGTCGTCATTGTTGAGTATGCTTCGTTGACATGTACTCATTGTGCGCATTTTTATAATGATATACTTCCCCAAATTCGTCAAAAGTATATCAAAACAGGAAAAGTAAAACTTATTTTCCGAGAATATGCTTTTGATCCTCGGGCAACAGCAGGTTTTATGTTGGCACGGTGTGCACCAGAAGATCGCTATTTTCCTTTGATAGAAGTTTTATTTCAAAAACAAAATGAATGGGCTTTCGGAAAAAATGCTCTAACACCATTGAAAAAAATTGGCTTAATGGCTGGTTTTACAGATGAAAGTTTTACTGCGTGTTTGAAAAATCAGTCCATTTTAGATGAAGTAAATGCATCTTTTGAACGCGGTAAAGAGCTTGGTGTCACAGCAACACCTACTTTCTTTATTAATGGTAGTAAATATGAAGGTGCCATGAAAGTAGAAGATTTTTTTTCGGTGATTGATAGTTTTCTTAAAAACTGAATCTTAATCTTCCAGAAGATGGAGAATGATACTTTTGGTCATTATCTCTTTTGGAAGGATTAATATTATGCATTTATGAAGCGATATTTTTTGGAGCCGATTTTGAATCAAATCATTGCTTTTAAGTGAGCCTAGGTTGAATAATGTTTTGATGCTGATATGGGAGGATTTGTACAGTGAAAAAATGGGTTTATAGTTTTGGAGATGGAAAGGCGGAAGGAAGTGCAAGTGAGCGTAACCTTCTCGGAGGTAAAGGGGCTAATTTGGCAGAAATGAGTAATCTTGGTTTGCCCGTACCACCCGGATTTACGCTGACAACAGAAGTTTGTAATTTTTATTATGCCCATGACAAATCATATCCAGAAGAGCTCCAGGAATCTGTTAAGCAAGCACTAAGACGCGTTGCTGAACAAACAGGACGTGAATTTGGGAATAAACAAAGACCACTTTTACTGTCTGTTCGTTCAGGGGCTAGGGCTTCTATGCCAGGGATGATGGATACAGTGCTGAACCTTGGCATGAATGATGAAACTGTAAAAGCAATTGCTTTACAAGCCAATAATGAACGTTTTGCTTATGATAGTTATCGGCGTTTTATCCAAATGTATTCTAACGTTGTTTTGGGGCTAGACCATTCGTATTTTGAAGAGCTTCTTGATGAAGCAAAAGCATGCAATGGTTACACTGTTGATACAGAAATGACAGCAGATGATTGGAAAAATGTTATTACTTCTTATAAAGCCTATGTTGAAGAAAAATTAGGAACCCCTTTTCCACAAGATCCTGAACAACAGTTATGGGGGGCGATTGGAGCCGTTTTTTCAAGTTGGATGACGGCACGCGCAGTTACTTATCGCCGTTTACATAGCATTCCTGAAAGTTGGGGAACGGCAGTTAATGTGCAAGCTATGGTTTTTGGTAACATGGGAGAAGATTCGGCAACAGGTGTTGCTTTTACACGCAATCCATCGACAGGGAAAAAAGAACTTTATGGTGAATTTTTAGTTAATGCGCAAGGGGAAGATGTTGTGGCGGGCATTCGAACGCCTCAAAATATTACAGAAAATGCGCGTATTGTTGCTGGTTCAAATAAGCCGTCTTTGGAAAAAATCATGCCTGAGGCTTTTTTGAAATTATGTCAGATTGCGCAGAAGCTTGAGCAGCATTATCGGGATATGCAAGATCTCGAATTTACTATTGAAAAAGGTAAATTATGGATGCTGCAGACTCGTTCAGGGAAGCGCACGGCTCGTGCAGCTCTCAAGATGGCAATTGAAATGGTTGAGGAGGGGTTAATAAGCCGTGAAGAGGCTGTAATGCGTGTTGATGCAAAATCACTTGACCAACTTTTACATCCAACACTTGATCCCAAAGCAGAACGTTTTGTTATAGGACGTGGTTTACCGGCTTCTCCTGGAGCAGCAACGGGTGAAATTGTTTTTACTTCAGAAGAGGCAGAAACTGCGTCAGCAGAAGGTCGCAAAGTTATTTTGGTCCGTGTAGAAACAAGCCCAGAAGACATTCATGGTATGCATGCAGCAGAAGGAATTTTAACAACGCGTGGAGGTATGACAAGCCACGCTGCTGTTGTTGCGCGGGGGATGGGAAAGCCATGTATTTCTGGTGCTGGCAGTATGCGGATTGATTATAACACAAATACGCTGTTTGCTTCAGGAGAAAGCTTTAAAAAAGGCGAGGTTATCACGATTGATGGTGGAAGTGGAGAAATTTTAAAGGGAAAAGTTGCAATGTTGCAGCCTAAGCTTTGCGGAGACTTTGCAAAATTAATGGAATGGGCTGATGAGATGCGGCGTATAAGAGTTCGCGCCAATGCTGAGACACCATCTGATGCTCGTATGGGGCGTTCTTTGGGGGCTGAAGGTATTGGTCTTTGCCGTACAGAGCATATGTTTTTTTCTGGTGAACGTATTATAGCCATGCGTGAAATGATTTTAAGTCATGATGAAAGTGGTCGTCGTAAAGCATTAGATAAGCTTTTGCCAATGCAGCGTTCAGACTTTGCTGAATTATTTGAAATTATGTGTGGTTTGCCTGTTACCATTCGCTTGTTAGATCCTCCACTCCATGAATTTCTACCAAAAACTGATGCAGAAATTCTTGATGTTGCAACAGCTATGGGAGTTTCTGCTGAAATGCTTGTTGAACGTGCGCAACAGTTGCACGAATTTAATCCTATGCTTGGATTACGAGGATGCCGTTTAGCTATTACTTATCCTGAAATTGCTGAAATGCAAGCGCGGGCAATTTTTGAAGCAGCAGCAGAAGCGGCTCAAAAATCTGGCTCTCCTGTTATGCTTGAAATTATGGTACCACTTATTGCACTTAAATCTGAACTCGATTTTATAAAAACGCGTATTGATCAGGTAGCTGAGGAAGTGATGAAAGAAAAGGGAACCATCATTCAATATATGGTTGGAACAATGATTGAGCTTCCAAGGGCAGCGCTTCGAGCAGATGAAATTGCTGAAACTGCGGAATTTTTTTCATTTGGAACAAACGATTTGACACAAACAACTTTTGGAATTTCCCGTGATGATGCTGCTCCTTTTTTGGCAACCTATTTTCAAAAAGGACTTTTAGAGCTAGATCCTTTCGTATCTATTGATCGTGATGGGGTAGGAGAACTTATTACCATTGCAGCACAGCGTGGACGCTCAAAGCGCGCAAAAATAAAATTGGGCATTTGTGGTGAACATGGAGGCGATCCTGCCTCTATTGCTTTTTGTGAAGAAAATAACCTAGATTATGTTTCATGTTCTCCTTTTCGGGTACCAATTGCTCGTTTAGCAGCAGCTCAGTCCGCAATAGCAAAAAGGATGTAATGGGTTAATATTTTTTTGTTGTATAGTTATTACTGAAATGAATTTTTATATATTCTTTTATTTCCTTCATGAAAGAAAATAAAAGCCCTTCTAGGGATGCTCTATAAGTTATATCACGCGAGAAAGTATATTTTTGAAAGGTTTATGAGAGGAAATATAAAGCAAGATAGAACAAAGTGTATTATTAATATATTTTCAGTATTGAAGGGACTCTTAAATTAGAAAGCAGCGTGCTATTGTGCAGTTAATTCACGCGTTTTTTTAATAGGGGTATGGATTTCTCACGAAAAACAGAACACCCCAAACAAATGCATTTGTTTTGCACATTTATGCGCTGTTTTGAAGAAACATTTTTCAGTGCAAAACCCATTTCACGTCGGTATTTGTGTAATGGAATTATGTAAAACGCTCCGTAAATTTATAAAATCTGTCCTTCAGAGTTTATAAAATTCACTGTGCGCTACCATCTTTACACTTATGAAGGAATATCATAATTACTCAATATATTGATTTATAATGATAAATTTAAATTCTTATCTTGAATGAGAGCCTGAATATCATAAGATTCTCTCATTTCAAATTTATTCCATGTTGAATCAGTCAAATTCATTTGTTTTCACATAAGTAATATTAGCGTATGGGGGAAAAACATTAAAGAAAAGGCTTAAATAATGCCTATAATAAACCGTCTCACGTGCCAAGAGCTAGCACAACATTAGAGGCAAAGTGTGTGATGGTCCCGGCTTGCTCCTTCATAAGCATCAAGATGGTAGTGCACAGTAAGCTTATCATTATACCATTCACGCACATCATTGTGAAATAGGTTTGGATGCCTTGAGAGATGTTTCTTTAAAGAAAGCACGTGAATGTGCAACTCAAGTATATTTTGTTTGGGGCGTTCTGTTTTACATGAGAGGATGTGACTTCATTAAAGAACGTGAGAAACAAAAGCGGAAGCAATGCGCGTCATCTCCATTATCTAAAAGACATTGCTTTAGATGCTTTTGAAAGCCGTAAAGCAGAATTAAGAGGAAATGGTAAAGGTAAGAAGTGGTTTCTACTTTTAAAACTTCATATTTTCCCCAAATTAGACAGCCTCTTCGTTTCAGAGATTAGGCAAACAGAGATACGCAATACCTTTGCTCCATCTGGTATACCAAAAGCTGCAACAGCAGAAAAAGTACTGAACCACCTTAATATTTGTTTCAAACATACTGCAGCGTTAGGTTTTTATGTTGATTTACAGGCGACAACAAAAGCACGCGCTTTCTCAGGCAAAAAACTTCATAAAATGCAAAATAGATTAGCAATGGATTGGAAAGATTTTCCCGCTTTTTGTCTAGACACTCAGTAAAACGATAAAAATGATACATTTGGTTTTGCTTTTGCTTATCCTTACAGGTGTTCGCACAAATTCTTTGTATTATATATGTGAAGATCAGATTGATGGGGATATTTGGGCTATCCTTGCTCGAGAATATGAAAAGAAGGCGTGATTCTACAACAGAATTTCGCGTGTCCTTATCATCTAAAGCATTGGAAATTTTAAAATAAGTGCGTTTGCTTTCTCGCAATGGTTTCTTTTTTCTGCTAGAGGTCACGATCCCTTTGCTATAAATTGTATGGCTCAATATGTAATGTGCAAGAAGACAGCTCTGATTAATTTAATATAAGAGAGCTTGAGATGAAGGAATATTTTCGTATTCGGGAGAGGGCATTCAACAAGCAAATTATCATTATAAATTAAGAAATTTTTTGATAATATTAATGATTATCTTCAATTTAATAGACCAATTTCACGCATTTTTATTAAAATTGTGTGATTAATTTTACCAGTTACAGGAAGATCAAACATTTGTTGAAACTGTTTTAAGGCTTCTATCGTCTTTTGATCTTCTATTCCTGTGACAATAACCTCTTCATGACCAAAGATATGTAAAGCTTTTTGTACCCGTATAATATCTTCAACAGAAGGCTCTAAAACAGCTTCTTTTGAGTGTGTTATATTTCTTTTTGTTTTATTTTCCATTTCTATTTCGCTCTGCTTAATTAATAGCGCAATTTCATCTGTTGTAGAATTGGGTAAAACATTATTTTGCATTTTCTGAGCAGCTTGTTGTTTCCATAGAGTGATCGCACGGCGTATTTTAGGTCCTTCTAGTCCATCTAATGGTCCATCATAAAGTCCTAATTTTGCTAATTCTTTTTGCTTTTCCAGCATGCTTGCTGATTGAGAGGATAAAGGTGAATTTGTGTGGTTATGACTTTGAGAATGTACAGAAGTTACACGAGAGAGTTCTTGTGATCTTGCTTCTTTTTTGGATAAAGTAGAGCTCTTCCCTATACTTTGAGCGGAAGAAAACTTCATTTGAGTGAAAATACCTTGATGTGTTGTCATTTGCGAAAATAAAGCATTAAATGAAACAAATAAAAAACTAATAGTAAAAAGAATAGATCCAACAAAAAATAAAGTATTTTTTTGTGTATAAAAATAAATACTTTTGATACTCCAAAAAATGAAACGAAAAATTATAAGAAAAAGTGTGATAACGATACTACTAGAGTATTTACGGTGTTTTACAGTTTTTTTTCGGGGCGTCTTTCGTTTTGTTGTCATCATTTTTATTTTCAGTTGCGTTTATGTTTCACAAAGAAACGAATGCAAATTAGTTCTTACTTTTCGCTAGAGAGAAATGCATTTACATTATTGTTTTTTCCTTTCAAACTCCTAGAATAAGCAGCTTCATTCTATCAATGTATAAGTTGATCAATCAACAAGAGCTCTTATCAATTTTTATTAATTTCAGATTTTACAAATCTTTAATATGTATAAAGAGAACATCAAATGATTAACATTCAAGATCATTTTAGTGTTTGCAAACTGCATTATCACATATAATCATCTCAATAATAATATCACGTTATTCTTCATTTTGGGCGCAGATGTTTGCCTATTATTTAAAAACAAGTTAGAGATTATTCTTCTATAACGTTAAAAAGATAAGAGTCATTATATTCTTTACAATTTACATATATAGGGTTACTTTTCTGTAAACGGTTTGGTGAGAATACTGGTCTCTTAAGGTTATTATATTTTAGTGTAGCTACTTTTATATCAATTAAATTGATTTACAATGTTATAAAAAAACTTGCCTTGAGATCTGGAGATGGAGTTATAAGAGATGAAACAATTGTTTGATCTTTTGATCGACATATTGATCATGTTGATGATGTGCTATTAAAAATTTTATAGATAATGTAAATATTTTATCACTATTAAAGTCAGAATAACAGAATTTTACTCTTTTTAGCTTTTTCAACTAAGCTAAGATGGTGAATTGTTATTTAAAATAAGTATGTACACAACATGATTATATCTCTCATTTTTTACCATAGTATGTTCATTAACATGATCAGCCTGTAAGTGTATAATTTTGATATTAATTTTTTACTGAATAGACAATGTATACTATTTTATACAGAGGAATTGTGTCATATTTATAAAAAAGCCAATTATATAGATCCAATACATGAATACTCAATTTTATAAAAAACACATTTTATAAATTGTTTATAAAGCAACAGTGTATAAAATGCTTCTTTTATTGTATTTACCACTGCCGTACATTGATTGTCCATGATACGTTTTTTAATCAAATTATCATTTCTTTTATTTTTTATTTTTGTCATTATTTCATTTTTTGTAGCAGATCCAAGCAGTAACCATTCTTCTAGCCCCAAAAATAATGAGACAACAACGAGCGATGTGATTATTGCTTTTAAGGAAGCCTTAAATGACTTAGGCGCATTTTGTGACCGTAATATAAAAACCTGCAAAGTAGGAAAATCCTTTTTAAGTTCACTTGGCGAGCGCGCATATTACGGTGCAAGAGCTGCTTATGAATATTTAGGGAACATATTAGGGAACAAAAATAATATCAGAGGCTTCCCCTAATGTTTCTTACAAAATAGAAATACAAGAGTTCTTACGAAACCATAAAATGTTATCTTGAAATAAGGATTTTTAATGTTCTTCGTGTTATTTATGTTAGGAAGAATAAATATTGATTTTTTATAAGTGTATTCAAGAATGATTATTCAAACGAAACAGGACTAAAATAATGGCGGAAACAATCGGTAATATTATAGAAAATTTTTCGCTTTTGGATAATTGGGAAGATCGTTATCGTTATGTCATCGAGCTTGGCTATGAATTGCCACCTTTTCCGGAAAACGCTCGAAATGATGCTCACAAAGTTCCTGGTTGTGTTAGCCAAGTGTGGCTATTATCTTCACGTAATAACTCAGAAGATCCAATATTGACGTTTCAAGGTGATTCCGATGCTCATATTGTGCGTGGACTCATTTATATACTTCTTGCTTTTTATTCAGGCAAAAAAGCTTCTGAAATTCGCAATTCTGATGCTCAAGAGCTTTTTGAAAAACTTGGTTTAAATGAAAATCTTACACCACAACGATCAAATGGTCTGAAATCAATGATTAAACGGATTCGTAACGAAAGCTATATGTAATTCCCTTGGTAGAAATTGCTATATATACAAAAGCTTCACACAAAACATGTATACTAAAATCAAATTTATATATGAAACCATTTTTTCGCAAAATAAGATTATTTAGTTTTTTTCCGTTTGCTTTTGCGTCCAAGCCCCATTTCTTTGGCCAAAGCCGATCGTGTTTTTGCATAATTAGGCGCCACCATAGGATAAGAACTATCTAACTGCCATTTTTCACGATATTCCTCTGGCAACATTCCATAATGTGTCATGAGATGACGCTTTAGAGATTTAAACTTCTTTCCATCTTCAAGGCAAATGAGATAATCAGGAAATACTGAACGCTTTGGATTAACGGCAGGCCTTTGTTTTTCAACTTCGACTTCTGTTAACTCTAGATTCCCTGCTTTACGAAAAGCAGCATGGACATCAGCAATTAAACTTGGCACTTCAGTCGGTCGAATAGAATTATTACTCACGTAGGCAGCAACAATATCAGCAACCAATGTAATAACTAAATTGCTTTCAGTCTCTAAGACTGCACGATGTTCCATTCTTGTTTCCTTTAATTTAAATTGAGTAATTCAAAATCGAGATATAGTGCATATACTCATGATATAAAGATCTCATGCACATGAGTTTCATATTGTACAAAAATCTTTTTTGTCAATTCAATTATTCTATAAAATTGCCAAAACACAAAAAAATCAAATAAATACCTACTTTTTGTCATAATATACAATAAGAAAAACGAAATTATTACATGCTAAAATATATTTTTAGCCTATAACATATCATACATAATATATAATACATCACAAATATAAAAAAATATAGGATAAAATTTATTTATTTTTTTTAGAATGTAAAAATAAAATTACTAATTACAAAAAATATAATATATAAATTATTATTTTTTGTTTTGAATACTTATAATTTGGTATGTTTATTTTTAATAAGTTTTAAATTTATTTTATTATTTATATTTATTAAATTTAATAACAGAAAATATAGTATATTATAATTATGACATAATATCATTATTTATAATATAAAACTCTTCATTAAAACGACATGGAATGTTTTTGTTTTTTTGTGTATTAATAATAATACTTTATATATATTTACTCATTTCTGTAAAATTATGCGATTATACTGTTTCAAAAAAAATCAAATCTTTTTCTCATAGTTTAATTGTTTTATCAGTCACGTTCATTATAAAAGTGGTATTATATTCCTAGAAAACAATAGCTGTGGTATATAATGAACAGAAAGGTATTCGTTTTAAAAAATTATCATGGCGCTACTTTTGCAAGTGAATAGAACTTATAGATTTTTACACTTGCATCAATAATTGTGATTCTAACATATAAACGAAGCTGTTAACATATTTTAATATAGGATTGTGTATGACTCGCACTTTTGCAATTCCTCCCAAAGCATCTAGAATCACTCATAAAGAAATATATCATGGTATTTTTCGTGATGATCCCTATCATTGGTTACGTGCGTCTAACTGGCAAGATGTTTTTAAAAATCCTAACTGTCTTGATCCCAATATTCGACATTATCTTGAAAAAGAAAATGCTTATCAATCAGCTCAAATGGCTGATACAAAACCATTACGAGATTTGCTTTTTACCGAAATGAAAAACAGGATCCAAGAGAATGATAGTTCTGTTCCTATAAAACATGGTGCTTTTGCTTACGGATTCTCTTATGTTACCGGAGGCCAACAACCACATTATTTTCGGACACCAAGGAATGGCGGAGAAAAAAACGTGTACCTTAATGGTGATGTCCTAGCAGAAGGCAAAGAATATTTCAAATTTGGTTCAGTTCAAGAATCTCCTGACCATACACATGTGGTATGGACCTATGATGACAAAGGATCAGAATTCTATACAGCTAAAATTCGTAATTTTGAGACATTGTCTGATTGTATGGACACAATTACTGATACATCTGGTCAAATTGTATGGGATGCTAGATCTGAAGGTTTTTTCTATACTAAGATGGATAAAAACCACCGACCTTCAGAGCTCTATTATCATCAATTAAACACAGATCAATCACAAGATAAGCTTATTTTTCGTGAAGACAATCCAGGTTTTTTCTTAGATGTAAGCGGTTCTAAGCTTCATGATGTTATTTATATTAATATTCATGATCATGAAACATCCGAGATCTGGTTAATTCCAGCTGAGGCGCCTTTTACTGTTCCAAAATGTGTACGGAAACGACAAAAAGGTATTGAATATTCACTTACAGAGGGTGGTGATGTCTTTTATATTTTGACCAATTTAGATAATGCAAAAGATTTCAAAATTATGGTAGCGCCATATACATCTCCACAATCAGAAAATTGGTCTGAGTTTGTCCCACATCAGCTTGGGTGCCTAATATTATCCCATGATGCTTATCAAGATTTTCTTGTCTGGATTGAACGTTTTGAGGGGCTTCCACGTATAAAAGTAATGGAACGTACCACTAAACAAGTTAATTCTATTGCTTTTACTGAAGAGGCTTATTCTTTAGGTCTGCAAGGAGTTGCAGAATATAACAGTCCAACTATTCGTTTTTCTTATTCGTCTATGACAACACCTGATCAAGTGTTTGATTATGAGATGAAGAGTTGTAAACGAATGCTTTTAAAAACGCAAATAATTCCCTCTGGGCATAATAAAGATGCATATGTAACACGACGTATTACAGCAATAGCAGATGATGGTGAGAAGATTCCTATTTCACTTTTTTACCACAAAAACACTCCCCTTGACGGTGGTGCGCCTTGTCTGCTTTACGGTTATGGTGCTTATGGGATCTCTATTCCTGCCAGTTTCAATAGTAATGTACTTTCTCTAGTGAACAGAGGTTTTATTTATGCCATTGCTCATATTCGCGGAGGAAAAGAAAAGGGAGTAGAATGGTATGAGAAAGGAAAACATCTCTTTAAGCACAATACATTTACAGATTTTATTGCTTGTGGGCGTTACCTTGTAAACAATAAATTTACTTCTCACGACCGGCTGATTGCTCATGGTGGTTCAGCAGGGGGGATGTTGATGGGAGCTATTGCCAATATAGCTCCACAGGATTTTGCTGGGATCGTAGCGAATGTGCCTTTTGTTGATGTTTTAGCGACAATGTTAGATGCTTCATTGCCACTCACACCTCCAGAATGGGCCGAATGGGGGAATCCTCTTGAATCAGAAGAAGATTATAAGCTTATTGCTTCCTATTCCCCCTACGATAATGTCAAAGCTCAAAACTATCCCCCTATACTTGTGATGGCAGGATTAACAGATCCTCGTGTAACTTACTGGGAGCCTGCAAAATGGGTGGCAAAATTACGAGACCTAAAAACAGACGATAATGCAGTTTTATTACGTATTAATATGGATTCAGGGCACGCTGGTGCAGCTGGACGTTTTTCAAAGCTAGAAGAAGTTGCCTATATCTATGCATATATTCTAAAGATAGCAGGAAAAGACTTTTGCTAATCCATAGATACCTCTGTATGAAAGTCTCCGATAATTTATTGGATTATAGAGACTTTCATACACTAAAAAATTATTGAGACAGTTTAAAATTCACATTCTTCATAAAGTTTCAAAACATAGTCCCAATTAATTAAATGGTCTACAAAGGATTCGAGGTACTTCGGTCGAGCATTGCGATAATCAATGTAATAGGAATGTTCCCACACATCGACACCCAAAATAGGGCGAGCATTGTGCACTAAGGGATTTTCACCATTAGGTGTTTTCATAATTTCAAGCTTTCCATCTTTAACAGCAACCCACGCCCATCCAGCACCAAATTGGGCACCAGCAGCAGCAATAAAATCAGCGCGGAATTTATCGTAACCACCTAGATCAGCGTCAATAGCTTTTGCTAACTTTTCAGGAAGTTTTTGACCACCACCATCTTTTTTCATCCAAAGCCAAAAATGGTTATGATTGTAATACTGTGCTGCATTATTAAACAAACCAATATTTTTTCCAAAACTTTTTTTAACAATATCTTCAAGGCTTTCATTTTCTAAGCCTAACTCTTTCACAAAATTATTGGTATTGGTAAGATAAGCAAGGTGATGCTTATCATGATGATATTCAAGCGTTTCGCGTGACATATAAGGCGAAAGGGCATCGTAATCATAAGGCAACGGGGGCAATTCAAAAGCCATTTAAAAATCTCCTCGATTCTAATTGTTAAGCTTATTTCATAAGCCTAATTTGCCATTTACCGAATTTAAAAGCAAATGTTGAATACCTAGTTTGTATGAAATAGTTTTAATGTCTCTCTTTTTGTAAAAGAAGCTTTTAGGAAATGTATATTCATCAATCAAAAAGGGTATTGGTCTACATAAAGATTGCTTCTGAAGGTTTCTTCCATCTATGAGCGGGTAAAAAATATCATTATCTTTTGAATAAAAAGTAAATGGAAATAGCTATTATTCCTTATTTTTGTATCTCTATTTTTTCAAATGCCATATAAAATGTTTTTAATTTTTGCAAAACTCTTTTAGAGTACTAGTGTATCATAATGTTTTCAAAAGAATATTAAGTGTTATTTTTTAGGAAATATTTTTCAATGTGCTTGATTTCATTTTATGGTGCTACCCATGAATAATATAATGTAAAAACTAGAGGACGTTATCATCTTTACGCTTAATGCAAGAGCACAGCAGCACTATCATACACTTACCGGTCGCCAATGTGGTGACAGCTTTTTTCTTAAATTGAGCAAGATGGGATTCTAATATATCAAGAAAAGTAAATCATATGCAAATTTATTAGATACATGAGTAAACCGCAAGATTTTCATTTTCTGTTCCTAGAAAATCAATACAAAGAGCAAAATAATTGATGGATAAATGGTTCCTGCTTATGTTAAAATCACAACTGTATATCAGTTTCTGCTACGAATTTGTATCGATGGCAATGCCATACAAGACTCAGAAATTTTATGATAAAAAAGTAAAGTCTTTGATTTTCAGATATTGCGTCCAATCACAGGAATCGCTATAAGGTGCAAGAGTCGCTATAAAGCGTGTTTTTTTGGGGTATAGCCAAGCGGTAAGGCACCGGTTTTTGGTACCGGCATTCCCTGGTTCGAATCCAGGTACCCCAGCCAATTCTAGTGGAATTAGTTAATCAAAGTTCAGCTTGAGAGTGGATTAGCCCCCTTAACCTCTGTTGCTATTCATAGCAAGTCTGGTAAGTTGAAAAGCACCTATTTGTAGCGGGTTAGCTCTAAATATGGTAAAGTTTTCTTTTACTATAGCTATCGCTTAAAGAGCTCTTTTAAAAGATTCTTTTCTATAAGACGAGGGGTAAATGATTTATGCGCACTTGCTTTAGAAAAACTATTTGGCTGGATTTTTTGCTCTATAGCAACACCAGCGTGCAATTTTTCGTATTCCACCATCTTCATTACGCCGAACAGCGTAGCAATAATGCTGATTAGGAAACACATGCCGCTGCATGTCACGTACCATACCAGCAGCATGTCCATAGGGTGCCACACAATCAATAAACCACATATATTCTCCGCCTTGCCAATTCGCATCGGACAAAAGCTCTCCCTTTTCAAGCATAGATTGATGATTTTTCTCATCTAAAAAAGCCCAAGTGATAAAGGCACAAAATTCTCCACGTTCATTTTTATAGAGTTTATATTGCCCAGTCTGTAAGGCGGGTCCTATGTTGCGTTCAATATCCCAGATTCGCCAGCGGCGGTATAAGGGAGATGTAAGCATTAAAACAACCATGGCACCCAAAGCCGTAAGAGGATTTATGAGTGGTGGTGATGGATTTTCATTTACAGACATCATCTTTCCTTTAGAGATTGTTCTAAAATTTTGGTGATAGGTTCAAAGAAATAAGAAATGAGACGTCGTTTTGAGGTAATGACATCCGTTGTTACAGTCATGCCAGGGATAAATTTAAGTTGTTTGTTATTCAAAGTGATGTGATCTTGGTCAATTTTGATTAAAACAGCGTAGACACCATTAATTTCTTTATTATAGCGCGCTGTAGCGCCTACATTAACGACTGTACCGTGGATAACACCGAAACGTTCAGGAGGAAAGGCAGAAAACTTGATGTAAGCACGTTGGCCCTTTTCTAAAAAACCAATATCTCGATTATCAAAAAATGCTTCAATAATGAGACCACCCGCACCAGGGACAATGCGCATGAGAGTTTTACCAGCCTCTACAAAGCCGCCCAAAGTATGGATACTTAAATCATCGATACGTCCATCAACAGGTGCATAGAGTGATAAGTGGTCAAGATGGTATTGAGTGCTATCAAGCTTTGCTTTTAATCCTTGAAGATTCAGTTCTGTTTCACGCGAAAGTTGCCGATAGCGGGCGATTTCATCGGAAATGAGACTTTTCCGTTGTTGGCGGAGGGTGTTTATTTCGGCGGCATTTTCTTCCAAACGTCTTTGATTGGTTAAAATTTCATGCTCGACATTTTTAAAATCATGTAAACGCTCTAAATAAACGGCTTGGCTAATGACTTTTGTTTCCATTAGGCTTTTTGCAGCCTTTAATTTTCCTTGGCTTAATTGACGATCATCTTCCAACCTATCTAATTGCGCATGTTGTGTTGCACCGCTGCGCTCGACGCGGTCCGCTTGTGCTTTTAGCGCTCTTAATTTATCTTGGAGAGATTGAAGGGTAGCGCTAATGAGTTTTTCCCCTTCTATTCTTGCAGTCTGATTGCCAGAAGGAGGAACTGGCAGATAGGCAAGCCCTTTGGTCACAAAATCTTTATCCAAAGGATCACTTTCGTGCAAAGCTGTTAAAATAGCTGTTGCGATTTGTGCTTGAAGGGTTTGTTGCGCGATATCTGCTTGAACACGTGCGCACTCATTGAGGGCTTCACGAGGATCTAATTGAATAAGGAGATCACCTTGATGAACAAATTGCCCTTCTTTTACAAGGATTTTCTCAATGCGTCCTGTATTTTGCGCTTGGACCAGCTGAACGTAAGCGGTGGGAATAACACTTCCTTGCCCCCGTGCAACAATCTCTGTTTTTGCGATAAAGCTGCCGATCACAATAAAGAGAAATAAAGCAATTAAAACAGCAACAACCATATGAAGAGTTGGTGACAAAGGGCGCAAATAGGGAGCTTTATCTGCCATTTTTTGCCTCCAAATCAGTAAAGTTTAAGACGGTTGCATACTGAGGGAAGAGATCACGTTTGTGGGTAATAACAAGAACAATACGATCTTGTGAAAGTTTATATAAATGCTCAACAATTTGTGCACTGACAGTGTCATCCAATGCAGAAGTAGGTTCATCCAAAATAAGAAGGCTTGGATTTATCAGAAAGAAACAAGCCAAAGCCAAGCGTTGGCGCTGACCACCTGATAAAAAACCACCTTGCTCTCCTACTTGAGTATTGAGTCCTAGAGGCAACTGAGCAATCAAATCATGGCAAGCACTAACATATAGTGCAGAGTCGATTTCATCTTTAGTGGCATCTGGTTTAGCAAGAAGCATATTCTCAAGAATGGTTCCGGAAAAAAGGCAAGGATTTTGGGGAAAATACGCGATTGTGTCACGCACGCTACGGACATCAAAATTCTGTAAAGGTTGGGCGTTAATCAATATCTTTCCGCTTGTTGGGGGGTAGAGTCCACAAAGGAGCTTCGCCAAGGTTGTTTTTCCGCACCCTGAAGGACCAAGTAACATAATTGGTTGCCCAGGTTGTAAACAGACATCAAGATGATTGATAATGGACTTATCTCCATAAGAAAAACAGAGATCGTTGGCTTCAAGATGAGGAGGAGCGCTGAGTTGAAGAGGCGGCTTTTCTTCTTCCCATTCTGAAGGGGAGTTAAGAATATCGCCCAAACGAAGACGAGAGATTTTCAAATGCTGCCATTCTTCCCATAGGGATGCAAGGCTTAAGATAGGACCAGAAACATTTCCAGCGAGGAGATGAAAGGCAATAAGTTGCCCTAGCGTAATCTGGTTTTGAAGAACTGCCTGAGCACCAAAAAAGATAATAAAAATAGTGAAAAGATCACCAAAAATATGGCTCATGGCTCCATTGAGAAGATGCAATTTACTGGTTGTAAGGCTTTGATCTAAACTACGGGCTAAAGTTTCTTGCATGCGTATTGTATGGGCTGGCTCCTTTACATGCGCTTTAATGGCTTCAAGATTGGTAAAACTTTCAATAAGGCGCGATTGATGGGCAGCTTGCAGAGTGAAAGCACGGCGTAATTGGCGGCGCAAGAAGGGACCGACCAACGCTAAAGAGCCCATTTGCAAGGGTAAAATGATAAGGACAATGAAGGTCAGTTTCGGACTAATGGAAAAGAGTGCCGCAAGATAAATGATTGCGAACAGAACATTTAGCACAGTGGTGGCGATGGTTCCTGTTAGAAACCCGCGAATTGTATCAACCTCTCCGATTCGCGTGAACAGTTCCCCCACTTGCCAAGTGCGTAAAATAGGCAAGGAAAGGCTTAACACATGGGTGTAAATGCGCCGTCCAAATTCTAGCGTAAGCCGATTGGCTAAATAAGCTCCTAAGTAGCCTGATAGAGTGCTAAGAGCCGTGCTAAACAACATAATAGCAACCATCAAGACAACGATAGCATAGAGACTTTCAATACGCTGAAAAGGGAGAATACGGTCGATAATCGCTTGAAAAATAAAAGGATTCACCAAGCCAAGTAAGCGCAAAACGACAGCAACGCAACTAAGTTCGATGACATAATAGATATATTTCTTTGTTGTTCTTGTAAACCAAGAGAATGATACTAGTTTTTCCTGTGAATGACTCATTTGAATTTATGATTTTGTTTAAGAGAAAGAGCGATTGATGTCGCATATTTAAACAGTATTGTAAATAGTATTATATTCACACAAAATATACATTTTGTGTGAATGCAATATAAACATAATGTATTTATTGTTTATACAGTATTTTTATTGTTATTTATACAAATTATATTTGACATTTGCTAAAATGAACAATAATGAATTTTCCACTGTATCGTTGTGATACAGTTATTTTTAACAATAAAAGAGGTTTTATATGTTTCGTTCATTTGGTTCTAGTTTTTCTAATGGTTGGTCTCATGTTTCATCAATGAATTTTTCAAGCAGTGGATCACGACCTGGGTGTACTGTTGGAGATTATCTCTCAGCAGGATTTTCAATGGGACATAGGGGACATGATATGGGAGTGGTAATTGGTGGAGTTATGGGGTGGTCAGTTGGAGGACCAATAGGCGCTTTGGAAGGTCTATCATTAGGAGGAGGAGTTGGCTCTACAGTAGGATTTGGTACAGGTTTGGGATATACAGGCTATGAATGTTATCGCTAATATAAAAATTAGCAGATATTTCTAAAATGAACAAGCTTGTAGGCATAATTATGTGTCTACAAACTTGACAGGAAGGTTTAGGTGCATAATTTTACAAAATTATATATTTAATTTGGATTTTTTTTATGAATGAGCTTATTAGTATTATTGTAGAATTATTATTTTCTATAGGTGCTTTATTTATATTTTTCTATACATTGTTTTCATATTATAAATCTAAAGGTTATAGTAAAAAAGAAATTTGGAAAAAAATTTTGTTAAGAATATTTTTGTTCTTTATATTATTTTCTATGATATTTTTTATTTATATACGTTATTTCTATGAACAATGATTATTCATCATTAATTTATAATTATAGATTAATTTGGAAATTTTATTTGTTATCTATATTTTTAATATATTTTATGAATTGTTTTTTGCATTTTTTGTTTAATTATATTTATTTAAATTGTATTATGTATCTAAGGTATGTAATGAAAAAAATATTAAAATTAAATCATTAATTAAGAATAAATTCGTTTTTTATATTATTTTAAATTATTAAGTTTTATATGATATAATATATATTAATGTTTATTGTTTTTATATATTTTTAATTTGGATTTTTTATGAGTGATATTATTCGTATTATTGCAGAATTATTATCTTCTACATGTTTTTTCTTTATATTTTTCTATGCAATGTTTTTACAGTATAAATTTAAAGGTTATAGTAACAAAGAAATTGTGAAAAAAATGTTTTTAAGCACATTTTTGTTCATTATATTTGTTATATTACTTTCTATAACAGTTTTTATTTGTATACGTTATTTATATGAAAAATGATTATTTATTATCTTTATATAATAATGTTTTTTATATGAGTTTTATAATAATTTATTTAATATTAAACTTTAAAAAATATTTACTGATTACAGTTATACAGAGACTTTAATATTATTATCAATATTTCTGTTTTTTATTTCCTATTTTTTTAATCTTTTTCATTATTTCAAGAATGGTTAGGTTTGAGAATATTATCCTTTTGTATAAGAATTTTTAGTTTATAGCTTTTGAAAAGTGATTGTTTGCTTATGTATCATGTTTATTGAAAAATAAGCAATTTTTGTGAAATAAAGTGTCTTCTCTCTCGCTCTTGATCGTTATTCATCGTCTTGTGAAAGAGGAAGGGAAGCGATTTCCGTATCAAGGGCATCCATAAAATCGATAATAAAAGCAGCATTTGTCCCCAAATCTCTTGGCAAATAACGAGAAGCAGAACGCATATCAACAAAAGTTGTATCCCCTTCATCAGTTAAGCGTATCACGATATCCGAAATAAACCCAAGGTAAAAAGTTTTAGCTCTCGTTTCAATATAAAGCGCATTTTCTTCACCTTTAAACTCTCGTTGAGCCACAACAGGCCAATCATAGGCTGCTAAAACATTGAGAACAGATTCGCGAATACGGTCAGGTGAACCATCATAACGGCGCCCCGATATTTCTGGCCATTGTGACATCTGTAATGTTGCTTGTTCAGTCAAAACACTTTTGAGCGGTAAAGCATCGCTGGGACGTATTGTGCGAAAAAAAGCCGGCGGGCTTTGTGTATCGGTAGAAATATCGTAAAGAGCCGGTAAGGTAAACCAAAGTCCAAAAAAGAGCATCAATGGTGTAGTCGTTATTACCGAATAAATGATCCCTTTTAAAGCTTTCATTCCCCCTAGGGCTCCATAGACCCATAAGCTGTAAAGTGCTTTTAAAGCAAGAAAAAGAGAAATAATCACACAGCCAGTAGAGATTCCGATCAAAATTATGAAGTCGGTTACGTTAATGACGGAAAAACGTTGTAAAATGACTGAAAATAATAAAACAAAGAACGACAATCCACCAAATCGAGGGGACCATACTGCTGCTCTTGAAATGAACCGAACATATCTCTTCTTCATGAAGTTTTTCCCCTCAATTGTAAACTATAAGCCAAGTTTTTTCAGAGTGCATATCTTACAAAAAGCTTATGCTCATAAAACAAAAATAAAGCACTTATTTTTGAGGTCAAGGATGCATAATGTCTTATAAGTCTCCAGCGATTATTTTTGCACTTCATTGAAGGTAATCAGTATTTCTTCTATAGTTTATCATGTCATTGATGCGAATTTTATGGGAATGTTTGTAAATAAAAAGAAATAAACTCAAATAACAAGTTTTACGGTTGTTAGCAGCATATTTTTCTAGAACTTTACTCTTGATTTTCTCTTCTGATTGCTGGGAGTTTTTTCTGTCAGATAATGCGTAATCAAATAGGATATGATGATGTGCAATAGAGATTTCATTCTATCTCAATAAAAAATTGAGGGATTTATAATCAGATAAATCTGAATTCGAAGATTCAATTAATAGAGAAAAAAGATAACCATTTTGATAGGCTTCATGTATTTTGTATAGAAAGTAAGGTATTGTACAAATGAGAGGTTACTCCGTTTTTATTCATAAAATATGCGGCAGGTCGCAGATGAAAGAAAAGCTTCATTTTCTTTTTTTGCAAGTGAAGAAGGGGCAAAAATACGTAAAATGACAAAACCTTCATTCAAATTTTTAGCAACCAAAACTGAATTGGCATTTTTTTTAGGTTTTGATTTTTTGAGTTCTATGATTTGTATTGGTTTTCCAATAATAAGATCGAGTGTATTATCAGGGGCTGTTCGGTCATTAAGGCTATAGAAAATAATTCCTTTGTGTGTGTAGGCTGCTAGTGACCAAAATTGTCGTGTTTTCAAAGCTTTTAAATGAACAGGTCCATTTTCAAGATTAAATCTGCAGACTTTAAGAAGAAAGAGTGGATCAGCAGATTGTTGAATAGGATTATCGGGAGTAAAAGCAACAAATTGATAAGGGGCTCCGGATTTTTTAAGTGCTGTCCATATATTATTTTGTGCCCAATAGGGGATCAGAAAGAGAACGCAAATATGAACGATAATAGCGCCAATGATTGCAAGAAGTGCGATATAAATGAATCTAGTCACAATTTATTTGTCCTGATGGGATTTGTTCTATTGATGGCATTGTAAGCTTTTGTAATGCCGTTGCAGAGATGATTGAGGTATCGTATAAGGTAAGAATAAGCCCGAATTCTTTTTGACTAACTGTTGCAAGCCAATTGCCGGCTTGCGGTGTAGGTGAAATATTGATGCGCAATGAGCCATCATGCTCATAAATAATAGCGTTCGTGTGGAGTTCAAAAGGTATTTCTTTGGATGAAGTATAGGGTTTTAGGGATTTGTCAGCTGTATAAAGGGTGAAAAGACGAGTTTCAGGGATGGTGCCTTTGAGCCAATAATGACAGTGAGGATGAAGTGGACGCCCTTGGTTATCTTGCCAAATCTGGAATTGAATACCTTCAGTTCGTCCGAGTGAAACAATGCCTCGTTTAGCGGTGTGGGCGCGGGTATAAGGATCCATATTAGCGGTTCCCACCTGTGGATAAGCACTCCATTTTCCAATTCTAAAGAGTCCAAAATGATGAAAGGAATTGAGCACATAATTGACACTCAGTGTTCCACATAAAATGGAAAAAGCGAAGATAAAAAAGAAAATGGTGATATTAAAAAACATCAGTGAATATCTTGAATTCAAAATGTTGAATCTCCAGTTGTTTTCATTTTCAAAGAAATTGCAGATAGTTTTTTCAGATCTTTGTTAATCAATCGTACGATATTTAATGTTTCAGGAGAAAGCGTAGAGGGTATGGGAGGAGGAACTTCAGAATCTGCATGGGAAGAAAGTACTAGGGGCTGATAAGGAAGGAGAGAATCTTTAACACCATAGAGCTGTTTGAGCATGATATTTTGATGTGCAGCAAGCATGATGCTATGCCATATCATGGCAGGGACTCCACCCCCAAAAGCACGATTCATCGGTGAAAAGTTATCATTTCCCATCCATACCGCTCCAGTATAATTGCCAGTAAAGCCAACAAACCAAGCATCACGATAGGATTGTGATGTTCCAGTTTTCCCAGCGACAAGAGTCATGGGCAGAGCAGCACGCTTACCAGACCCTCGTGTTGTGACACCCACCATCATTTGGTTCATATAAGCAGCTGATTGTTCACTCAGAACTCGGTGTAGTTTTTTTCCGTTATGTTCGAAATCCCATACCACATGCCCATCAATTGTTCTGATTTGCGTAAACCCATGACGATTACCCGCTATTCCTCCATTGGCAAAGACATTAAAACCTGTAGCTTGATCCATGGGGGTCATGTTGGAAGTGCCAAGAACCATCGTTTTGTGTGATAAAATATGCGCGTTAATCCCCATATTCTTGATGAGATCTATGATAGGTTGGGTATCGCGGTGAAGATATTGATAGGTGAGATACACAGGGACTGTATTAATAGAAAAAGCTAAAGCTGTTGCTAAATCAATTTTCCCCAAATAACGGCCAGAATTATTTTTGGGTGTCCAACCTCCCCAATTGATAGGAGCATCTAGAACGATTGTTGAGGGAGACAGTCCATGTTCCATTGCGGCTGCGTAAACATAAGGTTTGAATGAAGAACCAGGTTGTCGACCGCCTTGTGTTGCTCTGTTAAATTGACTCTTTTTATAATCTAGTCCTCCAACAATTGCACATACGGCACCATTATTATCGAGTATAACGGTGGCAGCTTGTGTTACACGATATTGTTGACCATATTGATGTAAATGATAAGCAATAGATTCTTCTGCTGCTTTTTGAATATTCGGATCAAGGGTTGTTTGAATAATTAAATTATGACTTAGAAATTGATTACGCATTTTTTTGACTTCTTCGAATGCCCAATCAAGAAAATAATCAGCCTGATTATTTTCTATGTGGGGAAGCGCCCTAGCAGGGTGGCGATGCGCATTGATAATCTGGCTCTTCGTCATAAAGCCACTATTAACAAGATTAGACAGGACAACATTGGCACGTGTTTGAGCTGCAAAGAGATGACTATGAGGAGCATATTTTGTTGGAGCTTTAAAGAGTCCTGCTAACATAGCAGATTCACTTAAAGAGACATGACGTATGTTTTTTCCAAAATAAAATTTTGCCGCTGCGGCAATACCAAAATTGTTTCCTCCCATATAGGCTCGGTCAAGGTAAAGTTGTAAAATCTGCTTTTTGCTAAAATTTGCTTCTAGCCAAAGAGCAAGATAAGCTTCTTTAATTTTACGTGTTATCGTTCTCT
Organism: Bartonella sp. TT29SHDZB; assembly: GCF_042193395.1. Classification (NCBI taxonomy): domain Bacteria; kingdom Pseudomonadati; phylum Pseudomonadota; class Alphaproteobacteria; order Hyphomicrobiales; family Bartonellaceae; genus Bartonella; species Bartonella sp. TT29SHDZB. Next base: position 66,371 of record NZ_JBHILQ010000002.1, read on the forward strand.
CATTTGTTAAGAATAAATTTTTAGCCAATTGTTGTGTGAGAGTTGAACCACCTTGAACCACACTTTTAGCTTGCATGTTTTGTGAAATTGCCCGTGTAAGCCCCTGAAAATCAATGCCCCAATGATTGAAAAAATGACGGTCTTCTGTGGCGAGAACCGCTTTAATAACAGTGTCTGGCATTTCTTCAACGGGGACAGAAATAGCCGGCATTGCACCGCGGTGCCCAATTGGATTTCCATAGCGATCGAGAAAAAGAATGGAAAAGTTTTTAGGAAAAGACCAATCTGTTTTGGTCACTTCAAAAACAGAAATGCCCAAAATAGTGAAAAGAGTAAATCCCATCAACCCTAATGTCAGTATTTCATCGAGAACTTCAACGATAAAACGTTTCCATCCTTGAAGATGAAAATTTTGTGAGACGATTTTTGCCTTTTTCCAGAAAAAACTGTTAGCAGAACGAATGTGATAAAGCGCTGTGTCTAATCGTGCGTCTAATTCAATGAGAGCAGGACTGTGAAATGGCTTACGATGTTGCCCTTTCTTTTTTTTAAAAAAATCAAACATTTAAAGAGAGCCTATGGCAAAGCAATACAACCAAACAAATATACAATAATTATATGGAGTAGAAGTATTTTTTTTCTATAGTTCTAACAGAGAAAGAATTTGTTTTAGAATTATTCATTTTTTGTAAGATAGTATATTAAGATTTTATTATTTTATTGAATAAATTTTATTTTCATTATTAAAAATATTTTTTTGATTTTTTAAAAATTTGGAGTAATGTTAATATGTTCTTCTGTAAGATAGAGGATAAATTGTTTCCATTTGTGATTTTTTAATCGACCCAAAAAAACCATTATTTCTTTTATCCTTTATCAAGGAAGAGAAGAGATGGGTTATTGAAATATTTATGATGAAAAAAAAATTCTTGTTCGTAATAATAGCCGCTTTTTTAGAAGCAGATTCTGTTCTAGCTTCTGGGTGTGCTGAAGTAGGTAAGAAGGCTGCCGCGCAAGAGAGCGGGGTTCTCGTCCGTTCAAAACCAGTTGTTCAGGATGGAAAGGACATGTGTGCAATTGTGGTTGTTGTACCAGCCCGTAATGGTGAAAAATTACGTCGTGTTGAGTTTTTTGTTCCTGCTGATTAGTTTTTAGCAGATGGTGTTGTGATGCGTATCTTAATCGTTGAAGATGATCGGAATCTTCACCATCAATTAGCAGAAGCTGTAAGACGTGCAGGATATGTTTCCGATAGTGCTTTCGATGGTGAAGAGGCTTATTTTTTAGGGAGCACAGAGTCTTATGACGCGGTGATACTTGATATAGGACTGCCGTATATTGATGGTATTCGTGTTGTTGAAAAGTGGCGTCAAGAAGGGCTCTCCATGCCTGTTTTAATGCTAACGGCGCGAGACCGTTGGTCTGATAAGGTGCACGGTATTGATGCTGGGGCTGACGATTATGTTGTGAAGCCATTTCATTTGGAGGAAGTGATGGCGCGCTTGCGCGCATTAATTCGTCGCACTACTGGACATGCGACGAGTGCATTATGTTGCGGAAATGTTTTGTTGGATACAAAGACGTCTCGTGTTTTTGTGGATGGTCAATTGATTAAACTAACATCTTATGAATTCAGACTGCTTTCGTATCTCATGCATCATTGTGACAGGATCATTTCAAGAACAGAGCTTACTGAACATCTTTATGATCAGGATTTTGATAAGGACTCGAATACAGTGGAAGTCTTTGTAGGTCGGTTACGGAAAAAGCTTGGAGTGGATTTGATTGAAACTATTCGAGGAATGGGATATCGCGTGAGAACGCGAGGTGATTAATGAATGTTTTTGAAGAGAATAATTGGTATAGGAGGTTCTTTTTTGTCATTACTCGATCTCTCAGTTTACGTGTTATGATCTTATCAACATTATGGGTTGTTATTTCTCTTTTATCGATTTCTGCAGTAAGTATTTTATTTTATAAGCGTTCAACTGAACAAAGCCTAGAGCGTATCCTTTCTGCTCAACTCTACAGTCTTATTGCAACAGTGACGGTGTCATCGGAAGGTACTTTAAGAGGAGGGGCTGGGATTGATGATATTCGTTATTCTGATCCAACAACAGGATGGTATTGGGAAGTTGTTGCGATATCCCATAATTTAAAAGGAAGATTGACATCCCCCTCATTGGGAACAGGCGAGATATTTACACCAAGTGATGTTGATATACCTTTTGACAATAAATTCTTTCGCTCTTATCGGATAATGGGGAACAATGGTCAAAAGCTACAAGTGATTGAGAGTGATGTTGTTCTTGATAATAAAAATCATATTGCACGTTTTCGGCTTGTTGGGAATATCGATGAAGCTCATGCCCAAGTAAAGGAATTTACGCGAACTTTGCAAATTTTTCTTTGGAGTTTCGGTATCGGGAGTGTTCTTATTAATATTGCTATTATTTTCTTTAGTTTTCAACCGTTGAAGCTTATTCGACGCGCATTGAATGATATTCGCGAAGGAAGAGTTCATTATGTGAATACGGATTTAGTAAGCGAAGTGATGCCGCTTGTACAAGAGATGAATGCTCTCATTAATAATAATCAGCGTATTATTGAGCGATTTCGCACACAAGTTGGTAATCTCGCGCATTCATTGAAGACGCCTCTATCCGTGATTATGAATGAGACAGATAAGATGCGCGGAGAAAAGGCTTGTTTGTTGAGAGAGCAAACGCAAATAATGCAAGCTCAAATCAATCATTATCTTCAGCGTGCACGGATTGCAGCACAATGCGATAGTATTGTCTATCATACGTCTGTTCGCAGTGTGCTTGAACGTTTGGTGCGGGTTATGAAAAAGCTTAATCCTGAAAAACAAATTCAATTTATTATGGATGTTGATGATATTGTTTTTTCTGGAGAGAAGGAAGATTTAGAAGAAATTGTAGGGAATTTGATTGAAAATGCTACTCAGTGGTCTCGAGCAAAGGTTTTGATCTCTTGTTGTTTAGAAGAAAATGCTGAAGAAAAAGAATATTTTAGTATCTTTGTAGAAGATGATGGTCCTGGTTTAACAGAAGACAAAATTGATGAAGCATTAAAAAGAGGGCGGCGGTTTAATGAAAGTAAACTAGGGGCAGGCTTAGGGTTAGCAATTGTTTCAGATATGGTCAGTGAATATGGTGGCAATCTCTTTTTATCACGTTCTGATTTGGGTGGATTGTATGCAAAAGTTTTGTTACCTAAGATGGGAGAATGACATATTTTCTTCTTAAGCAAGAAATGTCTATAAAGTTTATAAAGCAGTATTTTAGACAATACATAAAGAGTAGGGAAACATTGTTTTTAGTTTCTTTGCTTAATTGATATATATGATAGATATTTATAATATTCTCCATGAAAAAATGAATTTTTATTAATTCACATCACTCTTCTTATGAAGAGGATAAAATGTAAGCGAGTTATTCTCTGTTCGTATTGGAAAAAAACGATATGCTCTTATTAATTTTTGCAGCATTTTTTCTGACTTTTCTGGCAAGTATTCTTTTTCTTTCACTACGTTTTGACGATGAGATAAAGAAAGAATGGAAAGTTGAAACCGTAGATGGTTATAGAAGCCATAAGCGTACGATTGAGTTTAACAAGCTTTATATGCATTATAAAAAAAGAAATATTCTTAAGGCTTTGAGTATTTTGTTTGTTCTTCTGATGACATGGAGTATTTATGGGCTGATAGGCAATCCAGAAGTGAAAAGTTATTTTTTTAGCGAATTAATGGATAAGGATCCTAAAACTCTCAGTAAGCAAGAAAAGCTTATTCGTTTACAAGTGCTTTTTTTCCGTGCACCTCATGATGGCAAGCTAGCAGATGCGTTAGCGGTAGGGTATCTCGAAGAAAGCCTTTTTCAAGAAGCAGTGAATACGTATTTAGATGCACTTCGTTTGAATGGCGAAACAGCTCCAAGGCTTGTCGGATACGGTTTAGCATTGGTTGGTTATGAAGGGGGAGTGATAACGCAAGAAGCGCAAAATGCCTTTCAAAAAGCAGCAGATTTAGCGCCAACAGATTTTTATCCACGTTTGTTGTTGGCCGATGCATTGCATCAAGCAGGAAAAACTGCGCAGGCAGTGCAATTTTTACAAAGCTTTCTTGATACAATGCCTGAAAATTTTTCAGGACAATCACGTGTTAAAAAAATGATGATTCAGTTACGTGATTTATCGCGTGAGCATACAGAGAAAAGAAATCTTGCACCTATGTAGAAGATGTGCAAAGCTCTTAAAAAATAAAATATTGATACTTAATTATAACGTATTTAAACTTTTTTCGCAGAGTGTCTATGAACAGTCAATCTTTAAAGAGTTCTGCCTCATGGAAGGTTATTTTAGAGCAGCGAAAAAAAAGGCGCTTACTGATCATATTATTATGTTGTTTGGTTATGACAATTGCAGCAAGTCTCATAGTGTATGCAATGCGTCATGCGGTCAGTTTTTTTAGAATGCCCTCTGAAATTACAAGAGAAGATATTTTAACGGAGCGCCCTTTGCGTTTGGGTGGCTTTGTTGAAAAGGGAACCGTTCAATATGTTGGAGAGAGAGGCGTTATTTTTTTTGTAACGGATAACAAAAAACATGAAAAAGTGGTTTTCAATGGTGCCTTACCGGATCTTTTTCGTGAAGGTCAGGGGGTGATTGTAGAAGGGCATTTCGATAAACAGGGCTTTTTTATAGGGATGCGTATTTTAGCAAAACATGATGAAACTTATATGCCTAAAGAAACAGCTGATCGTTTGAAAAAACATTACATTATGGAGAAATAATTCGATTGTGCTTGTCGAACTGGGTCATATTTTTTTAGCTGCAGCATTTTCAGTAAGCTTATTAGGGGCGTTTTTACCTGCTTTAGGTTTTTGGTGGAGAGAGCGTTTGTTAATGCAAACAGCTGTTCCTCTAACATATATTACTTTTACATTACTACTTTTATCTTTTTTAGTGATAATTTATGCTTATGTCGTATCTGATTTTTCTGTTTTGAACGTTGTTGAGAATTCTCATTCAGAAAAACCGATGCTCTATAAAATTACAGGTGTTTGGGGAAACCACGAAGGCTCTATGTTGTTATGGGTTTTAAGTCTTGCTTTTTTTAGCGCATTGATGGCTTTTTTTAGCCAACATTTGCCAGAAGATTTTAAGACGCTTGTTTTAATTTGCCAAAGTTGGATTACAACTGCTTTTCTTTTATTTATTCTTTTTGTATCCAATCCATTTTTACGTATAAATCCACCAGCATTGCAGGGAAATGGTCTCAATCCTCTTTTACAAGATATCGCATTAGCAATTCATCCACCGCTACTTTATTTAGGTTATGTCGGTTTTTCACTTTGTTTTTCTTTTGCCGTTGCGGCATTGATTATGGGACATGTTGATAGAATTTGGGCACGTGGGATTCGTCCGTGGCTTTTACTTGCTTGGTGTTTTTTGACATTGGGTATTATGGTTGGCTCCTATTGGGCTTATTATGAGCTAGGATGGGGCGGTTATTGGTTTTGGGATCCTGTTGAAAATGTTTCGTTTATGCCTTGGCTTTCAGGAACGGCTCTTTTACATTCTGCTCTTGTTCTCGAAAAACGAGAAATATTGAAAAGTTGGACTCTGTTTTTAGCGCTGCTTACTTTTTCTCTTTCTCTGATGGGAACTTTTCTTGTGCGTTCTGGGCTTTTAGTTTCTGTTCATGGTTTTGCTGTTGATCCAGCACGGGGGAAAGCAATGCTTGCGCTTTTCTTTTTTTTTACAGGAGCGGCTTTTTTTCTTTTTGCTTTGCGCACCCCTATTTTAAAAACAGAAAGATTTTTTCAACCAATTTCACGTGAAGGGTTTATTGTTTTAAATAATTTGTTACTTACAACAATAACAGCAACAGTATTGATTGGTACGCTTTATCCTTATTTTATTGAGATATTAACTGGGCAAAAAATTTCTGTAGGGGCTGCTTTTTTTAACCTGACCTGTGGACCACTAATGCTTTTGCTGTTGTTGTTTGTTCCGTTTGGGACAATGATGGCATGGAAACGCGGTGATTTTCTTGCAGTTTTTGAACGGTTGTGGTTTGTTTTTGTATTCGTTGGTATCGTCTGTTTTATAATATTCTATGCGGCATCTGTGCGTGATATTTTTGCAGTTTTAGGGATTGGGCTTTCAGCGTTTGTTTTTTTAGGCAGTTTAGTGGATCTATGGGGAAAGAGTGGATATGGCAAGAGAGATTTTTCAGTACGCGTTAAGAGATTTCTTGGATTGCCATGGTCTACTTTTGGTGCAGCAATAGCACATATGGGATTAGGCGTTACATTATTTGGTATTGTTTGTGTGGCAAGTTTTGGGCAAGAACGTATTTTAATCATGAACGTAGGGGATAGGGTGACGATAGCGGATAAAATGCTTCATTTTGATGCAGTGTATGATGGTGTTGGTTCGAATTATTCGACAATGGAGTTTTATTTTAAAATATATGAAAATAAAAACATTGTGGGTCATGTAACAGCCTCAAAGCGATTTTATTCAAGTCAAAATACATCAACAACAGAAGTTGGTCTGAAAAATCATGGCTTATCGCAGCTCTATATTGTGCCGGGACGGATCGATAATCGGGGTCTTGTTGTGCACATATGGTGGAAGCCTTATGTAATATGTATTTGGTTAGGGGCATTCATGATGGCTATGGGAGGATGTCTTTCTCTTTTGGGGTATTGGTTTCGCATTGGCATGTACAATAGGGTAGTGCTTGCTTTAAATTTTGGGAAAAGACATTGAGATGAAAAAAATTCTTTGGATTGTATTTTTTTTAATTGCAACGTTTCCTTTTCGATTAGCAATAGCAGTAGAGCCGGATGAGATTTTAAAGGATAAGATTCTTGAAGCGCGAGCACGCCATATTTCATCGCATTTACGTTGTCCGGTTTGTCAAAATCAATCAATTGATGATTCAGATGCTGCTTTAGCACGTGATTTACGGCTTTTAATTCGGGAAAGGCTAAAAATGGGCTATAGTAATCAGCAAGTTACTGACTTTCTTGTTGAGCGATATGGTGAATTTATTCTCTTGAAACCACCATTGAATAAAATAACTTGGTTTTTATGGTTCTCGCCTTTGATCATTATTATCATTGGTATAAGTATCATATTTTTCCACTTCAAACGGAATAATCATGCGTTATGTGAATGAAAAAGAACAGTCAAAAATGTCATTGCATTAAAAAAGATGTTACATAAAAAAATCAGATTATCTGAATGAGCATACAATCTTATTGTAATTATATTAGGGAATACTGAAACCTTACAAAACTTTAATAATTTAGACAGAAAACGGTAAGGTCTGATATTTTATAAGTGATCGGAATTGAAATAAAGGTATGATTGAATAGGAGCATAGAATAAATGGTTAAAAAGGCTTTCTTTAAAACATTTGTCGCAGTGAGTTTTTCTGCGATATTGGAAAGTGCACTGTTTTTTAGTGGATGTACATCAAGCTTGTGGATGACAAAGGCTCATGCAAGTTCTGTATTGACTTCGTTAATACAACAACAGGGATTTGCCGATATTGTTGCTCAAGTGAAACCAGCCGTTGTAGCAGTACAAGTAAAGAGCAATAAAAAGAAAGAAGATAGGTTCTTTAGCAACTTTTTTAGTGGTCCAGGACTTGATCAATTACCAGATCAGCATCCTTTAAAAAGATTTTTTAAAGAGTTTTATGATTTTGATAAACCTAAAAATAAATTTCCGCACCAATCGCAGAGACTCCGTCCAGTTGCTTTTGGATCGGGTTTTTTTATTTCGTCTGATGGTTATATTGTGACCAATGATCATGTGATTTCTGATGGAACAAGTTATACTGTTGTTCTTGATGATGGTACAGAATTGAACGCAAAGCTCATTGGGAAAGACCCCAAAACCGACCTTGCCGTATTAAAAGTGAATGATAAAAGAAAATTTTCCTATGTTGATTTTGGTGATGATTCAAAGCTTCGTGTTGGGGATTGGGTTGTTGCCATTGGGAATCCATTTGGTCTTGGTGGAACTGTGACAGCAGGTATTGTTTCTGCACGCGGACGTGATATTGGCACTGGTGTGTACGATGATTTTATTCAGATTGATGCCGCTGTTAATAGAGGAAACTCTGGTGGGCCAACGTTTGATCTTAATGGAAAGGTTGTTGGGGTTAATACAGCAATTTTTTCTCCTTCTGGAGGAAATGTTGGGATTGCTTTTGCTATTCCAGCAGCGACTGTAAAACAGGTTGTACAACAACTTATTGAAAAAGGTTCAGTTCAACGTGGTTGGTTAGGTGTTCAGATTCAGCCGGTAACAAAGGAGATTTCCGATTCAATAGGATTGAAAGAAGCCAAAGGTGCTTTGGTTACTGATCCGTTAAAAGGACCGGCAGAAAAGGCTGGTATTAAAGCGGGTGATGTCATTATTTCAGTGAATAATGAAAAAGTTGCGGATGCGCGTGAGCTGGCGAAACGTATTGCAAATATTAAACCAGGAGAAATGGTAACCATAGGGATTTGGAGATCAGGTAAGGAGGAGAGCATCAAGGTTAAACTCGCTGCAATGTCTGAAGATGAAAGTAAGAAAGAGACTTCAAAACATTCAAATGGACAGAGTGATTTAGATGAAACATTGGAAGATTATGGTCTGATTGTTATGCCTTCTGATGATGGTGTAGGGGTTGTCGTAACGGATGTCGATACCGATTCAGATGCTGCAGATAAAGGGATACGCCCTGGTGATATCATTGTCACAGTAAATAATAAACCGGTTAAACGAGTCTCTGATATTATTAACACAATCAAAAATGCTCAGCAGTTAGGAAGAAAGGCTATACTCTTACAAGTGCGAACAAATGATCAAAATCGTTTTGTTGCTCTTCCAATTTTCAAAAAATAAGACTTTAGTTGTAGGACAAATGTTTATTACATATTTGCCCTACAACATAATAAAATAATGGAGATACGTTTTATGAAGATACTCGTTATTGAAGATGATCATGAGACGGGGCATTATCTCGAAAAAGCTTTTTTGGAAGTAGGGCATTCTGTTGATGTTGCTTATGATGGGGATACGGGATACGCTTTAGCAACCACGGAAAATTATGACGTTATGGTTGTTGACCGAATGCTTTTGCATCGTGATGGTCTTTCTATTATTGCTGAATTGCGCGCTAAAGGCAATGAAACACCGGTTCTTATCCTGTCTGCTTTAGGGCAAGTTAATGATCGTGTAACGGGGCTGCGTGCAGGGGGAGATGATTATTTGACAAAGCCTTATGCTTTTTCTGAACTTCTTGCGCGTGTTGAAGTTTTACAACGGCGGAAAAATCCTAAAGAAGCAGAAACTGTTTACTGTGTAGGTAATCTTGAGCTTGATCGGTTAGCACATACGGTAAAACGAGGTGATAGAAACATTCTATTGCAACCACGAGAGTTTCGTTTACTTGAATATTTGATGCGTTATGCGGGGCAGGTTGTTACACGCACTATGCTTTTGGAAAATGTTTGGAATTACCATTTTGATCCACAAACGAATGTCATTGATGTCCATATCTCCCGTTTGAGAGCCAAAATTGAAAAAGATTTTGATGTTCCCCTTCTCCATACAGTGCGTGGAGCTGGATATATGCTAAAAGTACCAGATAACAAAGCATGAATCGTTTGATTAATATAATGCGCACGACGGCGCTAAGGCTTTCAGCACTTTACATTTTATTGTTTGGATTGGTGGCAACAGGACTTTCTATTTATATGACGGCATTTTCTGCTTCATTGTTAACAGAGCAAACTGAACAGGCTTTACATGAAGAATTAAAGTATATTGAAAATGCTTATAATTATGGGGGATTATCCTTATTAATGCGCACTATTGATTATCGTTCAAGACAACCAGGAGCATTTCTTTATCTGGTCACGGATTCTATGGGGCGTATTTTAGCAGGAAATGTAGCACGTATTGAATTAGGTCTTTTGAATCAGAGTGGTTTTATTTCTACCTCTTTTTTGTATTCCCGTTTTGGAGAACATGGCAAAACAAGTGAACATCGCGCTTTGGCGGTTATTGTTGATTTGCCTAATGCTATGAAGATTCTTATAGGACGTGATTTGGATGAGCCAGAACGTTTTGCAGTGGTTATTCGTAAAGCTGTGATCATTGCACTTGCCGCAATGGTTGGAGGCGCTTTACTCATATGGTTTTTTGTTGGCAGGAGAGCTTTACAAAGGATTGATCATGTAACGGCTGCATCACAGCGCTTGATGGATGGTGACTTCAGTGGGCGTTTACCTGTTTCTGGAGTAGGGGATGAGTTTGATCGATTGTCAACCAATCTTAATGTTATGTTAGACCGCATTGAAGAGTTAAATATTGGTTTACGTCAAGTATCAGATAATATTGCTCATGATCTGAAAACACCGTTAACGCGTCTTAGAAATCGCGCTGAAGAGGCGCTTTCAGGAAATAAGACAAAGCTTGAGTATCGTCAGGTCCTTGATAGGGTTATTGCAGAATCAGATCAACTTATTTGTACGTTTAATGCGATTTTAATGATTTCACGTATTGAGGCCAGCAGTGCAATTGAGCATCTTGAAATGATGAATATGAAACTGATCCTTGAGGATGCTGTTGAGATTTACGAACCTTTTGCTGAAGAGTCAGGTGTTTTACTTCGGTTGGGGAATATATTTGATAAAGAGCTTAAGTTGAATCGTGAGCTTATTGCACAATCAATTTTTAATCTTATAGATAATGCCATTAAATATGCCTCTAAAGGTGAAAGGAAAGCAGAGGTTTGCTTATCAATGGAATATCGTGATGAACATTTATTAGTTGTTGTAAGCGATAATGGACCAGGAATAGCAGAGGATAAACGTGAAAAAGTGACAGAACGATTTGTTCGTCTTGAAGAAAGTCGCACACAACCTGGGTTTGGGATTGGTTTAAGTATAGCAAAAGCGGTTATGAAGCTTCACGGGGGTGAATTGTTACTTGAAAATGCAAATCCAGGGCTTAGGGCTATTTTGTTATTTCCTTAAAGATATTTTTCTTCACTTTTCTCTTTTCATACGTAACAACTATTTTAAAAGTATAAAGCAATAGAAAGGAAGGCAAAATGCTTTTCAAGGGAGCAGAGACGAAACAAGCTTTTTTAAAAACACAGCTTCTCCCTTTATGTCCTCTCGATAAAAGTGGTTCCCAATGGTTAAAAGACATGGAAGAACAAGCAAGGAAAGAAGGTTTAGAATCGCTTGTTTCCATCATTTCAGAGAGTGGAACGCAGATTGATTTTATCAGTTCGGTTATGACCTTATCTCCTTTTTTGCGTGAGGTTTTAATTGCCAATCCATCATATCTTAGTGCTTTATTAAATGTTGATATAGAAACAAGGCTGCGCGAAATTATAGATGATATTACGGCTATTGATAAGGATGAATCTATAAATGAAACTTCATTGATGGCTGCTTTAAGGCGCAAAAAACGAGAAGCGCATGTTCTCATTGCTTTAGCTGATTTGGGTGGTGTTTTTACTTACGAAGTTTCATGTGCTTGGTTAACTCGTTTGGGTGAAGCAGCATTAAGTGTAGCACTACGTTTTCTATTAAGAGAAGCGCATGATCATGGTAAGATCAATTTATTAAGCCGTGAGAATCCAGAAAAAGATTGTGGTTTAATTATTTTAGGGATGGGAAAATTAGGAGCAGGGGAACTTAATTATTCTTCTGATATTGATCTTATTGTTTTCATTGATGAAACATCACCTCATATTGGTAATATTTCTGAAAGTGTTGACGTATTTTCTAAAATGGTACGCCGATTAATCCGTATCATTCAAGAACGCACTGCGGAAGGATATGTTTTTCGTCTTGATTTTCGTCTTCGTCCAGATCCAGGATCAACCCCTTTGGCCTTACCAGTAAGGGCTGCATTGCGTTATTACGAAGGGCGTGGGCAAAATTGGGAACGAGCAGCTATGATTAAAGCACGTCCAGTTGTTGGCGATAAGAGGGCAGGTTTTAACTTTCTCAAAGAGCTTTTTCCCTATGTGTGGCGGAAATACTTAGATTACGCTGCTATTGCTGATATTCATTCGATCAAACGTCAAATTCATGCGCATAAAAATTACGGTCAAATTGCAGCTTATGGGCATAATATAAAGTTAGGTCGTGGGGGTATTCGTGAGATTGAGTTTTTTGTTCAGACACAGCAGCTCATTGCTGGTGGACGTTTTCCTCAATTACGTGGACGTCAGACAGTTGCAATGTTAGCAGAACTTCACACGCTTGGTTGGATCAGTGAGAAAACGAGAAATAGCCTTATAAAAAGTTATGCATTTCTTCGAAATGTGGAACATCGTATTCAAATGCTTTTCGATGAACAAACACATCTTCTTCCAAATGATACAGCTCAATTCACGAGTGTTGCCTATTTAATGGGTTATCAAGACAGGAGCAGTTTTATCCGTGATTTATTAAAAACACTTCAGGTTGTTGAAAAACATTATGCTGCACTGTTTGAGAATGAGCAAGAACTTGGTTTAGAAATTGGTAATTTAGTTTTTACAGGTGAAGAAGATGATCCGGAGACATTAATAACGTTAAGCCGTTTAGGCTTCGAAAGAGCAAGTGATATTTGTCGTATTATGCGCACGCTCCATTTTGGTCGTTATAAAGCAACGCAATCAGCCGAAGCACGCGAGAGATTAACGGAATTAACGCCAGCTCTTTTGAAAGCTTTTGGCGGGACAAAACGAGCTGATGAGGCGATGTTGCGTTTTGATGGTTTTTTACAGGGCTTACCTTCAGGAATTCAGCTTTTTAGTCTTTTGCAGTCTAATCCCTCTCTTTTGGATATGCTTGTCCTTATTATGGGGGCAGCTCCACGTCTTGCAGAAATTATTGCACGCAGATCCCATGTTTTTGATGGAATGTTAGATCCGAATATTCTTTCAGAATTACCGACCAAAACATATTTAGAAAAACGGCTTGAATATTTTCTTGAAAATGTTCTTTCTTATGAGGAAATTCTTGATCATTTAAGGATTTTTGCAGATGAACAACGTTTTTTGATTGGTATTCGAATTTTAAACGGTACAATTACAGGAGAAAGAGCGGGTTTTGCTTTTACTGCGCTTGCTGATCTTATGATTACAAAAACATTTGCTACCGTTCAAGAGGAATTTTCTCGTCTTCATGGTCGTATTAAAGGTGGGCGTGTTGGCATATTGGGTATGGGGAAGCTTGGAAGTCGCGAATTAACGGCAGATTCCGATGTTGACCTCGTTTTGCTTTATGAACACGATGATGATGCAGAAATATCTGATGGAGAAAAGCCTCTTTATATCTCTCAATATTATACGCGTTTAGCACAGCGCCTCGTTTCTGCTTTATCCACTCTTACAAGCCAAGGTGTTCTTTATGTCGTTGATTTAAGGTTACGGCCGTTAGGCAATAAAGGGCCTATTGCTGTTTCTTTTCCATTTTTTAAAAAGTATTATCGCCAAGAAGCATGGATATGGGAATATCTTGCTTTAACAAGGGCTCGAGGCATTGCAGGAGATCCTGATTTTTTACAAAAGCTAGAAAATGAAGTGTGTGCAATTATTGCTATTTCTCGTGATAAGAAGGAAGTTGCAAAAGAAGTATGTGAAATGCGTTCCTTGATTGCAAAGGAAAAGCCGCCAAAAAATCAATGGGATTTAAAAACGATGTCTGGTGGTATTATGGATTTGGAGTTTATTGCTCAATTTTCTCTTATTACGCATGTCATGGAGTTTCAAATTGGAGCGACGACAGCGGATATTTTAGATCACTTACCAAACAGTTTTCTTAATCAGTCATGTATTGCTGATTTACATTATGCCTATCGTCTTTATACAAATTTGAGTCAAATTATACGGCTTTGCTTAAATGATTCTCTTGATCCCAATGACATGCCACCTGGATTAAGTGACCTTTTGTTGAATAGTGTTGGGGAACCTGATTTGCTTCGTGTTGAAAAATTAATTGCAGAAACTGGGCAATTGGTCTGTTCAGTTTTTACAAAAATCATGAAGCATTAAAATAATTCTATAAGAATAAATAAAAATTATTAATTCCATTTTTATATATTAATTTTTTGTCTTTTATTTCATTAGACGCTTGAGAGGGTTAGAGTGAAGTTCTCTACTTGTTTTTCAAGTGTGATGAAAAAATTCTCCATTCTAGGTGTCATTCTTTATACAAAAAGCGCTGAGTGATTATTTTAGTGAATCATATTCTTTATGAGATTTATCTCATTTTTTTCAAAACATTGATATTATTATTATCTAATTCTAGATAATAATAATTAATATGAAGCTATAAAAGCTACTATAGATTAATAGTTTCTGGAAATTATAAATAATATTTAAATTTTTTTAAATACTATTTAATTAAAACTAATTTTAATTTTTTAACTGTGTCATTTTTGCTATAGATTTTTTCAAAAAATTGTGAAACGATTGACCATTATTTATGTATCACATTAGCTTTTAGGGGAGCAATTATGATTACAAAGTATTTAACCTCAACATCTATATTTTCTTTAATTTCAATTTCTATCGTACAGGCGGCGGATAGCGTTATTCCTGAACAGCCTGTTCCTGTTCTTGCAGCGCCTTCTTTTTCTTGGACAGGATTTTATCTTGGAGGGCAGATTGGAAACTTTTCAGGCAAAACGACTGCAAGTTATTTAAAAAAAGAGACAGGGGTATGGAATCCAGTTGAAAAAGAGAATTTGCCTAAACTTTCTGGTTTTATCGGGGGCGTTTATGCAGGCTTCAATATTGATATCAATAATGGTTTTATTATAGGTATTGATACGGATGTTATGTTGTCTAATAAAAAAAATTCGAAGGATATCCCTCTACCAAAAAATCAAAAGGAAGAAACATCAAAATCTTTAGAAAGAACAAATCACGCAAGAGATTCTCATGAGGAGGAATCTCCAGCGTTGCCTATTGAAGCTATACGTAATACTTTAAAACAAAAGTGGGCTGGTGCTACACGGGTGAAAGTTGGTTTTCCGATTGAGCGGATGATGCCTTATATTTCCGGAGGGGTTGCTTATACGCAGCTTCGGAATACTTTTACGGCAGTAGCTGATAGCAAAAATGAAGAAGTTGATTTTTCTGAGTGGTTGCATGATGAAAAAAAGACAATGGTTGGTTATACCTTTGGAGGTGGTATTGATTTTGCAATGACTAATAACATTATTGTGCGTGCAGAATATCGTTATTCAGATTTGGGTAAGAAGAAGTTCATACAGGATAAAGTTGAACTGAACTACAAGACAAACGATTTCCGCGTGGGTGTAGCTTATAAATTTTAATTTTTTGCAGAATTAAACACTTCAAAAGTCTCATTTTCGAATGAGGCTTTTATTTTTCAGATATGTTCTAGTAAATATCCTTTACTCAAAAGAGCTACTATTTTATTCAAACAATACTTTGATTTGTAAATAATAAATTATTTTTTGTCATGTTGAGTGAGAGATCCAAGTATCATAAGATTTTCTCATTTTAAACCTATACCATGTCGACCAATCAAAACCGCGTCTTTTGCACGTCAAAAGGAGGGAGAGCCGTGAGATAGAAAACAAAAGAAGGAATAAAAATGCCTCTTATGAACCATCTTAAGTGCTAAAGGCTGTCGCTACATTGGGGAGTGGCAAAGTGTGAGATTTAATACTAGCCTAGCTTGCTTTTCCATAAATGTAAAGATGGTGCTGCTAAATGAACTTATCATTACATTATTCATAGGTGCCGTCGGGAAATGGATTTGGATGCTTTAAAGATGCTTTTTTAAACCAACATGTGAATTGCAAGCTAATGGCATTTTATTTGAAAGACCTCTTATACAATCAACTTTTCTGTTTTGCGTTATCATAAAATATCTTTTTTAATAACAAAAAGATCGCAAAAAAAATTCTAAAGCACGTAAAATTACAGCCGAAATATCGAATAAAAATTCATATTATAATTTTTATTCGATATTTCATATGATATTATAAATAATAGTTTATAGTAATAAAATAATTATAAAGAGTATTATAAAGTTGTTTATAGGAAAAAAGATAGAAAATTAGGAATTTTTCGAGACGTAAAAAACATTATTACCTATATCTTTTATCGAAATATAATCTATAACTTTTTTAATATATGATAATAAATGTTGAGTGAAATAGTAAGGGATCATTTCAAATCTATTTACGATAAATCAATCAACATCATTTGTTTATGAATCACAAGTAGGTTTGGTTATTGAAATTATATACTTTAGTTATTATTTGGCTTTTTTAGCCATTGATTTTCAGGTATAGAAGCTGAGTGAGCTTCTCTATTATTCTATAAAATATCATCATTGTAATATTATAAGGATTTTACGCATTAGATGCTTTTGGAGGAGTGGATGATGAAATTCAAAGCAGGGTTTATGTGTAGAGCTTTGTGAAGTAAATCACATGCGCAATTAGCAGCTGGAACCCGTGAGACAAGAATCCGAATTATTTATAAATCAGATGTGGTAGAATTTTCGTCCTTTAGGGCGGGAAGGAAGAAAACCGATAAGTTTGTAAAAAGCTAGTCACATAAGTGGGGCGGCAGATGGAATTCTCTGAGAAAAATTGATTTATTGACAGAGAAGGTGAAACTTTGTCTTTTAAGGAGAAAAAGGGAAATAAGAATTATAATTTCCAAAGGAATATGAAAAAAAATATTTTCGTTTTTGGTTGTTTTGGCAACTATGAAGGAGTTTAAAGATTAATTGTTTCAGTACATACAATCTCGTTTTTGGGGTTGATAATGCTATAACGTTGTAATTGGCAATGCCATTGATTTTGTAAGCGTTCAATGGAAAATAAGTTAAAGCCTGCGGGTGGTTTTTTATCACCAAAAGCTTGTGATGCGGAAGGAACACCAACAATAGGAATTTTTTTAATTGGTCCTTCAATGTAATTCAATGTGGGTAAATGAGTATGTCCGTGAAGAATAAGCTCACAACCGTGGTATTTGATAATGTCTAGAAAACGTTTTATATCCCGTAGTTTTTTATGCCAAGACGTTGCGTTGGGAAAGGGAGGGTGGTGAATCATGACGACACGAAAAAGGTTGCGCTGTGCTGCTTCCTTTAAAAAGAGCGGTAAAGTTTGCGCTTGCATTTTACCAAAATAACCAGAAGCTTGAAAAGGCAGAGTCGCAATGGCTGAAGAAGCTGCTATGATGGCAACATCTTTGCGAACGCGCATATAAGGAAAGGCACTTTTTTGAGGGCTGTCACCTGTGATCCAAGGTTTAAAGAGGATACATGCTTTTTGTAAAGCTCCGCGGACATAGGCATCATGATTTCCAAATGTCAAAGAAATATCTTGGGGGTGTCCTAATGTAAGTAACCAACGATGCGCTTGTTCAAATTCCTTATCGAGAGCAAGATTGACAAGATCACCAGAGATCACAAGGTGATCGGGTTTTGTTTTGTTCAAGGCATCTAGTAAAGTTTCTAGGACATCTGTTGCCATCTGACTCTTACGTTTTTTTTGCCAGTTCAGATAACCGGTAAGACGCTTTCCAGAAAGTTCAAAAAGGGAAGGTTGCGGGAGAGGGGAAAGATGTACATCCGATATATGGGCAAGATAAAACATAAAAGCTCGTAGAGTATTAAAAACGATTTAAAGAATAAACATAAGATAAGTTAGTGCTTAAAGGCAAGAAAGATTGTAAAATGAAAATTAGCTTGCAAAATAGAACGCCTCAAGCGGAATGTTCCAAATAGAATATCCCCAATAGAATATCATTGTGTTGTACATTTACATATTTATAAAAAAGACATTTCTCAATGCTTCTGAGCTAATTTCACGACGGTACTCGATATTATAATGGAAAGCTTCTGTGAAGTATATAGAGGGCTTACTGTACACTACCACCTCTAAGCTAGCACAAATAAAAACCATCATACTATTCCCCCCAATTTTGTAAAAATCCTTGCTTTGCTTTAAGAGGATTCATAAGAGGTATTTCACTCTTTCTTCAATGGTTTCTATCCATACAGCATCTCTTCTAATAACACACAAGAGAATGTTTTTTATTGTTTTAATATGAGGATATTTAAAATAAGGAGAATTATACTGTATTTTTAATTATAAATCAATTTGTTGTATAATTATAAAGACAAGTAAATACATAAAAGAATAAGCTGAATTTTAAAAACTATTATACGAAATTTCAGATTTTTTAACGTCCTTCACGATACCACATACTGCTCAACAGTAAAAGACAGATGAGCAGTGCCAAAAAACCAGAAAATATCGAAAAATAAAAGGTATTGATTAAACGGGTTTCTGTTGCTTCTTTCAGAACAATTGAGTGTGCTGGGGAAGAGGACGGACTTGTTTTTGATTGAATCAGCTTGAATGGAGGAAGATGAATGTTTTCTTTTCCCTCAGAGTGTAAACGTCTGATGTAGCCACCAGTGTGCTTAATAATGGGGGCTAGTTTTTCTTGTGTTGAAGTCAAGTCAAACAACTCAAGATTATCGAGCATCCCTACAGAAGAAAGTATTGTTAAATCGCCATTTTTAATGGTAAAAATTCCTGTCTCATCAGTGGTCACAGTTGCAGTAAAAAGGCCTTCTTGCTCTTTGGTCAGAGTAATATTTTCTTTTTTCCCAGAGGGAAAGATTATTTCAGCGGGTTCTGGATGGTCTTTTAGAGTTTGACGGCGAATTGTTAAATGATGATGGCTGCTGGTTGCACTTAATTTTTCTTCTTCAAGTTCTGGTTCTTTCATGAGCCAATGGGCAATTCGTCGATAAAGAGCAGCATAAGGACCACCACCTTCAAAACCTCGAGCCCAAAGCCAACTTTCATCAGAAAGCAACATGCCTACACGCCCTTTATCAACATGGGAGAGAATTAAAAGTGGTTGTTCATTAGCTCCTTTCATGAGGGCGATTCCGTTATTTATGTTTTGAATAGCAATTTGTCGCAACCATTGTCCCCATTGAGATGCGGGAAGGTTAAGTGTTGCGAGACCTCTTGTAACAGGATGGCGTTCACCTTCTTTGGTTAATGTAGGGCGAAACGGTTTTTCGATAATAGTCCCATTGGGCAATGCCGGTAGAATGCTTATTAAAGGTGTTTTCGCAAGTGAGTTTTTTTGGGTAAATTCAGGTCCTGTTACCATCAACAATGCACCCCCCTTTTGTACATATTGGGCGATATAATCATAATAGATTAAGGGGAGAACAGTAGAGTGCTGGTAGCCATCAAGGATGATGAGATCAAAGTTATTAATTTCTTCAACAAAGAGTTTTCTTGTGGGAAAGACCACTAAGGATAATTGGCTTGAGGGCGTATTATCTGCTTTGGTGGGGGGACGCAAAATAGTAAAGTGAACAAGATCAATATTGGAGTCACCTTTCAAAAGGTCACGCCATGTTCGTTCTCCATTATAAGGAGCACCTGAAATAAGAAGAACACGTAAATTTTCTCTGATTCCTTCAATAATTGTTATGGCGCGGTTGTTTTCCAAGCTTAGTTCACCTTTGTGTGGATCAGTTATAACTTGGATAATATTTTTTTCAGCATGAGGAAGGGTAATTTCAGTTTGAAAAATCACGCCAGGAGTCACAGAATAATGGCCAATGTCTTGTCCATTGACGCTTAGTGTAATATTTGCTTTCTGTGGTATTGTTTTTTTGGCGGGGCCTTTATCTTCTACCAAAATGGAGAGCGTTTGTGGTTTGTTGACAAGGGCAAAGCGTGGAGGAGAAATAAACTTGATTTGACGATCAAATTCGTCTGAGTATCCTGTAATCAGAGCATTGAGAGGTGCTTCATGATGAAGATCTGATAGGTCAGGGATGTCATGGACTTGTCCATCGGTGATAAAAATGGTTCCTGCATAACGAGAGAGCGGTACATCAGATACTGCTTGTGTTAAAGCCTCAAACAAATTCGTTGAGGGCGCATACTGATTATCAGCAAGTTTTCCAGCTTCAATAAAACGTGGTTCAAATTGTGGATAATGCGCCAATGCTTGAGTTAATTGCGCACGCGCTTCATCACTGTCGTTTGTACGTGTTCCAAATGTTTGGCTTTTGCTGCGGTCAATAACAATTCCCACTGTGCTTTTCAGTGGTTCGCGCTGTTCTTTTATGATCATTGGATTGAGCAAAGCAAGGATGAGGGCGCTTAATGCTATCAGACGAAATAAAGAACCTTGACGTTGCGTAACAAGACCAACAACGACAAAAAGAAAGGATATTCCGCTTAAGAGCAGAATCCAAAAGAGTGGTAAGAAAGGCTGAAAAGTGAAAAATGGTATCATTGCCTTCTTTCTCTTTTAAAGCGTTCCAAGAGCGCTGGAACATGAACTTGGTCCGCTTTATAGTTTCCTGTAAGCACATAAAGAACAATATTTAAACCTGCGCGAAATGCCCATAGACGCTGCATTGGATCATTGGGAACAAGGGGATATTTCCATGTTCCTTTTTCATCGAGTGCCCAAGCACCGGCAAAGTTATTGGCAGTAATGAGAAGAGAACTTACATTATCGCCGCTGGCAAGAGAATTTTTATTTTTTTTGTTTGTTGAGGAGGATTCAATCCATAAAGGTGAACCACGGTAGAGACCAGGAAAATCTGGCATAATATAAAAGGAACGTGCAACAACATGATCTGTTGATGCTGGCTCAATGGATGGAATGTTTAATCCTTTTAAGATGGTTCGTAATCTTTGCGTTTCTGGAGTGGCATCTCCTTCAAGATTAAGATTGCTCTTTATCTGATCGCGTGTGTCAAATAAAATTGTTCCTCCATGTTTCATAAAATTATTTATTTTTTCAAGGCTTGTGGGAGTTGGTATAGGACTTTTAACATCAATTGGCCAGTAAATAAGAGGATAAAAGGAGAGCTCATCTTTATCGAGATCAAGTGCTGTAACAGAGCCAGGGGCAAGCATTGTGCGCTCTGCGATAAATTGGCTTAAGGCTTCTAGACCACTTTTACTCGTTGTATCAATTTCACGATTGTTGGTTATAACGTAGGCAAGATGTGTTGCACCAGCGGCTTTTACACTATCATGATGATTTTCTATCGTTTGTGCATGAAGAATTGGAGCATATGCAAACAAGGCAATAAGAATTATGAGAGGGAGGAAAAACATATTATGCCGTTTATTGAAAGAAAAAATACCTCCCATCCATAAAATGAGAAAATTATCAAAGGCGAATAATAAGATGGCTAATCCTAAAAGTGGACCGGTAAGATTTTTTTCTTTTGTATCGTAAGATAAAGGACTCTTGTTAAGAGAAGGTGGCAATGATGATTGTTTCACCAAGCGCGATGAATGAGTTAAGAGATTAAGCGCATAAAAATCGTTTTTGACACCATAAAGTCCTAGTGGAGTATGATAGGAAGGACGGGGTGGATTTTGAGCATCAAAGACCAGTGGAACAACATCAGAGGGTGGGACTTGTAATTGTCCGTCAACGGCTATAGTTCGCCAAGGGTTTTGTAGCACTGTTCTTTTTTCTCTGTGTGTTAGGTTTGTATTTTCATAGGTACTTAATGTGATTAATTTTTGCAACATTTGTGCAAAAAAGCCGGAAAGAGGAAGATTAGACCATGTAGGATCAGGAGCAACATGAATGAGAATGAGGGTTCCTTTACCACGTTTTGCTGCGGTAATAAGAGGGGTTCCATCCGAAAGGCTAAGCCACGTTTTTTCAAAAAGATCTGGGGTTGGTTCTGCGAGGATTTGGCGCGAGACAGTGACATCTTCTGGAAAAGGAAGACCAAAGAAAAAGCTATTTTTTGCAAAAGGGGCAAGCTTTTGTGGCTTTGTCCAAGACATAATACTTCCAAGGGAGCGTTGACCTGGGCGCAGTGGTATCGGAAGAAGGTTATCGTAATGTTCTGCGCTGCTGAGTTTTTCTCCTGCAAAACGGATGAGTGTTCCTCCTTTATTCACAAAATCAGAAAGTTTTTTTTCTGCTTGTGGGGGCATGTTAACAATGTCACCCATAATCAAAACAGATGGATTTTGTTTAAGCAAATGATCAATATCCGTTGAAAGTTCTCTTCCACCGGCTGTTATAAGTTGTGTATGACCTTGTAAGGCTTTGATAATGTAATAAAATGGAGCAAGTAAAGGCTGTGCCATTTCATTGGTATCGGGTGAAAGAAGAGCAACACGGCTTATCCTGTGATGGCTGTCTACCAAGAAGGTTGCAGCAGCATGGTTTTGATTGTTTATTTTTATCCAAGCGATATCATTGCGTAGTTCAAGTGGTACATCAAAAGGAACAAGAGCTGTTGTTTCTCCTTCGGAGAAATTTTTCGTAAATTGTCCGAGAAGTTGATTATTTGAATCGTAGAGACTGAGTGTAGCGGGAGTGTTACTGTGTGTTGTTGAGCGGATAATACGCGCGCCCATGTTTCCATTGTTATTTTCTATGGATGTTATGCCGGTTAAATTGGAAATATCAGTCAAATACCACAAGAAGTTTCTAGGTTTTAATTCTTCAAGATGAGCAAAAGCTTGCTCATCTTCATTTGTTCGTAATCCATCACTTAAATAAGCAATATCAAGAGGTTTTCCTTTGGTTATTTCGCTGAGTTTTTTGAAGGCATGCACACGGTTGACAGGCCAAGGACGCGGTTGCAAATGCATTAAATGCTGTTTTATAATCTTGGCTGGTTGGGGCTCTATATTGGAGATATCATTTTCAGCCGTTGCAACAAGATAAATATTTTTTTTCTGTTTTTCTGCTTGTGCAAGGAGCATTTCAGCGGTAGAGACGCGTTTTTTCCATTCTTTTACAGATGCCCAACCATTATCAATAATGAGTGCAAGGGGTTGAGACCCAGAAAAGCTGATTGGTTTTTGATTCCAAGTGGGGCGTGCTAGAGCTATGATAACAAGTGCCGCTATGGTTAAACGCAACAAGAGCAACCACCAAGGTGTATGTTTTGCTGTTTCTTGTTGATGAGTTGGTTTGGGTAAGAAGCGAAAAGGGGGAAAAAGCTCTTTACGCGGAGATGGAGGAGTTATCCGCAACAGCCACCAAATGACCGGTAGGAACAAAAGCCCTAGTAACAGAAAGGGAGCAGCAAAACTCAACGTGCCCTCCTTTTTTGCAATGGAGAGTCGCTCATTGTATTTGCAAGATGAAAAATGGTCTCTGTTAAAGGTTGATCCGTTGTACTAACGTGATAAGACCATCCTTGGCGTGCGCAAAAATTTACCAATTCTTGTCGCCTTGCGTGATATAGTTTACAATAGCTCTTACGAAGATCTTCTGCTTTAGTGGAAACATGTTTCTCTTTTGTTTCAGGATCCAAAAATTCTGTGTGACCTGTGTAGGGAAAGCTTTCTTCTGCGGGATCAGAAATTTCAATTAAATGAGCTGTCACCTGTTTTGTAGTTAAAACGGTTAAATGTTGGATGATTTTTTCAGGATAGTCGAGAAAATCACTCATTATAACGACATGTGAAAAGCGTGTAATCGTTGAAAAATCCGGAAATGAATTTTCATCTGAATGATTTTCTAAAGCAAAGGCTATTCGTTCTACGACATTGGATGTCATTGTGGGGGACATTAAGTTGGGAATAGCAATATGTTCGCCACTGCGTGCAAGAAGTGATGCTAAGGTAAGGGTAAGAATAATGGCATGATTACCTTTAGAGATTTTAGAAAAGCGCGAACAGTAATGCATTGATGCGCTCTGATCAGGACAAAGCCAAACGGTTTGTGTCATTTGCCATTCGTTTTCGCGCAGATACGTATTTTCATCACGCGCTGAGCGACGCCAATCAATGCGGGTAATGGATTCTCCTTCCATATAGGGACGAAATTGCCAAAAGTTTTCCCCATTACCGCTTTTACGTTGTCTGTGCCATCCGGTTATCAGTGTATTAGCGATATGACGCGCTTGTAAAAGGAAAT
Organism: Bartonella sp. TT29SHDZB; assembly: GCF_042193395.1. Classification (NCBI taxonomy): domain Bacteria; kingdom Pseudomonadati; phylum Pseudomonadota; class Alphaproteobacteria; order Hyphomicrobiales; family Bartonellaceae; genus Bartonella; species Bartonella sp. TT29SHDZB. The sequence goes on from NZ_JBHILQ010000002.1 coordinate 90,372, forward strand.
ATGGCATTTTGCCAGTATCCTTATGCAGTTCATTTGCCAGCGACAATGGAGGCTTTTGTAAAACTTTTTTGCCAAGTGCCATTCAAAGAGCATCTTTCACAAGGTTATTGATAATATCTTTTACGGTTATATCTTCAGCACGGGCAGAAAAATTAAGAGCCATGCGGTGTTGTAATACGGGATAGGCCAATGCTTCAACATCATCAAGTGAAGGGGCTAAGCGTCCATAATAAAGAGCACGAGCGCGAACACAAAGTGAAAGGGCTTGTGATGCTCGTGGACCAGGTCCCCAAGAAACATAAGTATTGGCAAGGCCATTGTCTTTATGAGGGCGCGCTGATCGGACAATTTTTAAAATAGCCTCGACAACATTTTCTGAAAGGGGCATTTTGCGAACAATATTTTGAATTTTTTGCAATTTTAGGGCGGATAAAATTGGTTTTGCATTTGATTTTTTTTCTTTTGTTGTTTCTAAAATGATCCGCCGCTCTGTTGTAAGATCAGGATAGTCAATATCGATTTGCATCAAAAATCTATCCAATTGTGCTTCAGGAAGTGGATAGGTTCCTTCTTGTTCGAGAGGATTTTGCGTTGCAAGAACATGAAAAGGTTGTGGTAAATCATAACGGGTACCTGCAACGGTAACATGATATTCTTGCATAGCTTGTAAAAGAGCTGATTGTGTCCGTGGAGAGGCACGATTGATTTCATCAGCCATGAGAAGTTGCGTGAAAATAGGACCTTGAACGTAGCGAAAAGAACGTTTACCATCTTTATCGGAATCCATAATTTCAGAACCAATAATGTCCGATGGCATTAAGTCAGGGGTAAATTGGATGCGTTTTTCATCAAGCCCTAAGACTGTTCCCAGTGTTTCAACAAGACGTGTTTTAGCAAGTCCTGGAGCACCGACAAGAAGCGCATGACCACCAGCAAAAATAGCGACTAAAGCATATTCAATTACATGACTTTGTCCAAAAATAACTTTGTCAATTTCTTGTTGCAGAATATCCAATTCTTTATGGGCTGTATCAATATCATCAATAATTACTTGGGCCTCATGATTGGTGTTAACCTTTTTCACAGAATTGGGTGACGTATCATGTTGACTCATATTTCTTCCTTAAGGTGTTTGTCGCAAAAATAGTAATTTTCTCTGCATGATAATGGATATCTTATTGTTTGTAACAGAAAATGAGAAGAAATGAAGTATCATATGCCGTTTTTTTTATATTCGTGTATAGAAGAGAACAGTTTCTTTGGAAGAAATAGGCGTGTTTTATAAGGGATGTCTTAAAAATTTTGTTTTATGAAGAGAGTTCTTTAAAGAAATGAAGACAACTTTTTTGAAAGGTTAAAGGGTGAATATAAGACAGAACTTCAAACAGGTTGCGTGGTTACAACAAAGTGATATTCAGACACTTCTTCGCGTTTTGTCTTTGGAGGGGGAAGAGGCGCGTATTGTAGGGGGAGCAGTACGCAATCAACTGCTAGGGCAGCCTATTAGTGATATTGATATTGCCACAACCTGCTTGCCGCAACAGATTATCGCACGTGTAGAAAAAGCAGGATTTAAAGCTATTCCTACAGGGATTGCTTTTGGTACGATAACAGTGGTTGCTCATTCATGTTCTTATGAGGTTACAACGCTTCGCTGCGATATTGAAACGGATGGGCGTCATGCAAAAGTGGCATTTGGTCGTGATTGGAAAAAAGATGCTGAACGGCGGGATTTTACGATAAACGCACTTTATTGTGATGCTGATGGCAACCTTTATGATGATGTGGGAGGTTTGAGTGATATTGCTAGCCGAACAGTTCGTTTTATTGGGGTTGCAGAAGATCGTATTTGCGAAGATTATTTGCGTATTTTACGGTTTTTTCGCTTTTTTGCGTGGTATGGAGCGGGGCGACCTGATGTGCAAGGATTGAAGGCATGTGTTCGTTTAAAACACGGTTTAAAAAAACTTTCCTCTGAGCGTATTTGGGCAGAAATGAAAAAGCTTCTTGCCGCTTCTGATCCAACGCGTGCTCTTTTATGGATGCGACAAAGCAGAATTTTGGCATTCATTTTTCCTGAAACAGAACGATGGGGCATTGATGCAATTCACGCATTGGTGAAGACAGAACAGACTCTTGGTTGGAAAGTTGATTCATTGTTACGGCTAGAAAGCCTTCTTCCTCCTGACCCCATACGTCTTCATGAAATGGCACAGCGCTTGCGTTTTTCCCATAAGGAAACAATGCGATTAAAGGAATGGGCAGAGTTAGAAATAATAAACCAAAACTGTTCTGATCATTTTGTGCAAAAACTGATTTATTTTCATGGACGACAGCCAGTTTTAGATCAATTATCGTTGTCTGTCGCTGCATCACATCTTGATCATTTGGAAAAAAGTGATGCTTTGCAAAAAGCAGATGGTTATGTCAAGCTTTATCAACTTGCCCAAAAATGGCAGATTCCAACTTTTCCTATTAATGGTAACGATTTAATAAGGAAAGGTTTTACGAAAGGTGTACTTTTAGGAAAAAAGCTTAAAGAGCTAGAAATGATATGGGTTGAAAGCGGATTTTTAATGGATCGTCATGCATTATTAGAAACAATTGATTTATAATATTGCTGTTTATAGCCCCACTATTGTTTTTACTTTTTAAGTCAACATATTAATTTAAGAATAATTCATCATTATTCATGTGAAATAAGAGCTCTGAATATTGTGAGGTTATCTTATTTCAAACTTGTGCATATTACATCAATCAAAATTATTGTCTTATGTGTCACGAACGGGGGAATTTGTATGAGTAAAAACGATTACAGGAAAGAAAAATGCCTTTTATAAACCATCTCAAAGATAAGGATTCTTAAAAGTGAAAACGAATAAGGAGAATAGTGATAGCGGTTTGCACTTTATATGAGTATAAAGAGGGGAGATGCTCAAGGGATTTTATATTATGCACGAGGGGGAGACTATATCATTCACAGTTGGTAGGGTAGGTGGATGTGACGGGCATTAAGAACTGTTTATTTAAATCGAGTGTATAAAGGAGCAACACAATGGCATTTTGTACTTTGTGAGAGAAGTGACGGTATTAAAGCGTTTTTATTATTTATGTGTCATATATTTTTCTTCGAGATAACTTATGGGCTTTTAGAGGTGTTCTGTAATCCATTTTAAAAGTATAATTAAAAAGTATGCGCTTTTAATTATTTGTAATATTCTATACAAAATACCTTTTTATTTATTAAAAAACTATAGTTCATGCTTTTTTAGCATTATATTAAATATTTTAATGGAATTGTTGTGTTTTTATAGATTACAGTTTCTTTCATGATAACCAATTTGGCGTAATGCTTCTCCTGTTGTTATGGCTACGCTCATGGCGAGATTTAGAGAGCGTGCCTGTGGTTGCATGGGAATTTTCAATGTGTAATCGGCCGCTTCATGAACATAATCGGGAACGCCAGCTGTTTCGCGACCAAAAAGTAAAACATCATTTTCCTGATAGCATATCTGCGTATAGCATGTTTTTGCTTTTGTACTTAAAAGCAACAGGCGGCGGTTAAAGTGTTTCATGGAGCTTATAAAATGTTGCCAATCAATGTGTCGTTCTAAGGAAGCGTATTCGAGATAATCCAATCCTGCGCGTTTGAGATTACGATCCGACAGATTAAAGCCTGCAGGTTCAATAATGTGCACATGTAAACCAAAGCAAGCGCTAAGACGTAAAATCGTTCCAGTATTACCAGCAATATCAGGTTGGAAAAGAGCTATATGAAGTGTCATGTTCTCTGTAATATGATTTTTCTTTCGACTTTGTAAAGAAGCACCACAATTTATTCGAAAAATATGCTTTGAGAAATACATGTTTTTTACGGTTAATTTTTATTCCCTTTAAATTTCAGGGAAAAAGTTATGTATACAGGTCTGTTTGGGATCAGAGAGAAGCTCCCTATTAGAGACTTCCTTTTATTGAGCGATCCATGAAATGGATTGGCTCATTATGTTGAAAAGTGGGGTATTTAATGAGGCTAGATCATCCATTTTAATTAAAATCAACAAAATATGCTTTTTATGCAAAAACAGAAGCAAAAAAAATGCTCATGCAACCAGTTGGAATTGAGGAAGGGAGAGATGCTGTAAATGTGTTAAAGAAATAACTGATAAGCTCAACTTATTTACTGAGATATGGTCATAACGACAATGTTTCTTTCTTTAGAAGGGTTTATGCTATTTCTGATTTTCACGGGTGGGGGAGTAATTTTGATTGGTTAATATGAATAGGTTTGAAATGAAAGAAACTTACGTGTTTCAGGATTTCATTCACTCTGTAAAACGATGAATTATCATTATAAAACAGTTTTTGTATAAACCATACAAATGGCAGGAGTTTTTTACGGGGATGTTTTTATGGTTGAGGTAACTGAGTGATCAAGCATTGTACAATGGGAGAGGGTATGGTAAAAAAATGTTTTAGCAAAGTGTCTCTTTAAGTTAAGTCCATGGGTGAGCAAACGAGGCGGGATTTTCTGTTTTTGGTAACAGCTGTTGCAGGAGCAGTTGGAATGGGAGCGGTTGCGTGGCCTTTTATCCGTCAGTTGCGTCCAGATGAAGCTGTTTTGGCATCTTCCTCTGTTGAAGTTGATCTTTCTGGTATTGAAGAGGGGATGTCGGTGACGGTAAAGTGGCGAGGACAGCCTGTTGTTATTCGAAATCGTACGGCAAAAGAAATTGCTGATGCGCGCGCTACTGAATTGAGACTTCTAAAAGATCGTCAAGCGCGCAATCCTAATCTTGAGGGTGAAAAAGAAGCAACAGATTTTGCGCGTTCAGCAGGTAAAGGACGTGAAAATTGGCTGATTGTTATTAATCTTTGTACGCATCTAGGCTGTGTAACACTTGGGCAATCGGGTAAATTTGGAGGATGGTTGTGTCCCTGTCATGGGTCTGTTTATGATACCGCTGGAAGAGTGCGGTCAGGCCCAGCTAACTATAATTTGACTATTCCACCTTACCAATTTCTTTCTGATACTTTACTCAAAATAGGATAAAGTCATGGTAAGGTTTCCTCCTTATTGTCCTAAAAGTGCTCTTGCCCGTTGGTTTGATAAGCGTTTTCCTCTTCCTCGTTTTTTTTATAATGCATTTGTGATTTTTCCTGTTCCGCGTAATCTTAATTACTTTTACACATTTGGCGGTATTTTAACCATTATGCTTTTATCACAGCTCTTGACTGGTATTGTCTTGGCTATGCATTATGTTCCGGATATTCATTTGGCTTTTGAAACCAGTGAACGATTTCGGCGTGAAGGGCAGTTTGGTTGGCTTTTTCGTCCATGGCATTGTGTAGGCTCTTCGTTTTTTTTTATTGCCGTTTATATCCATTTAGCACGTGGACTTTATTATGGTTCTTATAAAAATATGCGAGAAATGGTATGGGTTACAGGTATTTTTATTTATATCATCATGATGGCAATAGCATTTTTTGGTTATGTGCTTGTTTGGGGGATGATGTCTATTTCAGCGGCTTCAGTGATTGCAGGGCTTTTTAAAACGATACCTTTGGTGGGGACATGGTTGCATGAGACACTTCTGGGTGGTTATGTCGTAGGACAACCAACGTTGAATCGTTTTTATGTTTTCCATTATGTTTTATCATTTATTTTGCTTCTTTTTGTGGGGCTGCATATTTGGGCAATTCATTGTGTTGGGCAAGGTAATCCAACGGGTCTTGCTATACAATCAGATAAGGAAACAGTTCCATTTTCGCCTTATGCGCTTATCAAAGATATTTTTGCTATTACTGTTTTTCTGATCTTCTTTGCCTGGTTTTTGTTTTATATGCCCGATTATATGGGGCAGGCTGAAAATTATAGTGTGGCAGATCCTTTAAAGGTACCTCTTCGTGTGGTTCCAGAATGGTATTTTTTGCCTTTTTATGCGATGCTTCGTGCTATAACCTTTGATATTGGTATTTTCTCTTCAAACTTTGTTGGCTTTGTTTTATTCGTCAGTTCGATTTGCATTTTAATTTTTGTGCCATGGTTAGACCGCTCTAAAATATGTTCAGCAAGATATCGACCTGTTTATAAAATTTTCTTTTGGGCGTTGGTTATTGATGTCGTTTTTCTTGGTTGGTTGGGGTCAAGAGAAATAAGTGATAAAATTCTTTTATGGACACAATTGGCTACTGTTTATTATTTTATATTTTTTTTGGTTATTTTGCCGATTTTGCCAGCGTTTGAAAAAAATTGTTCTCTTCCTTCTTCAATTATGCAAGATTTAAAACAGAAAAAGAGACTATGGTAAATGTTTTTGTCGGACTGATTTTTATTGTTGCTATGAGCTTTTCTGCTCAGAGTTTAGCGAGTGATGACTCTGATCAGGAAGAGGGATTTATTTCTTTTCCTTTACAAGTTCCTAAAAAACAAGAATGGAGTTTTTCAGGTCCATTTGGGTTTTATGATAAGGCGCAATTGAGGCGCGGATTAAAGGTTTATAAACAAGTTTGTTCCAGCTGCCATGGGCTAAAATATGTGGCTTTTCGCAATTTAAAAGCTCTTGGGTATGATCAAGAACAGATCAAAGCTTTGGCGGGGCAATATGAAGTGCGCGATGGTCCTAATCGAGAAGGAAAATTTTTTAAACGTGCTGGGGTTGCAACGGATTATTTTCCTTCTCCCTTTGCGTATGAAGAAGAAGCAAGATTTATTTTGAATAATGCTTATCCTCCAGATTTGTCATTGATGGCACGTGCACGTGGGGTATCTTTGCCGTTTCCTGCTTTAATTACGGATGTATTAACTCATTATGATACAGCTGGTCCAGATTATATTACAGCTCTTTTAACAGGATATCAGAAGGCACCGAAGGAGATAAAAATTGCGAATGGTTATTGGTATAATCCTTATTTTATTGCCGGTAATTCTTTAACGATGGCTCCTCCTTTGAGTGATGGTATGGTTGCTTATGAAGATGGAACTCCAGAAATTATTGAACATTATGCGCGCGATGTTTCTGCTTTTTTGATGTGGGCTGCCGATCCTCATATGGAAATTCGTAAAAAAACCGGTTTTCGTGTTATTTTATTTTTAATCATTTTTGCAGGGTTTGTTTATATTTTAAAAAATCGTATTTGGTGTCGTTTAGAAGAAGAATTAGAGAAAGAAATAAAAGACGAAATAAAGAGAAAAGGGTAAAGCGACAAGGCTCAAAAGAGTATAGAGTATAAAGAGCATAAGGAACAAATCTTTTTATGATGCATTGAGGTTTTATAAAGTAAAAGCAAAGTAAAAATGGAGATGTTAAAATGAAAAAAATTGCATGTACTACTCTTATGTCAATTTTGATGGTTTCTAGTACTTATGCTCAGTCTTTTGAAGTGCCTTCAAAACCTGAAATGATCTCTTCGACGGGTATTGTACAGGTGGGGATAGATAAGTCTGTGCGTTATGTGACACCTTTAGCAACGGATTTTGTTGCTTCCAGTCTTATAGGCGCCAATGTATATAATATAGAAGATGAAAATATTGGTGAAGTAAAAGATATTATTTTGCGTGAAAATAATATTGCAGGATTTGTTATTGCTGTTGGTGGTTTTCTTGGCATAGGCGAGAGTTATGTGGTCGTTTCTCCAGAAACAATCCAGATGACAAATGATTATGGTAAATGGAAACTCATTACAAATGCAACAAAAGATTCTTTAAAGAACGCTCCAACATTTAAATACGAAGGGCGTTGGGCACACTAATTCTATCTTTCTATTCTTTAAGGGATCAAGCTGTTGCTATCATAATAATATGCTAGCAACAGTTTTTTTGTTCCAAAAACTCTTGAGAGCTTTTGCGACAAGATTCCAAGGAGCTATTTCAAAGTTTTCAAGATAAATTATTAAGACAGAGTGAAGATTTAAGTATTATGTTTAAATAACATGACATCGCCATCTTGCACAATGTATTCTTTTCCTTCATCGCGGGCTTTTCCTGCTTCTTTTGCACCGCTTTCTCCACCCAGAGCAATATAGTCATTGTAGCTGATGGTTTGGGCACGAATGAAACCGCGCTCAAAATCTGAGTGAATAACGCCAGCTGCTTGGGGAGCTTTTGTACCACGCGTAATTGTCCATGCTCGTGTTTCCTTAGGCCCACAGGTGAAGTAAGTAATGAGATCAAGTAAATGGTAACCAGCGCGAATGAGGCGATTGAGACTCGGTTCAAAGAGTCCTAAAGCATTGAGATATTCTGATGCTTCAGCATCACTTAGTTGTGTGATTTCCGCTTCGATAGAAGCAGAAATGATAATGCTTTGCGCATTTTGCTCTGTTGCCATTTTTTCAACTGTTTGGGTAAAGCTATTTCCATGAGCGGCGTCATTTTCGCTTACGTTGCAAACATAAAGTACAGGCTTGGAAGTTAAAAGATTTAAACTCTTAAGAATTTGGTGTTCATCGGAAGAGATATCTTTGAGCAATAAGCGGACAGGGTTTCCCTGTTGTAGTATGTTTAATGCTTTTTCCATAACGGGTAGAATTGCGAGAGCTTCTTTGTCTTTTCCAGTTGCTCGTTTACGGATTTGTACGATTCGTCTATCAAGACTTTCAAGATCCGCAAGCATGAGCTCGGTTTCAACCGTTGTTGCATCACTAACAGGATCAATACGTCCTTCTACGTGGGTAATATCTTCATTTTGAAAACAGCGTAAAACGTGGACAATGGCATCGACTTCGCGAATATTGGCTAGAAATTTGTTCCCTAAACCTTCGCCTTTTGAAGCACCTCGTACAAGTCCCGCAATATCAACGAAGTTAATGCGTGTAGGAATTATTTCTTTTGAACCAGCGATTGATGCAATTTTTTCCATTCGTAAATCTGGAACAGCAACTTCACCGGTATTGGGTTCAATGGTACAAAAAGGATAATTGGCAGCCTGTGCCGAGGCTGTTTTTGTTAATGCATTAAAAAGAGTTGATTTCCCAACATTAGGTAATCCGACAATACCGCATTTAAAGCCCATGAGAGTCTTTCTTTTCTATTAATTTTATGGTCAAGATAAAGCTTCCTTTTTATAGCATATTTTCAGAAGAGTTATAGTCCTTGCCTTGCGATAAGTGAGAAAAAAGTATAAAGTAGCAGGTATCTGCTTTTTTTACCTTAGTTCTTCTTACCTTATTGTTCTCCTTAGTTACAAGGATAAGAAAACTTCGAATTAATGTTAATATTGTGCTAAGTTTTTCATGGTATGCAAATCTGCATAAATAATTAATCGGAGAAAATAGAAGAGTGTTATCTCGTTATGCCTTTTTAATTGCAGCACTTTTGGCTTTGGCTGGATGTGCTACACATCAGTCAGATATGTCATCGGTTTCTTTTCAACAAGTTCGATACATTCCACCAGAAATACAGGCTTTGTATGGTCCTGTAACGAATGAGACCTATTCGTTACCTGCTGTTGATCTTGCGACAATTGATCCAAAATATTGGCGACAAGAAGTGATTTATTATACATCTTATGCGCCTGGGACATTGGTTGTAGATACGCAAGAGTGTTTTCTTTACCTTATTGGTGAAAATGGAAAAGCTTTGCGTTATGGGATTGGGGTCGGTAAAGAAGGCCTAGCATTTGAAGGTGAGGGGGTTATACAGCGCAAGCGTCGGTGGCCAAATTGGGCTCCTACTGCAGCTATGATGGCTCGAGAACCAGAACGTTATGGTCATCTTGGGAAAGGAATGCCACCAGGGCCCGATAATCCATTAGGTGCGCGGGCACTTTATTTGTTCAAAAATGGGAAAGATACACTTTTCCGTATTCATGGTTCACACGAATCGTGGTCAATTGGGCGTGCTATTTCAAGTGGGTGCATTCGTTTGCTTAATCAAGATATTATCGATCTTTATGATCGTGTTCCCGTTGGTTCGCGTGTTGTGGTATTGCAAAACAATAGGAGTATTCCTACAGTTTATAGTCAACAATCAAATGGCTACGATCCGCTACAGGCAACCATTCAGCCAAATGATTTTTTTTAATTTGGGGGAGAAGATTGGAGAGAGCCATTTAAGTATTTTGGTTTTCTGTTCAATCTTCTCTTTTTCTTAAAAGAGAAGATAAGCCTTTCTTTTTCAAAAGTGTATACAAGCTTGTATTTTGATTCTATTTTCTAGCTTCTCACGTTGCCAACAGATTTTGTCTTTGAGAAAGTTTATAAGAGGATTTTTTTTAAGAGTTCTTATTCATATTCTTCACGCGACAGGGGCACGCAAGCTAATGGTTCTGATTGTGTTTTATCGTTTGTGAAACTTCATTCATAAAGAGGGATTTCTCATCTTTTATAAGGAGAGCGATATTTTTTGCAATTGTCTCTAAGAGAGGGGATAACCATTCTTGATCAGATTTGGTAAAATTTCCCAAGACATGTTGATGAACAAGTTCTTTGCTTCCAGGATGACCAATTCCTATGCGTATACGACAATAGTCAGTACCACAATGGGCATCAATAGACTTAATGCCATTATGCCCATTATTTCCTCCACCAATTTTTATACGAACTTTTCCCGGTGACAGGTCTAACTCATCATAAATGATGATCAAATTCTTCAAATCTAATTTATAAAATCGCAAAGCTTCGCCAATAGCTTGACCAGAAAGATTCATAAAAGTTTGTGGTTTTATAAGAAAAATTGTCTCATTATTTATGAAACCATTGGAGATTTCTGCTTGAAACTTCTTTGACCATGGAGAAAAAGAGAAGGACTGATAAATGGCATCAACAGCCATAAAGCCGATATTATGGCGGTTGTTTTGATATTGTAAACCAGGATTGCCAAGACCAGCAATAAGCCACATGTGTATCTTCAGTCAAAGTATGAGTAAGGGTAATGTCTCATAAATTAAGGCGGAAAAAATTCCCGCCTTTTGAGTTTTATGAAGTTTCCGTGTTTTCTTCATCATTTTCTTGTTCAGAAGTTTCATCGCTGACATCCATGCCAGCAGGAGCTGCAATGGTTGCAATGGTAAAGTCTCGATCTTGGATGATGGGAGTCACATCTTTTGGCAGTTGCACTGCTGAAATGTGAATAGAATCACCAATAGAGTAGCTGGAGAGATCAATTTCAATAGCTTCAGGAATAGCACTTGCTGGAGCTGTACATTCAATTTCGTGCCGAACAATATTGAGGACACCACCCTTTTTAAGTCCAGGTGCCGTATCTTCATTGAGGAAGTGGACAGGAATATTCACTTCTACAACGGATTTTGCTGAAATGCGTAAAAAGTCTACATGGAGGGGAAAGTCACGCACGGGATCGAGTTGATAGTCTTTTGGCAAGACCATAATTTTTTGCTTGTCAAGAATAATCGTTGCAATAGTGGTACGAAAACCACCGGCATGAATTTTGTAGAAAATTTCTTTATAGGGAACTGTTATTGCCAAGGGTGGTTGTTTTTCACCATAAATGACAGCAGGAATAAGACCGTTGCGGCGAAGTTCACGGGAGGACCCCTTACCAACCCGCTCGCGTTTTTCGGCCTTAAGAGTGTAGCTTTTACTCATAATTTAAGTCCTTTTTACATGATTGGAGATCCTTCAAAAACAGTAACAGTTTTTGCATGGATATGAAGATATGCGCTAACCAACAGCGATCACTCCATTCTACGTTGCCTCCAAGGGTGTCTACGCAGAAGTTTGTTCTATAGTTCAAACTATTCATAGATGCAAGAGTTGTGGGAAAAATCGATGATTTCTACCGTTAAAAAGGAGGAAATGTTACAAATTGCGGTGTGGATGGAGAATCAACCAATATGTGCTGGCACTGATATGTTCAAAATCAAACACTGGAGATGTTATGAAGGTTGAGATTGCCTTGGGTGAGATGTCAGAAAGTCGTGCTTTGCATAAATCGATGCCAGCACTTCTTGACTTAGAAGAATTATTGGCAACACGTCTTCTTGTACAAGGTAATTCCGGTTCAGGGAAATCACATCTTTTACGCCGTCTTTTGGAGCAAAGTGCTAAGTGGGTGCAGCATTGTGTAATTGATCCAGAAGGCGATTTTGTAACTTTGGCAGATAAATTTGGTCATGTTATTGTAGAGGCTCAACGTAGTGAACTAGAATTGACTCGTATTGCCCATCGCATTCGACAACATCGAGTTTCAGTGGTATTTAATCTTGAAGGCTTGGATACTGAACAACAGATGCGTGCTGTAGGGGCTTTCCTTGGGGCACTTTTTGATGTGGAACGTGATTATTGGTATCCTATGCTTATCGTTGTCGATGAAGCACAATTGTTTGCTCCAACTGCAGCAGGAGAAGTTTCTGATGAAGCGCGTAAAATTTCTTTGAGCGCTATGACCAATCTTATGTGTCGAGGACGTAAACGTGGTCTTGCTGGTGTTATTGCGACACAACGTTTGGCTAAGCTTGCCAAAAATGTTGCGGCTGAAGCTTCAAACTTTTTAATAGGGCGGACTTTTTTAGATATTGATATGGTGCGCGCCGCTGATCTTTTGGGGATGGAACGTCGCCAAGCGGAAATGTTTAGAGATCTTGAACGGGGAAATTTTATAGCTTTAGGCCCTGCTTTATCACGACGTCCCTTACCAATTATTATCGGTTCTGTTGAAACTTTGGCACGCTCTTCTAGCCCTAAATTAATGCCACTTCCAACAGAGCGAGATGATGTACAAGAGCTCGTTTTTACTGCTTCACCAGAGGAAATTTTAACGCCATTTAAACAAACACGAGAGCCGATGAGGGAAAAATCAATGCACGAGATGTTAGAGGAGGTCGTGCATAAAAAACAAGAGTTGTTGGAAGAAAACCCGAGTTTATTTCCTGAACTTTCTGATGTTGAGCGTGACGGGCAGGCAGAACATATTATTCGGGAAATTCTTGAGGATTCTGAAGCTTTTTATCGTTCAACAGCGGTGCTTTATCAAGATTTTTCAGTTCGTTGTCGTATCCATGGTATGTCAAAGGTTCCTTTTAATCTTTCACAATTTCGGCGTAAGTTGGCTATTGCTCAGGCTTTTGTTGATGAACAAACGGCTGTCAGTGAACGTTGGAAACATATTTTGCAGATATCAGAAAGTTTGGAAGAAGATGTTCAAGGAGTCTTCTTGAACGTGGCACAGGCCGCATTAGGGGGAAAGCCCTGTCCATCTGATGCATTTTTAGCACGTCTTTATGGGACTCATTCTTTAAGCCGTGCACGCCGACTTTTAACCTACTTTGAAGAGCGTGGACTTATTGTTATTCACACGCATTTTAGTGGTCAACGTATTGTTGCATTTCCTGATCTTGGTGTTGAAACAGCACCGGGAGACCCCAAGGAACCACTTTAACCAAATAAGCTGGAAACCGATTGTTCTGCTGCTGTCCTTGCTATTGCTTCTCCAATAAGGTCGGCAATGGGCAAAACACGAATATTATGGGTTTTCTCAATAGCTTGTGTTGGCATAATTGAATCTGTAATAACCAATTCTTTCATCTCTGAATTGGCAATTCGTTCGATTGCATTACCAGAAAGAACACCGTGTGTGATATAAGCCGTGACACTATTGGCACCATGTTTAAGCAGAGCACTTGCTGCATTGCATAAAGTTCCACCTGAATCAACAATATCATCAAGCAAAAGGCAATCTTTTCCCGATACATCTCCAATGATATTCATAACTTCTGATTCACCGGGGCTTTCGCGACGTTTATCCACAATAGCGAGCAAACTGTTCAAGCGCTTGGCGAGCGCGCGCGCGCGAACCACACCACCCACATCAGGTGAAACAACAATAACATTTTCAAGAGAATAATGCACTTTGACATCGCGAGAAATGACAGGGACAGCATAGAGATTATCTGTAGGGATATCAAAAAAACCTTGAATTTGTCCTGCATGAAGGTCCAATGTTAAAACACGATGGGCTCCTGCTTCAGTAATGAGATTGGCAACAAGTTTTGCAGAAATGGGAGTTCGTGGTCCTGGTTTTCTATCTTGGCGGGCATAGCCAAAATAGGGGATAACAGCTGTAATACGACGCGCAGAAGAACGACGAAGGGCATCAATCATGATGAGCAATTCCATCAAATGATCATTTGCGGGATAGGATGTAGATTGCAAAACAAAAACATCTTGTCCACGTACATTTTCATGCAGTTCTACGAAAATTTCTTGATCAGCAAAGCGTTTTACAGTTGCTTTGCCTAAGGGGATATTCAAATAATTTGCAACATCTTCAGCAAGGCGTGGATTAGAATTTCCGCAGAAAAGTTTCATAGTAGAACCTCTGAATTATCATGGTGGGAATGCGACACGGTTTTTAATTTCTTTTTATTAAATTGCAAGAGAACAATTACAAAAGCCTTACAATTTTATCGATTATTGTTAAAGAGCTATGCGGTATGTTGTCTCTTTTTCCAAAAGTTTATTACTGTTAGAGCAAAGTTTTTTCTCCATGTGGCAAAGAAATACATATAGATTAAGCTTTTTGGTTATTACTTTATAAAAAATGTTTTCAATATGGAGAATGTTTCATATTGAAGATGAATGAAGGGGAGTAATAAAATGAAGTATAATCTTGCTTTCAATCATTATAACCAAACATTGGAAATGATCATAGCGAAGGCAATCATATTTTATGGGCTGCTAGATAATTTCGTGAAAAAAGAAAAGTACAATGGGATTTATTTTTACATTTGGATAAAAAGTTTAGTTTTGCAGTTTTGGTATTGTTCCAAGTATAAAAGGGGCTCATCTTTTGTTTTTCAGCATAATAGCGGAAATTTGCCGTCCGTAATCGGGTTCGTTGCGGTGAATTGCACGGCGATAGGAGAAAAAACGCTGTTCATCTTGATAGGTACAAAGCTCTACACAAGAAGCATTAACGCCTGCTTCTTTGAGTGTGTTTATAATAAATGCCCATAGATTAAAGCGAAAATGATTGACTTTTTCTGTTTTTAAAAAATATTTTTGAAATTTGCTATGGCTCTCCATAAATTGGTCGTAAAATTCACTTGTTACTTCGTAGTGGCATGGACCAATACAAGGTCCAAGGACTGCTGTTATTGATTGTCTTTTGGCTCCTTGTTTTTCCATAACAGCAATTGTTTTCTCGATAATTCCATTTAAGCTTCCACGCCAGCCAGCATGAGTTGCAGCGATGACTCCAGCTTGTGGATCAGCAAACAGAATGGGGCCGCAATCTGCTGTAAGAACCCCAATAACGAGTTCTGGGGTGGTCGTAACTAGAGCATCAGCTTGAGGAGGGGTACCGATAGTTGCTTGATGAGCTACGACAATGTTACAGGAGTGTATTTGATTGACTGTGACTAAATTTTTCGCCTCAATAGAAAAATAATTGGCGATCAAAAGACGATTCTGTACGATATGTTCAGGTTGATCATTTGAACCTTTCCCAACATTAAGACTATGATAAAGATTTTTTGAAACACCACCTTGACGTGTAAAAAATCCATGTTTTATCCCATGGCTGTGTAAAGTAGAAAGATTTTTTGCAAGAATGGGATGAGGGATAGATTTCATAAAAGTTCCTTATGGAGATTATTTGAAATGAGGATGGAGATGTTCATATTTGTCAATGAATATTTCAGATAATGATGTGCTTATTGACAAAAGCGCTGATCATCATAATTGGGGAGGGATGGAGATGTTTTTATCACTGAAATGTAAAACTTTAAATAATTTTCCCATCTGATCTGGACCAGCGAGCCGTTCGATGTCTTGGCAGATTTTATCTTGCAAAGGAGTGCTTTTTCCCACTCCAAGCTGTTTTGCGCGCTCCAGTAGCCCCATTTTAAAAAGAAATTCTCCTTGCTCGAAGATTTCAGCAAAACAGCCCTGTTCAAGAGCGATGGTTTTTAAAAAAGAAAAATCAACATGGGATGTTAAGTCATGTTCACCAGGGGCATCGAAAACATCACGAAATCTATGTTTTGAGAGAGCTTGCAGCGTATCACCAAAAGCAAGATCACAAGCACCATAGTCGATAAGTAAAGCAGAACCTGTTACTTGCACTAAATGGTGGCTGATTTGTTTCATGAACTGATGTCGTAAGGGGGCATGTTCAAAAATTGTTCCGTCAGGCACTTTAGAACAATAGGTTTGTAGACAAGAAGAGGGAAGTCTATGTGGGGCAGCAATAAAGATGAAATCTCCATTTTGATTGACTGTAATGCAGCGCTCTTTCCATTCTCCATTGACTTTAATATATTGGTTGATAGGGAGTGTATCGAGAAATTCATTAGCAATGAGGAAGAGAGGTTTTGAAGGAATTTGATTAAAATTTTCAATGCTATGGATTTGTTTTTGATAAGAGCAAAGGCGCTTTTTTTGTTCTTTTGCAAGTTTTTTGCTTATTTCTATCAGAAAAATTTCAGCAGCATTAAATGCCGTTTGAGAGAGCTTTTGGATAGTTCGCAAAATGTCATCCATCAAAGTTCCACGTCCTGGACCTATTTCAGCGAGAATAAAAGGATAAGGACAACCTTGAGCTTTCCAGCTTGCAAGAGTCCAAATGCCAATCATCTCTCCAAATAGTTGGCTTATTTCAGGTGCTGTAATGAAATCACCAGCACGTCCAAAAGGTGTTTGTGTTTGATAATAACCAAATTGAGGATCGGTGAGTGCCAACGTCATATATTGGCTAACAGTGATTGGTCCATTAAGGGCAATAATTTCTTTAATTTTTTCTTTGAGACTGGCCATTTTCTGTCGATTTATATTTAAAGGCATGGAGAAGAAGATATCCCCCTAAAAGAAACATGGGAAGAGATAAAGCCATGCCATAAGTAAAACCAGTAGAATGGAAAAGTGTGGAAAACCATTCTGGATCTTCTTGAGGAGCACGGTAAATTTCAGAAATGCTGCGTGCTATTGCATAGCCTATAATAAATATCCCTGATACAGTACCGGGACGTTTTAATGCTTTGAACCAAAAAATAAGAAGACACAGGATGATGAAGAGAAGAAATCCTTCCATAAATGCTTCATAAAGTTGACTTGGATGGCGCGGTAAATAGTAAGGATCGAGAGGAAAACAAACAGCCCAAGGATGTGTAGTAATATTGCCCCATAACTCTTGGTTGATGAAGTTGCAAATTCGTACAATGCCGATACCAATAGGAGCACCTGCAGCAATGATATCAAACATGGCTCGTATGTTAATATGATTTTTACGGGCAAACCAGATCATAGCAATGATAATACCAATAAGTCCGCCATGAAAGGACATTCCCCCATCCCATACGGCAATGATAGCACTTGGATGGTTAAAATAGTAAATGGGATCCCATACAAGAACTTGTCCTAAACGTCCTCCAACAACAACACTTATGGCAGACCAGACAACAAAATCTCCGATCTTCTCTTTATCCATAGGAGGGTGGTTTCTATACCATAGAGATGTTTTTTTTAATAAATTTTGCGCATACCACCAAGCAAAAAGAATACCCAGCACGTAACCAAGTCCATACCAATGAAGTGTTATAGGACCTAGCTGGATAATGACAGGATCAAGAAAAGACGGAAAAGCAATGGCTGGACAAGACAAATTGTTCATGAGTTAAGCATCTTACATTATGAGATGAATATGAAGTGACTCTGATGATCAGAAATGACAGATGAATGCACAATGGTCAAGTCAGTAGGGAGGCTAGACAGAAAGGGTGATAGATTTCCACTGATTTATCGCGGTAAAAAAAATATGGTGATAAAAGGAGTATTAAAAACTCTTAAACAAAATCGTTATGAAAAGTCTACATAGTATGTAAAATATAGAGTAAAAGGAACAAATTACAGTATCTAAATGTTATGAGAATACGCTATAATGCGTGCGTCAATAATTAAAATTTAAGGAAAAATGTTATGCGTAATGGATCAAACCGTATTTTTGATGAATTAGCAAAATTAGCAACGGATGCTGCTGACGTTGCGCAAGGCATACGACGTGAAGCTGGAACAGCTTTTCGTGTGCAGGCTGAAAAGATAGCAAACAAACTTGATCTTGTTTCTCGCGAAGAGTTTGAGACTTTTAAGGAGATGGTGCTGAAAATCCATGCTGATAATGCTGATTTGAAAAGGCGCCTTGATGATTTAAAAAAAGATGATTTAAAAAACGCAGACACAAAAAAGTAAAATAGTTTCTTAAAAAAAGAATCTTCAAAAAATATCCCCAATTTTTCAATATGATGCGTGAAACTAAAAAATGCTTAATCTTGAGTCTGTTAGAGCGGAGCATTTGTTTATTTTTGATTTTTTTTGGGGGTAAAATACATTTTTTTGAATCAGGGGGGCTGGCGCTATGAAATTGTATCAATACACTGAAAAGACTTGATGATTCGTTTTATGATTATCAGGTTGCCCTAAACAGCGCGATTGTGTTCTGGGTGTTTGTGTACTGTCGATGTTTTTATGTGTATTTGTTTGGTGTAAAGGTTCTGATTGTAGCAAAATATTGTTACAGTTTAGATGGTTTATATTCTGTTGACAATGTTTAAAGATGATTGAGGATTGTGATGAGGCTTGCATTTTGCGCCACAGAAAGAAAAGAGCACCCTGTTGACTTTATCGAACAGATTGCCTGTGAATATGATTGGTCATTTGAGCGGGATGCACAAGATGAAATTAGCGTTTGTGTGGAAGGAAAACGTGCAAACTATCGTCTTGCTTTTTCATGGATGGAAGAGCATGAAGCACTTCATTTAGCTTGTTCGTTTGATCTTTCTATAAAAAATGCTCAAACAGCTGAAATACAGCGCTTATTGCTAGCAATTAATGAAAAGTTGTTGTTGGGACATTTTGATTACTGGCAAAGGAATAATTCAGTTATTTATCGACAAGGTCTTCTTTTGGCTGGTGGGATGCATCCATCTCATATACAGGTTGAAACATTGTTGATACATGCACTTAAAGTCTGTGAAAGCCATTATGTTGCATTTCAGATGGTTGCTTTGTCGGGAGAAAGTGCTTACAAGGCACTACAGTACACTTTGTTTGAAACTGTAGGGAATGCCTAAAATATACAGTCTGTTATTTTTACAGACGGTTTGCTGAAATATTACTCATAGGGGGATATCAAGAATAGCGCGCACCCCCCCTAGAGGGCTCTCATCTAATTGTATGTTGCCACCGTGGCTGCGTGCTATGTCTTGGGCAATAGAAAGACCAAGTCCTGTTCCACTTGCATCTTGATTTCGCGCTTTATCAAGTCGAAAGAATGGCTTAAAAACTTCTGTGCGCATATTTTCATGAATTCCAGGTCCATTATCATCGATGATTAATATAAAAGATTCTAGTTGAGAGTTAGCGGTTAGTTTAACGGTCGTACCGTAACAAAATGCATTTGATACAAGATTGCTGACTAAGCGTGTGAAAGCACGGGGACGTACTTGTATTTCTGTAGGACCTTCAATAGTGTAAGAAAATTGACGTTTGTGAAGATGAGCATCGGCGGAGAATTTTTGCATAAGAGCATTTAAATCAAAAGTTTTGACACTTTCACTTCCTTCACCACGAGCAAAAGCAAGATAATCTTCTAACATATTTTGCATGTCACTTACATCTTGCTCAAGCGGTTTAATATCAAAGTCAGTATTTGCTAATGCTAGCTGAAGTTTAAAGCGTGTAAGAATGGTTCTTAAATCATGACTTACTCCTGAGAGCATCATGGTACGTTGCTCAATTTGGCGTTCAATACGTTCACGCATGCGTACAAAAGCGATGCCTGCACGACGAACTTCATCAGCTCCTTGTGGTTGAAATCCTTTTGGTAAAGGACGACCGCGTCCAAAGCTTTCTGCTGCTTCAGCCAATTGTTGAATCGGTTTGATTTGATTGCGCAAAAAGTAAATTGCTATCAGCAATAAAACAAGAGCTGTTCCTACCATCCAGCTTAAAAAAATAGCAGTATTGGAAGCATAAGCTTGGCTGCGTGGAGCAAAGACGCGTAAGATATTGTGACCAAGGTGGATGCGGATTTCAACAAGATCAGAATCTCCTACGGTATCGATCCAGAAGGGACGGTTAATTTGGCGGGTGATTTCTTCACTTAAAAAATAGTCAAGAATTGCAAAAAATGGCTTAGGTCCTGGAGGGGGTAAGGAGGTAGGAGATAGAATAGAAATATTTAATCCCATACGTTGTTGTGCAATACGCTTGATATCTTCATAGTTATCTTGTTGGGGATATGTTTCAAGAATATCAATAATGGCTGCAATATCATGCACGACAGCCGTTGAAAGACGCTCGGTTACCATTTGCCAATGGCGTTCCATAAAGACATAAGCAATGACCGTTTGCAGAAGCACCATGGGAGCGATAATAATGATTAAAGAGCGAGCATAAAGCCGTTTAGGCATTTTTTTCGTTAACCATCGAAAAAAAAATCTTAAAGGTTTGAACATTGTGCGCCTATTCAATTGAGAGTTTATACCCTATTCCTCGCACAGTTTGGAGCCATATAGGGAGTGCTGGATTTTTTTCTATTTTACGACGAAGGCGGTTGATCTGCACATCAATGGCACGTTCACTTATATTGCTGTCATCGGTCGCAAATTTATGGCGCGGAATTGTATCGCCTGCATTTTCGGCAAAAATGACCATCATTTCTTGCTCTTTATCTGTTAATTTAATAATTTCTCCTCCTTTTTTGAGTTCGCGTCGTGAAATTGAAAATATATAAGGACCAAAAACGATTTGCTCAATTTTGGGTTGGCTAAGGGGAAAACCACGTCGTAAAATGGCGTTGATGCGAAGGAGAAGTTCACGAGGGTCAAACGGCTTAGCCAGATAATCATCTGCCCCTGCTTCTAATCCACGGATACGATTGTCTATTTCTGATAAAGCTGTTAGCATGAAGATAGGGACATTTTTTGTTTGGCGGAGTGAATGAGTGAGGTCAATACCGTTTTCACCAGGCATCATGACATCAACAATAAGAAGATCAAAATCTAAACTTGCCAATAGTCGTCTTGCTTCATTCGCATTGGCTGAAACTGAAACACGAAATCCATTTTTAATGAGAAACTGAAATAAAAGATTGCGAATACGAGTATCGTCATCAATCACAAGAAGGTGAGGGGCATCGTCACACAAAACTTGAACGTGATTGGTCATTCTTAAAAAAACCTTGATAAAAATTTAGTTTACACAAAATGCAAGTTTACATAAGTTGTATAAAGCTGTCGAGCAGCACCTTTACCTTAAAAGAGAGAAAGTTTTATTTATAAATTTAAAAAAGTTACTTTTGAAAAGGATATGATGGGTAGTCTTAATATACATATTATTCCAGTTACAACATTCCAACAAAATTGCACTTTGCTTTTTGATAGTGAATGTAAAACGGGGGTTCTCATTGATCCTGGTGGTGATTGGCCGCGGATTCAAGACGTAATCGAAAAGAATGGTGTTATCGTTGAGGCTATTTGGATAACACATGGTCATTTTGATCATGTGGGAGCAGCAATGCAAGTGAAAGAAGCGCTTAATGTAAAAATCATCGGTTCACATCGCGATGATAAGCCTGTGATGGATGCCGTGAGCGAAAGCGCAAAAAATTATGGCATCACTGATGCTTGCATCTGTATCCCTGATCAATGGTTAGAAGATGGTGAGTGCGTTCATTTTGCTGGACATGTGTTTAAGGTTTTTCACACCCCAGGACATTCTCCTGGTCATGTTATTTATTTCAATGAAAAAGAGCGCTTAGCCCTCTTGGGTGATGTTCTCTTTCGTGGTTCTATTGGACGTACGGACTTCCCCTTCTGTTCCCATGAAAAATTGATGCAATCTCTTCGAGAAAAAGTTTTACCCTTAGGCGATGATGTTTGTTTTATCTGTGGGCATGGTCCCCAAAGTAGCATAGGCTATGAGCGACAAAATAATCCTTTTCTTCAAGATTTTAATATATGAGCAAATAAAAAAACGCTCTGAAGCGTTTTTTTGTGCCATTTAAGACTTTTTAGTAGGGCAGAACAGAAGTTAATTTATTGGGGCATAACAAAAGTGTTCCACACCATTACGGTCTCGAAAGGTCCCTGTTTTAGGGTTGAAGGAACGGTATTTTTTCTTGCAATATTGAAGCCAATCAGATTCTAATGATTGTTGTACTGGCTCATATTTCACCGTTTGCGGAGCTTCATAAATTATCTGTTCTTGTGGAACCTGTTGATATACAATTTGATGCTGTGGTGCGGTTTGATAAACAACTTGTGGCTGTTCTGATTTTTTTAAAATTTTGCCGAGAAGTGCACCTGCTGCAAGAGCAAGAATGCCCATTGCTAAAGCTTCTCCTGAGTTATTTATATTAATACTACTGTGTTTTGTCTTTTTGCGCTCGACATAATGATATGTCTTATGTTCAACATGATGGTGTTGTTGTGCTCCCCATTTATGGCTAACATAATGACGCTTGTGGGGATTATCAAAAGAGTGATGTTCACTATGAGAAAAATGGGAGCTAAAATTGTGAGACGGTAAACCAGCCTCCCTCCTCATATCATAGTTATGATACCATGCCATATCCGCAAGCGTTGGATCTAATGGCATCAAAACGGTTACAGTAGACATTGCTGATAATACCGCTAATCTGATCACTTTTTTCATAATGATGCTCCTTGTGTAAATTCGTATTTTTCACATCCTACATGTGTCAAACTGAATAGAGCCTGAACAATTTTGGACTTTATTGTGACAAAAAAATAAAAATTCATTTAGTTAAAACTATTACCAATACAGTAAAATAAAATCATGACAGAATTTTGATTTCAATTAATGTACTATTCTTAATGTTCATTAAGCAGCTTGTATTTAGAGAACCAGATTTTTTACTATTGGTTATAAATTATTTATTGATGAGTACTTTTTTATTGCTTGATACAATATGAATTGAACAATAGGTGTATGAATAAAAGTTATCGTTTTTTATTATAGACTTATGGTGCTAAGATAGAACCTTATTGGTGTGATAAAATACAGTCCTGTTTGACTACTCTCTTGTGAGGCTAAATATTGAGTTCGATATCATATTATAATTGTATAAATATAATATATTGCGGGAACTTTTTTTTGATATATGGGAAACATTCTTGTTGGGATATGGCTGTTAGTTTGACAGTATTGGCATGATAAAATGCGTTTGACACAAGATTGCTGATGAGACGTGTGAAGGCACGTGGGCGTGCTTGTATTTGTGTAGGGCTTTCAATGGTGTAGGAAAATTGGCGTTTGTGAAGATGCGCATCGGTAGAGAATTTTTGCATAAGAGCATTTAAATCAAAAGTTTTAACACACTCACTGTCTTCACTACGGGCAAAAGCAAGGTAATCTTCTAACATATTTTGCATGTCACTCACATCTTGCTCAAGCGGCTTGATATCAAAGTCAGTATTTGCTAACGCTAGCTGAAGTTTAAAACAAGTGAGAATGGTTCTTAAATCATGGCTTACACCCGAAAGCATCATGGTGCGTTGTTCGATATAGTGAGTGTGTGTATTTTGCTAGACATGAGTTTAGGGTTTTGTATACACTGGGGCATTCCCTTGGTCATGTTATTTATTTCAATGAAAAAGAGCGCTTAGCCCTCTTGGGTGCTGTTCTTTTTCGTGGTTCTATTGGACGTACGGACTTCCCCTTCTGTTCCTATGAAAAATTGATGCAAATCCCTTCGAGAAAAAGTTTTACCCTTAGGCGATGATGTTTGTTTTATCTGTGGGCATGATCCCAAAAGTAGTATAGGCTATGAGCGCCAAAATAATTCTTTTCTTCAAGATTTTAATATATGAGCAAACACAAAAACGCTTTGAAGCGTTTTTTTGCCATTTAAGATTTTTTTAGTAGGATGGAACAGAAGTTAATTTATTGGGGCATAACAAAAGTGTTCCACACCATTACGGTCTCGAAAGGTCCCTGTTTTAGGGTTGAAAGAACGGTATTTTTTCTTGCAATAGTTAAGCCAATCAGATTCTAATGATTGCTGGAGTGGCTCATATGCCACCATTTGCTGCACTTGATAAACTCTTTGATTTTGCGGAACTTTTTGATAAATTATCTGATTTTGTGGTACTATTTGATAAACCACTTGTGGCTGTTCTGTTTTTTTTAAAATTGTACCAAGAATCGTACCAGTTTTAAGATCAAGAATACCCACCGCTAAAGCATCTTCTGAGTTGTCTATATGAATATTACTGTGTTTTGTCTTTTTGCGCTCGACGTAATGATATGTTTTGTTTTCAAAATGATGATAATGGTGATGATGGTGTTGTTGTTCCGCCTTACTATGTTTGGCTTTAAATCTTCTCTTGTCATCATCAGAACGCTTGCGGAAATCATCAACAAACTTTTGGAAATCATCAGAAAAAAAGCCACGTTTGCTATCAGAACAATGGGAGCGAGAAAAACCGCAAGGCGGGATATCAGCTTTCTTCTTCATTTCCCTTATCGCATCATCTGTTTCTTTACGCATCTTCCTCATCATATCATCTATTTCTCTCGAGATAGAGTCACTACGCTTCCATGCCATATCCGCAAGCGTTGCATTTAGCGGCATCAAAACGGTCACAGTTGATATTGCTGATAATGCCGCTAACCTGATCACTTTTTTCATAATGATGCTCCTTGTGTAAATTCGTATTTTTCACATCCTACACGTTTCAAACTGAATAGAGTCTGAACAATTTTGGACTTTATTGTGACAAAAAAATAAAAATTTATTTAGTTAAATCTATCGCGGAGACAGTAAAATGAAATCATAACAGAATTTTGATTTCAATTAATGTACTCTGCTTGAGGTTAATTAATAAGTTTGTATTGAGAGTCCACGATTTTTTACTATGGAATATGAACTCTTTATTTAGGGATAGTTTTTTATTGTTTGGTACAATATGAATTGAACAATAGGTATATGAATAAAAGTTATCATTTTTTTATCAGAGGCTTATGGTTCTATGAGAAAGTCTTATTTTACTTTATTTGTGTTATAGGACAGTGTTCTATTTGAATATTTTCTTGTAAGGGTAAATAATATTGAGTTAGATATCAGAGTATAACTGTATAAAGATAATATATTTTAGAAATTTTTGTAAAATATTCTCTCTCATGTTGTTTTAGACAAATTGAAGCACCCTTGATGTTGGAGGTTGTCTATTTTTCGGATAACGCTGTTTGCTTTTGAGCTTTCGTCTTTTTTTAGAAGAGCTGAAGATTATTTTATGCGGTTTGAAATTTTTTGCTCCTTCATTGATTGCGTTTTTTTCGTTTTATTGTTGCTTGATTAGGGGTGTTTTTACGAGATTTTCCTTTTTGATTTTCCAAAATACCAGTGTCCATGGTTGGTCCCATGTGTGCAAGGTCTGGTTTGGAGAAAAGACTTGGTTGTAATACGCGCTCATGGGTGGATTGTTCGCTATGTTGTGTTAAGGGATTTTCCGCGAGTTCTAGTTCTATCTTTTGTAATTGTTTGATTTCATCGCGAAGGCGTGCTGCTTCTTCAAAATTAAGATCAGCAGCTGCTTCATGCATTAATTTTTCGAGGTGTTTAATATGAGATGCTAAATTGTTGCCAACCATATTTTTTTTCTCGATGACATCAGGGATATTTGTATGAATATGGTTGTTTTCATAGCCTGAATTGAGAATATCTCCGATATTTTTTTTAATACTTTTCGGTGTGATATGGTGTTCTTCATTATAGGCTATTTGTTTTTGTCGACGTCTTTGTGTTTCCTGTAAGGCTCGTTCTATGGAACCAGTGATCGTATCTGCATAGAGGACAACACGGCCATCTACGTTACGTGCAGCACGTCCGATTGTTTGTATGAGTGAAGTTTCAGAGCGCAAAAAGCCCTCTTTATCGGCATCTAGAATGGCAACAAAACCACATTCTGGAATATCTAAGCCTTCTCGGAGCAAGTTAATACCGATGAGGACATCAAAGGTGCCAAGCCGAAGATCGCGTAGAATCTCAATGCGTTCTAATGTATCAATGTCAGAATGCATATAGCGTACACGAATACCTTGTTCGTGGAGATATTCCGTTAAATCTTCGGCCATACGCTTGGTTAGGACGGTCACTAGTGTGCGGTAGCCTTTTTGAATTGTTTTACGAATTTCATTCACAACATCATCGACTTGATTTTTGGCTGGACGAACCTCTGTTGGTGGGTCAACAAGCCCTGTTGGGCGAATAACTTGTTCCACAAAAGTGCCGTGAGATTGTTCTATTTCCCAGCGTCCAGGTGTTGCGGAGACAGCAATCGTTTGTGGGCGCATAGCATCCCATTCTTCAAAGCGCAAAGGACGGTTATCCATACAAGAAGGGAGGCGAAAACCATATTCTGCTAAGGTTGCTTTTCTACGAAAGTCACCTCGGTACATGCCCCCAATTTGGGGAATGGTTACGTGGCTTTCATCGATAAAAACAAGAGCATTATTTGGAATGTATTCGAACAAGGTTGGTGGTGGTTCACCAGGTTTTCGTCCTGTTAAATAACGTGAATAATTTTCTATTCCGGCGCATGAACCGGTGGTTTCTAACATTTCTAAATCAAAAATTGTACGTTGTTCTAAACGTTGTGCTTCTAAAAGACGTCCTGCTGCGTTCAACTCATCGAGGCGTTGAAGCAGTTCCATTTTGATGGCTTTCATTGCTTGATTGAGTGTTGGTCGCGGTATTACATAGTGTGAATTGGCATAAATTTTAATCGATTGAAGATCGCCTGTTTTTTGTCCGGTGAGAGGATCGAATTCCGTAATTGTTTCCACTTCATCGCCAAAGAGCGAAATACGCCAAGCACGGTCTTCAAGATGGGCAGGGAAAATTTCGATTGTATCCCCTCGTACACGAAAGGAACCACGAATGAAATTGATATCTTGTCGATAATACTGTTGAGAGACTAAATCAGCCAAGAGTGTTCGTTGATTGAGTTTGTCCCCTTTTGCTATTTGGAAGGTCATGGCCGTATAGGTTTCTACGGAACCAATTCCGTAGATGCAGGAGACAGAGGCGACGATAATAACGTCATCACGCTCTAAGACGGCGCGTGTTGCAGCATGACGCATCCGGTCGATTTGTTCATTAATTGAGGATTCTTTTTCAATATAGGTATCAGAGCGTGCAACATAGGCTTCTGGTTGATAATAGTCATAATAAGAAACAAAATATTCGACAGCATTATGGGGAAAAAAACTTTTAAATTCCCCATAAAGCTGCGCTGCTAGAGTTTTATTGGGAGCTAAAATCAGAGCTGGACGCTGTGTTTTTTCAATGATATTGGCCATTGTATAGGTTTTTCCTGAGCCGGTAACACCCAAAAGCACTTGTGTACGTTCATCTTTTTGAATTCCCTCAACCAGAGTTTTTATGGCTTGAGGTTGATCTCCCGCTGGTTTAAAAGATGTTTCGAGTTGAAATGGAATACCACCTTCAGATTTTTCAGGACGAATAGGGCGGTGAGGTGTCCATAATGCACCATTCTTAAAAAGAGGATTACCTGAAGCAATAAGAGCAGAAAGAGCTTCTACTGTTGCAGTAACACCATTTTTCATTGTTGTATCCTTTGATAGAAAAGTGCTGGTGATTTTAAAGAAAATACTAATTTTTACAATTTCATTACGACAACAGCAAAACGTTATTGAACAGATTTGTTTTGGTTTATTGGAGCCTTGATTAGGATATTGATCAAGTTTTTTCTATGAGACAAATTCTTCGAAGTATTTCTTTAGAGGGGCATATTTGTGGTTGTTCGTGAATACTATTGCATTTTGCCATGATGATATTCAAGAGGGCATAAGTTATTATGGCTGTTATGGAGAATAATCGGTACGTTTGGGCATTAAAGACATTGTATACGTGTGATAAAGAT
Source organism: Bartonella sp. TT29SHDZB (assembly GCF_042193395.1). Classification (NCBI taxonomy): domain Bacteria; kingdom Pseudomonadati; phylum Pseudomonadota; class Alphaproteobacteria; order Hyphomicrobiales; family Bartonellaceae; genus Bartonella; species Bartonella sp. TT29SHDZB. The sequence goes on from NZ_JBHILQ010000002.1 coordinate 118,235, forward strand.
CATTTCCATCTTTAAATGAAAGATAACGAGATGACACCCAACCTATTTGAGTGTTATATCGGATATGGCACCAATTTCCTTCACAGTTTTTAACAAAAACTAATTCTCCAGCAGAGATTAAGCCGCAAAGTGCATACTGAGTGCTGGGACCTGTTCTAAAATTAAGATTTTTCGTAACAAAAGCATTTGCTGCCTCTGATATTGTTGTGGCTAAAAAGAAAGAGCCAAACATAAAAAAAATGACGATTTTTTTCATTTTTCTGTAAAGAATTTCTTTAGAGATTTTCTATCCTTTTCTCTTCATATCCCATATGATTTCTTTTACTAGATTATAATAAAACAGAAAAAAACACAATTCTTTCTTCTTTAAGACACTTTAAAGAGAAGAGTGAAGTTTAACGTTTTAAACACCAAAATGAGATGTTTTAATCACTATTTGTGCATGTTTTGTTTCATTTATTTATTTTTGTATGGAAAACAGCGATACTGTACTATATAATAAAAATATCGTAGTTTTCGGATTCCAAAAGTAATTTTGGAAGCCGTTTTTTGTATTTTTATTAAACCTTCCGTGTAATAGAAAGGGACGGATTATGGAAAAAGTTCCGATGACTACAGCTGGTTTTGAGAGTCTTAAGGAAGAGTTGCGTTGGCGTCAACAACAGGAGCGTCCGCGAATTATTGAAGCAATTTCTGAGGCGCGTGCACATGGTGATTTATCAGAAAATGCCGAGTATCATGCTGCTAAAGAAGCGCAAAGTCATAATGAGGGGCGTATAAATGAGCTTGAAGATTATATCGCTCGGGCAGAAGTTATAGATGTCTCGCGTCTTTCAGGTGACAAAATAAAATTTGGTGCAACCATTAAACTCTTGGATGAAGATACTGAGGAAAAAAAAGTGTATCAGATTGTAGGGGATCAAGAAGCTGATGTAAAGGTTGGTAAAATCTCTATTTCTTCGCCTATCGCACGTGCACTTATTGGCAAGCAAGAAGGTGATGTGATTGAGGTGAATGCACCAGGTGGTGCGCATAATTACGAGATCATTAAGGTTCAGTACATCTAAATAACATATGGATTATTATGCGTGTATCTTTGGACGAAACTGAAATTATTGCGCCTCACTTTAAAAGGCGTTTGTCGGGAGTAACATCTACGATTATTCAGCTTATTCCACTGCAACGCGAACAGGGTGTACGTATATCCACTTTTGGGTTTGGATTACCACAAAGTTTACCGGCTCTTGCCTTTAGGGACCTTTTCGGACTTTGGAAAAGTCCGAAAGGGAAACCATTTCGTATTTGGCATGCGCGACGCAATATTGAGATGCTTTGTGGGATTTTTTTGCGCGATGTTTTGCGAATGAAGCTTAAACTTATCTTCACATCGGCTTCACAACGTCATCATAAGCCTTTTACCAAATGGTTGATTCGCGGTATGGATAGGGTTATCGCTACCAGTACACGTACGAGCGCCTATCTAGAAGTACCTCATAAGGTTATTATGCATGGGGTGGATGTGAGGCGTTTTACTCCACCACACACTCTTGATGATTGCTTTTCTTCGACAGGATTTCCAGGAAAATATGCGGTAGGATGTTTTGGGCGTCTGCGCTACTCAAAGGGAACAGATTTATTTGTTAATGCCATGATAGCATTATTGCCTGACTATCCCGAATGGACGGCACTTATCGCTGGTCGTACGACAGAGCAATATTATCATTTTGAAAAAGAATTACGCCAAAAGATTGCTAAGGCTGGTCTGGATGATCGCATTATTTTTCTTGGTGAGATTCTGGACATCCCTTTGTGGTATCGTCGTTTAACACTTTATATTGCACCTTCTCGTACAGAAGGTTTCGGTTTAACACCATTAGAAGCAATGGCATCACAGGTTGCGGTTGTAACGAGTGATGCAGGAGCTTATAAAGAATTGGTTGCAGAAGCGACAGGAACGGTTGTTCAAGCAGGAGATGGAGCGGCTTTAACAGCAGCAATTGAACCTTATTTTGCTGATGTAGAAAAGACATTGGCAGCCGGAAAGAAAGCTTTAACCCATGTTCGTACTCACTTTCCTTTGGAAAAAGAGGCAAGCAAGATTGAAAGTGTTTACAAAGAACTGTTTGCAGAAAAAACACTTTGATTATTATATCAAAAATCTTTTTGAAGAATGATAAAAGTATTTTCCTTAAAGGTTTTTCATAGTCATCAAGAAAACAGCTCAATGATATAAATGTTATTTTACAAAATTTATATTGTCTTTAGTAGCACGCTATAAAAAGTTCTCAAAATTTTGGATAAAATATTAAAAATGTATACGTTTGAGAGCGATATGTAGTTTATGATAAAGCATACTAAAAGAGAGGAGTTATTTTTAATTCCAGAAACATTTTAGAATGAGAAAATAATACTTTAACTTTTAAAGTCTAGAGATTTATACACTATCTTAACGCTATCATGCTGATATTGCTCGTTTTGTAAGACTTAAATAGATAGCAATAAAACGTTTTCTTATCTTGAAAAGATAATGATGGTGTTTCATGGCTAAAAATAGCTCTACATATTTCAATAAATTCATAATAAGATGGATTTAAGATCAATATATATGATTTTTATAGATAATTTACCTTTTCAATTTGAATAAGAGCTTAGAGTACCGTAAGATTTTCTCATGTCAAATCTGTTGATATTAAATCAATAAGAGCTATCCTCTTGCACATCACAATCGGAAGAAAGTATGTGGTGGATAAAAACTATAGAAAACAAGCTGTAAAGAGATTTCTTATAAATTGTCTGAAATGCGGGCTTTTGCAACATTAAAAGCAAGAAAATAATATGATAGTGTTAACTTATATCTTATTTTGTGGTACCGACCTGCACCTTATTATTTAAGTAAAAATGATGGTCCCCCATCAGATCTTATATATTTTATGAGGGATGTCGTGAAATGAACGTGTGAGTATTGTGAGATGTTTTTTTACAGGCTTGGGAATTCGTAATATAACGGCATTCTATTTTCCATAAGAACATAATTCTGTTAAAGAAAAAAACATTTTTATCAGAAAATATTCATATTTTTTGCATGAGATATTATTCGTAAAAAAGAATGTTCTATGCGTCCACTTTATTTGATAAAGAAGATCAATAAGGTGGAGTTTTATATGTTATGGCTTTGAGAATATCGGTATTTGATTGTTTTTGTTGAATTATTTTTATATCATTGATATGATGTTTTGTATGAAATTTTAGGAAATCTTCAGTAGATTAGGTAAGGAGTGAATATTATGACGCATACTGTTCTCGCCTTTTTATCTTGTCAACTTTTTATCATGGTAGAATAAAATACTCTCTGCATTAAAATTGTTCACGCCAGAAAGCGGGAATAAAAAGGACGAATATTGTTATGATTTCAAGGCGTCCAGCTAACATTAGAAAACTTAAAATCCATAAAGCATGATCGTTGATTGTAGAGAAATTACCAGTGGGGCCAATAATATCTCCAAAGCCTGGACCAACATTTGAAAGTGCGGTTAGGACCCCTGTAAAGGCAGAGGTAAAGTCAAGACCGGTTGTAAGCAAAAGTGCAGTGCCGATAACAAGGCAAAACATATAAAGACAGACAAAAAACAAAACGGCTTGGGCAACGTCATTTGATATATTTGAGTGATCATAGCGCGCTTTTACAACGACATTAGGAGAAAGAAGTTTTTCTATATTTGTTTGTGTAATACGCCAAAGAATAATGAGGCGATTGATTTTCATGCCACCAGAAGTAGAACCAGCACATCCGCCTGTAAAAGAAACAATGAAGAAAATTCCAAGCGCAAACGGTCCCCAAAGTTGATAATCTTCAGCGCTATAACCTGTGGTGCTAATAATGGATGAAAGGTGAAAAATGACATCAAGGAAAATCAAGTGGAACGCGCGATGATCATAAAACCGTAGCCATGCCGCTAAAGCAAAGCTGAAAAGGAGAACGATATGGAGAAAAACAATCACTTGTGGGTCAAGGAAGCGTTTGGAGTGTCCAGGAAGGACTAATTTAACATAAAGTACGAAGGGTAAAGCAGAAAACAACATGAAGATTGTTGAAATAATTAAGATGGCTGGTTTATCAGAAAAATAGCCAAAAGAAGCATCATGCGTTGAAAAACCAGCTGTTGCTACTGTACTCATTGCATGGTTAATAGCATCAAATAAATTCATGCCTGCAGCAAAATAAGAAAGCATACAAGCCAATGTTAATCCAACATAAGCGATGATAATTCCGTTAGCAATTTGGTTGATGCGAGGCAATATTTTTTCAGATTTATCAGATGATTCCATATGAAAAAGTCGCACGCCACCCACACGCAGTGAAGGCAAAAGTAAGAGGGCTAAACCGATAAAACCAATGCCCCCAATCCAGCATATAAGAGAACGCCATAATAAAATACTTCGCGATAAATTATCAAGATTAGAAAGGACAGTAGAGCCTGTTGTTGTAATTCCAGAAACAGATTCAAAAATGGCTCCTGCGAGAGAAATGGGAAGAGGAGAAAGATAAAGAGGTAAGGCACCTACGATGCTTCCTGTAAGCCAAAGACAAACAGTGAGCATAAAGCCAAGCCGTGCTGAAAAACGACAAGTAGCTCCCTTAGTTGCTAAAAGAATCAGCGTTGCTAACATGGTGGTTATGGCACAAGAATAGAGAAAGCTTATCCAATTACGATTGTTGTCGTGCAAATCCACAAAAATTGGCAAAAGCATTGCTCCTCCCATGATTAAGGCAAAACGTGCACAGACATTGATAATAAATTGAAAAATGATCGTTCCCTATCTTTGTATCTCTTTTTATTATGGTTTTGTGCTCATAAGAAGTTACATTTTTCTCTTTATAGGATAAGAATTAATTCTTAACATTAGCGTGCCTTGATGAATTAGTAATCAGACCTTTTCATAAAACTTGAAAAGAAGTATACATAACATAATTAGGGCTCTTGAAAAATATTTTTTTAAAAGGCTGCATTCCGTTATCATTTATAGAATAATTAAGTTATAATAAAGTGAAGGGGATTTAATGGTACAATCGCATATTCGTCTGCTGATTATTGGCTCAGGTCCGGCTGGTTATACAGCGGCGATCTATGCAGCAAGGGCAATGCTTAAGCCGGTTTTGGTGACGGGCTTGCAGCAGGGTGGACAATTAACAATTACAACTGATGTTGAGAATTATCCAGGTTTTGCAGATCCCATTCAAGGGCCATGGTTGATGGAACAAATGGCAAAACAAGCTGAGAATATGGGGACAAAAATTATCTATGATACAATTATAAAGGCTGATTTATTGAAGTATCCTTTTGTCTTATATGGGGATTCAGGAACACAATATTCTTGTGATGCACTGATTATTGCAACAGGAGCTCAAGCACGCTGGCTTGGTTTAGAAAGTGAACAGACCTTTATGGGCGGAGGTGTTTCCGCTTGTGCTACATGTGATGGCTTTTTTTATCGTGATAAGGACGTTATTGTCGTGGGAGGAGGAAATACGGCTGTTGAAGAAGCACTTTATTTATCGCATTTGGCTAAAAGTGTAAGCGTGGTTCACAGGCGGGGGCAGTTTCGGGCAGAAAAAATTTTGCAAGATAGGTTGCTGGCTTGTCATAATGTGCGTGTTCTTTGGGATCATGTGGTTGAAGAAATTGTGGGGCTGCCAGCACAGGGGGAAATGGGCGCTGTTGTAACAGGGGCGCGTCTGAAAAATGTTAAGACAGGTCACGAGATGAAAGTGAATGCAGAGGGCATATTTATTGCCATTGGGCATGATCCTGCTGTTTCTCTGTTTGAAGGACAGCTGAAACAAAAACGAGGCGGCTATTTATGGACAGCACCGGACTCAACAGCAACAAGCATTGCTGGTGTTTTTGCTGCTGGGGATGTGACAGATGAAACATTCCGTCAAGCTGTAACAGCTGCGGGAAGAGGATGTATGGCAGCGTTGGAAGCAGAACGGTTTTTGGATATACCCAAGCGTTAGTCACTCATTGAGAACATAGAGAATATAGAGGTAGAATTAATTGTGGCGCCACCGTTGGATTGGGATAAGTTAAGGGTTTTTCACGCTGCAGCAGAAGCGGGGTCTTTTACGCATGCTGCTCAAAAACTTCATTTATCTCAATCAGCCGTTTCACGACAGGTTTCGGCTTTAGAACAAGAGGTTGGGGTATCCTTATTTCAACGTCATGCGCGTGGTTTGATTCTTACAGAACAGGGAGAAACTCTTTATCGTACAGCTCATGATGTTTTGATGAAGCTTGAAAGTGTGCGTTTGCAATTAAGTGAAAGCTATGCAAAACCAACGGGGCACTTGCGTGTGACCTCGACCTTTGGAATGGGGGCAGGGTGGATTGCTGAGCGGATGCCAGAATTTCTTAGTCTTTATCCTGATATGCAGGTTCAGCTTTTGCTTTCCGATGAAGAGCTTGATTTGACAATGTGTCATGCGGATTGTGCAGTTCGCTTACATCAACCCAAACAACCTGATCTTATACAAAGAAAACTCTTTACAATTCATATGCATGTTTATGCTTCGGAAAAGTATATTGCAAATTATGGAAAGCCGGAAAAATTATCTGATCTCGATAAGCATCGTATTATTTCGTTCGGTGAACCTGTCCCACCTTATTTGTCTGGTTTAAATTGGTTGGAAAAGGCTGGTAGAAGTGATGGATCATTGCGCGTTTCAGTTCTACAAATCAACAATATCATCTCAATAAAGAATGCGCTTATGCGTGATCTTGGGATTGCTGTGCTTCCTGATTATATCGTCAATAATGATGAGCATTTGGTGCGTCTTTTTCCTGATATGGTTGATATTCCTTCTTTTGATACTTTTTTTTGTTATCCTTATAATTTAAAGAATTTGGCAAGGTTAAATGCTTTCCGAGATTATATTTTTTTAAAAGCCCGCCAGTGGTCTTTTTAATATTAATGCCTTAATTTATAAGGAACAGTTAGCTGTTTTACAACTTGAGGCTCCCGTAATATTCTTTTGTTTCAAATTTTCCTATATTGAATCAAGTAAAACTGTTTGTTGCACATTAAAAGTGGAGGGAGTCCGTGCGGGTAAATATTTAAAAAAAATGGATAAATGTTTTTTATGAATGCTAGCAACCGTGAGGGTTATTGTATATTGAAAAATGGATAATCTTGTGATGGTGTAGCTTACATTTTTATATTTAATTAAGAAGAGTGCTACATGATGGAGACAAATTTAAAGCTATGTGTTTATTGCATAGCAGATACGCTTAAGTCTTTATTGTGCTTTTTCTTATAAAATGACATAGAACACTATCTCTTGATAATGTTGCCTCCCAGTGCGTTTTCTTGAGTGTTCCCTTACGAAGATCTATCAGATTGATTTTATCTCTGAGGATTTTCCAAATTTGCCGGACGTATGTCCGGCTTTTTTTTAAATTTTTGAAAGAGTCCCTAGAAATTGCAATATATGGGAAGTTGATAAGGAAAAAATTTCAAAACTTGTGGATCTCCAACAATTTTTTAAGAATACTAAAGTTCAATGAGGAATTTGAGAGAGATTTATTCTGTTGTACCATAAAAGTCTGTCTTTTAGGGGTGTGATATAAAATATTTAAAACCTTATACATGAAGTGCTTTTTATTAGAGTGTGAGGTGAATATTTAAGGCAGGTCTTGTTCATAAAGCCTATGAAATAAATCAAGTAGTTATTAGAGATAACTTAAAGGAAACTGGATTGTTTACACAACGACGGGAGGTGGCTTCTTCTTTATTTTAGGACGAAGAATAAGCCAAGAAATAGAAAAGATTTTATTGTAAGGGCCGTTGATTATAAGGGCAATCGTGTTTAAAAGTGCTCAGTCTTTTTAGAGTTATAAATTGAATGGAGAAAGTAGAATAGGATTTTCATCATCTTATGATAATAGACCGATTCATTTATTTGATAGCTAGATTTTTTTGATCTTTATCTATAGCCTCTATTTTGTTGAATCGATAGATTTAGACCATGATACAGTTTCTGATATTTTTTCAGATATACTGACATTTAGCAAAAAAACAATCATAAGAGATGATATTACAAATCTTAAATTAAACTGTTGCAAAAGCGCTGGATACGTAAACAAGCTTCTTCAAGTAATTTTTCTGATGTTGCATAGGAAATACGAAAAGTTGGTCCAAGTCCAAAAGCAGATCCTTGGACGACAGCAACAGCCTCTGTTTCTAGAAGCGCTATGGCAAAGTCTTCATCATTCGTAATAGATTGGCCGTTAGGTGTTTTCTTGCCAATAAGTTCTGCGCAAGAAGGATAAACATAGAAAGCACCTTCGGGCGTTGGACAGTGAATGCCAGGAGTTTGGTTTAGCATGGAAACAACGAGATCACGGCGTGCTTGAAAAATATTTTTATTTTTAGTGATAAAGTCTTGTGGTCCGTTGAGTGCTTCAACCGCAGCCCATTGTGAAATAACACTTGTGCCAGATGTTTGCTGACCTTGAATGGTATCCATGGCTTTAATGAGTTCTTGTGGTCCGCCTGCATAACCGATTCTCCATCCCGTCATCGCATAGGCTTTAGAAACACCATTCATTGTGAGTGTACGCTCATAAAGCGCTGGTTCTACTTGAGCTGGAGTAACAAAGGTAAAACCCTCATATGTGAGATGTTCATATATATCATCGGAAAGGATATAAACATGAGGATATTTTACTAAAACATCTGTGAGTTTTTTCAATTCATTATATGTATAAGCGGCACCTGATGGATTTGAAGGAGAGTTAAAGATGAACCATTTGGTTTTGGGGGTAATGGCAGCTTCTAGCTCTTGTGGTTGGAGTTTATAAGAAAATTCGGCTTTTGTTTCTAAAAAGACAGGCGTACCATCGTTGAGTGCGACCATTTCTGGATAACTAACCCAATAAGGGGATGGAATGATGACCTCATCTCCTTTATTCAAAGTTGCCATGAATGCATTAAAGAGAATTTGTTTTCCACCAGTACCAACAATAATTTGTTCTGGTTGGTAAAGAAGGTTATTTTCTCTTTTAAACTTTGCAGAAATTGCTTGGCGCAATTCTGGAATTCCAGATATGGGAGGGTATTTTGTTTCTCCCCTCCGAATAGCTTCAATAGCCGCGTTTTTGATGTTGTCTGGGGTATCAAAGTCTGGCTCTCCAGCACTTAAAGCAATAACATTGCGCCCTAATGCTTTTAAATGGCGAGCTTTTTGAGAAGCAGCAATTGTTGCAGAAGGTTTGATACGAGACAGTTTGTCGGCAATAAAAGCCATAATTTTAAATCCTTATATTATATCAACAAATGGTTATTGCTTTCAGGATATTCTATAAGAGATTATATTGTATGCAATAAAAAACTTCCAAAATACTCTTACACGGGCTTTATATTCTTCTTTTTTGAGATTTTTACAAGGTAATTTCTTCGTAGGTTTTATGAAAGTTTTTGAGGAAGTATAAGAGAGGTTTGATAAATTGTGCAAAGGAGATAAGCAGTCTTTTATTTTCACAAGGTAAAATAATGCTTTATACAAAATAAAAAAATCTTCGTCGTTACAGACGAAGATTTCTAAATAAAATATTGCAGAATTTAAACTTTAAAGAGCTGCAAGGTTACCAGCGGCAAATTTTCCTGAACGACGATCTTGAAGAACATCATAAGAGATTTTTTGCCCTTCATTAAGACTGTTTAGACCTGAACGCTCGACGGCAGAAATGTGTACAAATACATCTGCACTACCATCACTAGGCTGAATGAATCCGAAACCTTTTGTTGTATTAAACCACTTAACTGTTCCTGTAGACATAGGAAACTCCTTAGAATATATAATTATATTGAGCATTGAAGCTTTCATTTCTTCAATACGGTTGTAGATCGAAATTAGGTGGGAGAAGTTTCGTCGAAAGTGCAGATTGCACAGGAAAGAAAGTCACGTAACCGAAAATTCGATGAAACCTCTATAAAAGTTTTTAGAAGAAAAAGCAAGTCTTAATCAATTTTTATATAAAGAAAAATAAGAAAACAGTGTACATTTTGCTAAGTAGAAAAAATTCAACTAAAATAACTTTGTAGTGAACGTACCTCAAGGGGCCTTTTTTTGAGTGCTTTGATCGCTTCTACGACGGCTTCGGCTCCAGCTATTGTTGTATAATAGGGAACATTTTGCATGAGTGCTGCATAACGTAATGATTTTGAGTCTGAGATGGCACTGGCCGTGCTAGTTGTATTAAAAATTAATTGAATTTGGCGATTACGAATAGCGTCTTCAATATGGGGGTGTCCCTCTAGAACTTTGTTAATTTTTTTTGCTTCAACGTGGTGTTCGGTAAGAAATTTTTGTGTTCCACTTGTGGCGACAACAGAAAAGCCAAGCTCAGTTAAACGTTTTACAGGATTTAAGATGCGTTTTTTATCTTCATCCCTTACAGAAACGAACAAAGTTCCCTCTTTAGGGAGTTTTACACCAGCTCCAAGCTGGGCTTTAGCAAAAGCAAGCGAAAACTCATAGTCAAGACCCATAACTTCACCGGTTGAGCGCATTTCTGGACCAAGAAGTGTATCAACACCTGAAAAACGAGCAAAAGGAAATACGGCTTCCTTGACGGCAATATGTTGTTTTTTTTGCAAAGAAGGTAATCCACCATAAGCTTCAAGAGCATCATGAAGCGTTTCTCCTGCCATAATACGTGCAGCCATTTTAGCAATAGGGCGACCAATCGTTTTTGCAACAAATGGGACCGTACGTGAAGCACGGGGATTGACTTCTAAGACATAAATGGTGTCATCTTTTATAGCATATTGTACATTCATTAAGCCGCGAACATGAAGTGCTTGTGCTAATGCTTTGGTTTGGCGCTCTAATTCAGTAACTATTTTATTTGAGAGCGTATGGACTGGTAGAGAACATGCTGAATCACCAGAGTGGATACCAGCTTCTTCAATGTGTTCCATAATACCAACGATTAGTGTTTCTTTGCCATCACATAGACAATCGACGTCTACTTCAATTGCTTCTGTTAAATAGGTATCAAAGAGAAGCGGATTTTTACCAAGCAATATATTGATTTGTCCTGTTGTGTCGTTAGGATAACGGACTTTGATATCTTCTGAAATTAATTCAGGGACACTCTCAAGTAAATAATTTTGTAAGCTACGTTCATCACGAATAATTTGCATAGCACGTCCTCCTAAAACATAAGAGGGACGTACAACCAAGGGGAAGCCTAGTTCGTGGGCAATGAGGCGTGCTTGTTCAATGGAGTGGGCAATACCATTTTGAGGTTGTGTTAAATTAAGTTTAAATAACAGTTTTTGAAAGCGATCTCTATCTTCTGCTAAGTCGATAGCGTCAGGTGAAGTACCTAGGATGGGGATGTTGTGTTTTTCTAGAGCGCTTGCCAATTTCAAGGGTGTTTGTCCGCCAAATTGGACGATGACTCCAACCAAATCTCCTTTTTCCTGTTCTGCTTCTAAAATAGCGATAACGTCTTCTGTTGTTAAAGATTCAAAGTAAAGGCGATCAGAGGTATCATAGTCGGTTGAAACTGTTTCAGGATTACAGTTAATCATAATCGCTTCAAATCCTGCATCACGCAGTGCAAAAGCAGCGTGGCAGCAACAGTAATCAAATTCAATACCTTGCCCAATGCGGTTTGGTCCACCGCCTAAAATAGCAATTTTTTTGCGTTCAGAAACGTGTGCTTCCGAGTGCTCTACACCTGCAAAGGGAACTTCATATGTTGAATACATATAGGCTGTAGGAGAAGAAAATTCAGCGGCACAAGTATCAATCCGTTTGAAGACGTGTTTAACATTCAGTGATTTACGTAAAGCTGCGATATAATCGGGTTCTTTCCCTGTAAGGGAGGCTAATCGCGCATCTGAAAAGCCCATAGCTTTTAACATACGTAAATTATCTGCATCTTGGGGTAATCCATGAATGCGGATACGCTGCTCCATTTCAATGATGGAGGCTATTTGTTCTAAAAACCACGGATCAATTTTGCTAATTTGGTGAATCTCATTTAAGGGTAAGCCTGTGCGCATGGCTTGAGCAATATAGCGTAGACGATCAGGGCTTGGTATGGCAATGGCTGAGCGTATAGAACTTTTTTCATCACCTTCAGCATGCTCTGGAATCACAATTTCATCAAGACCCGTAAGCCCTGTTTCAAGTCCACGGAGTGCTTTTTGTAACGATTCTTGAAAAGTGCGTCCAATTGCCATGACTTCTCCTACAGATTTCATCGCAGTTGTGAGGACAGGTGATGAACCGGGAAATTTTTCGAACGCAAAACGAGGAATTTTTGTCACAATATAGTCAATAGAAGGTTCAAATGATGCTGGTGTTGCACCACCCGTGATATCATTTTTTAATTCATCAAGTGTATAACCAACAGCCAGTTTAGCCGCTACTTTGGCAATGGGAAACCCCGTTGCTTTTGAGGCAAGCGCTGAAGAGCGAGAAACACGCGGATTCATTTCAATAACAATGAGGCGCCCATTTTCAGGATTGACAGCAAACTGTACATTGGATCCGCCCGTTTCAACACCAATTTCACGCAAAACAGCAATCGAAGCATTACGCATACATTGATATTCTTTATCGGTTAAGGTGAGAGCAGGTGCTACAGTGATCGAATCACCGGTATGAATCCCCATTGGATCAATGTTTTCAATAGAACAAACGATGATACAATTGTCGTTTTTATCACGAACAACTTCCATCTCATATTCTTTCCACCCTAAAACACTTTCTTCAATTAATACTTCTGTTGTTGGTGAAGCTTCAAGCCCACGTTCAATAATTTCATAGAATTCAGAGCGGTTATAAGCAATTCCACCACCAGTTCCACCAAGGGTAAATGAAGGACGAATAATAGCTGGAAGCCCAACAACATCAAGAGCTTGAACTGCTTTTGCTGTTGCATGGGCGATATAATGTTGTTTGCGATCAGCTTCGGTATGTCGCCAGTTGCGCTCAAGTTCTTCGAGTGCTTTGTCAAGCGCAGCACCAGAAAGCTTTGCTTTAAGTTCAGCACACGTTTTTGCGTGTTGTTGGCGATTTTCTTCTTTCAGTTCTGTTGCATTGGCTAACATAGAGCGTGGCGTTTCCAAACCGATTTTTGCCATCGCTTGGCGGAATAAAGCACGATCTTCAGCTTTATCAATAGCATCAGCATTAGCTCCTATCATTTCAACATGATAGCGGTCTAAAATACCCATACGCTTTAATGATAAAGCAGTATTGAGGGCTGTTTGTCCTCCCATAGTGGGCAAAAGGGCATCGGGACGCTCGTGGGCAATAATTTTGGCAACGATTTCAGGAGTAATGGGTTCTATATAAGTTGCATCAGCTAGATCTGGATCTGTCATAATCGTGGCAGGATTAGAATTTACCAAAATAATTCGGTAACCTTCTTCTTTTAATGCTTTACAGGCTTGAGTGCCTGAATAATCAAATTCACATGCCTGACCAATGATAATAGGTCCTGCTCCGATGATAAGAATAGATTTTATATCTGTGCGTTTGGGCATGACTTTTTCCTATGACAAATATCTATGTGCGATTGTTGCGGGCAAAATATTTTAGTTCTGAGGCTACCGTCATTTTATAAGTTAAGTGACAAAGAAAGTAAGCATTAAAATACCTTTTCCATGCTTTTTTTCATAAAATTGAAGATAAATTTCTTTTTTGAGTTGAGTCATCTCGTCAGTCTATCAAAAGTATGACCTTTGATAAAAAATAATAACAGTGCTCCAACAAATTAGAATATTCAAGCATACTGTGGAGCATAAAAAGCCAGAACATCTTTCCAATTCATTGCCGGCATACTTTCTTTGTGTTTTATGACGTTTTTTGCTTAAGAGAGCACGCGCTTTTTCTGTTGCTTGTAAAACATAAGCCATTATTTATGGTTCGATGGGATTTCGTAAAATAAAATGGGAAGCTTATCGTGTTGTTCCGTAAAATACTGCCGTTTAGAGCTGTGATATAAAGTATGAAAATTTACCACATTAAGGTGTTTTTTGTTAGAGTATATGATAGAATTCAGGGTAGGATTTGTCTGTAGAGAGCTTATGAAATAAACCATATCAAATGGGTTCAGTTGGAATCTGTTATATAAAAAGCAAGATTGTTGATAGATCAGCTCTGGTCGAAGTTTCCGTTTTAGGGTAGGAAGAAAGTCAATCTATGTATCTTTCCATTTCATAAAAGGGTGAGAGTATATTTTAATACAATGGCTAAGGATATAATTTCAGAATGATTTTGTTTGTTTTTAAAAGATAGTGAATACTCTCCCTTTACTTTATGGATGATGTTCAAAACTTTTTAAAATATAAAGAAGACTAAAATGCTGAATATTTCCCAAACGAGAGTATTCTGTCTGAAAGATGTATCAATAGGAAAGCTTTTGGTGGCTAGGTCTCAAAAAGGGATTTGTCATATAGCGTTAGGAGACACTGTAGAGCAATTATTACAGGAGTTTACGATACGCTTTGGTGATGCACAACAAGTTGTAGGTGACAATACATTTAAGAGAGAAGTTGCCCATATTATAGCCATGATAGAAACACCTAAGCTGGTAAAAAAATATAATTTTCCCTTAGATATAAATGGTACAGTTTTTCAACGACAAGTATGGGCAGTATTATGTGATATACCATGTGGTGAAACAATTTCATATGAGATCTTAGCATGCCGTATTGGTATGCCGAATGCTTTTCGTGCCGTTGCTCATGCCTGTGCACGTAACGAATTGGCTGTTATCATTCCCTGTCATCGTGTTGTGCGTAAAAATGGTTTTATTTCAGGGTATCGTTGGGGGGACAAACGGAAACAGATTTTACTACAACGAGAACAAAATGGAGAAATTTAACTTTGTGTGATGGGCATTATAATCGTTACAGTTGTTCCTTTCATTTCTTTTGAAGTAATTTCAAGTTTTCCTTTGTGGAGTTCTAGCAAGGAGCGTGAAATGGCTAAGCCAAGACCTGAGCCCGTATGAGATTTAGTAAGCTGATTTTCAACTTGTTCAAAAGGTTGCCCAAGTTTTTTAATTGCTGATTGGGGAATACCAACACCTGTATCTGTAATTTTAAAAATAAGATTATTTTTTTTCTTGAAAGCGCAGACATCAATATTTCCACCAGAAGGCGTAAATTTAACGGCATTAGAGATGAGATTTAGGAAAATCTGTTTCATTGCACGACCATCAACTTCAGCATGAAGTTCTGGGGTAATGTTTGTTGTAACAACAATATTTTTTTCTTGAGCTTGAGGCGTTAGTGTTCGTACTGCTTCACTAATGATGGGCTCAAGATCGGTATTTTTACAATCAAGCGTAAATCTTCCTGCTTCGATTTTTGACATATCAAGGATGTCATTGATAAGGGTTAGAAGATGGGTTCCTGAATTGTAAATATCATGCATATATTCCTTATAGCGTTGTGAACCAAGAGGGCCAAAAGTCGATTGTAACATGATATCTGAAAAACCGAGAATAGCATTCAGAGGTGTGCGCAATTCATGAGACATATTGGCTAAAAATTCTGATTTAGCCTTGTTAGCACTTTCGGCGCGCTCTTTTTCTGCTTTCAGACTTTTATTAAGTTTTTCAACTTCTGTTGCACGTTGTTGAGCACTCCCTCGTGTGCGTTTGAGTTCTTGAATGAAAGAAAAAAGACGTCTTTCACTGTCTTCAAATTTTTCTTGTTGTTGTTTAAGCTCAGAAATGTCAGTCCCAATACAAACTAAACCTCCATCTTGGGTTCGACGTTCGTTAATTTTGAGCCAACAACCATCTGCCGTTTGGCGAATACTGGTTAAGTTACCAGTACCATCATCTTTAAGGGGATATTCACTGAGAGCAGGGCGTGCCATGGCTTCGACGGTTGCACGTTGGATACCTGATTGGAGAATTTGTTTAGGAATAGCGGCATATTCGCAAAATTTGCTGTTGGACATGACTAAACGTCCTTCAGCATCCCACAAGACGAAAGATTCTGAAATGTTTTCAATCGCATCACGGATACGAAGGTCGGCTTGCGCCGTTTGTTCAGCCAATTGTTGCTGTTCACTAATATCGAAGGAAATACCAACCAAATGGGGTTCTTCTTCTTCAGTCACTTCGGCACGAATACGCATCCATACATAATGACCATCAGCATGACGCATAGGAACGTTAATATCGATATGCTTTTTTTTACCGCTCATTAATTCCTGAGCAAGGTCAAAAAAATTCGCATCATTTGGATTGATAATGGCGCTAATTTGGGAAATTGAGAGCAATGCATCTTGAGGGACATAGCCGAGCATTTCGTACATTGCTCGTGACCAGTAGACGCGTCCACTTGCCATATTCCAATCCCATAGTCCACAGCGTCCACGCATCATTGCCATATCAATACGGTTTTGAATTTTTTCTGAAACAAGATCTGTTTTGCGTGCTCGTACAATTTGGTTGTAATAAGCATAAAGAAGAGCAAGGATAACGCCACTAGTTCCAATGAACATGGTTATATTTAACGAGAGAGCTTTCCGCCATTCCATGTAAATATGTTGCATTTTTTCACTGATGAATACCCCATATTGTCCATTTTCTGTTTGCTGAAAGGAAGCGAGAGCAGGAATATCTTTTCCTATTGTAATTTTCATGATTCCAGCATGTTTTCCTAGAGCTTGTAAAGCAATGCTTTCAGAGGTAAAATCCTGTAAGGGTTTTCCTAAGACAATCTCGGAACTTGATGAAGCTAGGACATTGCCTTTTTGATCGACAATAGCAATAACAGCGCTGGTTTTTATAAGACCTTTGTTACGAAAATTAGTTAGGATATTTTGTAAATGATTATGAGAAAGAGCAGCAGTTTTTCCTTGTCGAGCGGCGGCAAGTAAGTCACGGTCAATCGTATTGGTAATATGAGAAGCTAAGAGAGTGATGGTAGAATGCGTGTTTTTATCAATTGTGTTGCGCCAATCATAGATTGATAGGAAACGGATTGCTGCTAGCGTAACAAGAAATGCAAGAATTACAAATGGGAGTGAACGTCGCAGCCAAGGTTCAATAAAAAGAAGTTTTTGATAGGCAGGACCAGAAAACAGATTGGTACGCTCTGTCCGCTCCTTGCGACTTTGAGCGCTTGATTTTGAATCAGCATACACCTCCCTTGGCGCATTATATGCGTCCAATTTAGCCATCTCGCGTTCCTTTAATTTTGGAATAATGTGATTTAAAAACTGCTTCGATATTCATAGTAACCCCATCGAGTGCAATGAATCAAAACAGGAGTCTTCTGTCCAGTCTTTTTTTTTAAAAAAATAATTTTACTTTTATGATTTTGGAATATGAAAAGAAAAAAGCACTTTAAACGTGACCTATAAACAGGCTTAGATTACCTGTTTATAGGTTTAATGATGATCGAATAGTTTATAGAATTTATTTTAAAAAATATTATAGCATATTGATTTAAAATAATTTTTTGTTTTAAGTGAGCAGACGATTAATGATATCAGCAACATCGCTTGATAATTTTGGCGCAACAGCAATCATTTTTAATTCAGTTTCAAGTTTTTGTTGTCGAATAGGTTCTAATTGTCGCCAAGAGCGCATCATTGTTAATAATCGTGAAGCAAGCTGTGGATTTTTTTTGTCAATTTCCAAAATGACTTGGCAAAGAAAATGATAAGACGCTCCATCCATCCTATTAAAGCCAGTGAGATTGTTAGAGGCAAAAACACCGATTAGGGAACGTACACGATTAGGATTATCTTGTGAAAAAAGCGGATGTTGCATGAGCTTTTGAACATTCTCAAGTGTTGATGTGCCAGCAACCATTGCTTGAATAGAAAACCATTTATCCATGACCAAAGGGTCATGCTGATAACGGTTTTCAAAATCATTTAAGGCATTTTGTGCCTGCGCACTTTCATTAAAACGCTTCACGAGAACAGCGATACTCGCCATACGGTCAGTCATATTATCAGCTGTTGCATATTGTATAGCAGCACGATTTGGATTGGCTTCAGCAATGGAAAGATAATCCAGTATGATATTCTTTAATGCTCGCTTTCCAGCTTGTGCAGTGTTTGGTGAATAGGGCTCTTGGGTTTGCATTTGTTCATAGAATTTTGTTAAGAGCTCTTGATGGGTTTGTGCAAGTGAAACTAAAAACTGATTGCGGACACAATGAATACGATCTGGGTCAATATTTTTACCGATTGTATGAGCAAGCTCAACTTCACTAGGTAAATTTAAACAGAAGGCACGAAATTCAGGCTCTAAGGTTTCATCTATTATGATCGTTTCAATCAGCTTTAGCAAAGCAGAAGGGAATGTTGCTTTTTCTTGTGTTTTATCTTGAATGCTTTGAATCAAAGCTTGCGTCATTAAATGATTAAGAGATTGCCAGCGATTGATGTGATTGTCATCATGTTGTGCAAGAAAAATAAGTTCTCTTTCATTGAATGGAGTGTGTAGAATGATTGGTGCTGAAAAGTCTCGCAGCAGTGATAAAACGGGTTTTTCACGCAGTCCCTTTAATGTAAAGGTTTGGCTTTCCTTGGATAAAAGCATAACATCTGATTGAATATCTGTATCTGCTTCATAGGTGAGGTTTTCTCCATTAGGTCCTAGGAGTCCAAAAGCGATAGGGATAAACATGGGCTTTTTTGTTTTTTGTTGTGGGGTAACGGGAATATGTTGCTTTGCATGAATTGTTAAAACACCATCGCTATAATGACTATCGATTTCTACATTGGGTGTTCCTGCCTGTTCATACCATAGCATGAATTGGGAGAAGTCTTGACCAGACACTTCAGCAAAACAGGTAATAAAATCTTCAATTGTACAAGCTTGTCCATCATGACGTTGAAAATAAAGATCAGTGCCTTTACGAAAAAGAGTAGGACCTAAAATAGTCCGTATCATGCGAACAACTTCAGCACCTTTTTCATAAACAGTTGTTGTGTAAAAATTATTAATTTGGCTATATTGACGAGGACGCACAGGATGCGCAAGAGGTCCTGCATCTTCTGCAAATTGCGTTGCTTTTAATGCTTTTACATTTTCAATTCGCTGTAGGCTGCGTACATTTTGATCTGATGAAAATTCCTGATCACGATAAACAGTGAATCCTTCTTTTAAACAGAGTTGAAACCAATCGCGACAGGTAACACGATTACCGCTCCAATTATGGAAATATTCATGTGCAATGACACGTTCAACATTTCTATAATCCTGATCGGTTGCTGTTTCAGGATCGACAAGAACATATTTATCATTAAAAACGTTAAGGCCTTTGTTTTCCATTGCTCCCATATTAAAGTCGGAAACAGCAACAATATTGAAAACATCAAGATCATATTCGCGCCCAAAACATTGTTCATCCCAACGCATGGAACGTTTAAGAGCATCCATTGCATAGGTTGCGCGTTCGGTTTTTCCTTTTTCTACATAGATACCAAGCTCGATACGTCGTCCAGATACAGTTGTAAAATGGTCTTCTAACTTATCAAGATCTCCACCTACTAAAGCAAAGAGATAAGATGGTTTGGGATAAGGATCTTCCCAAATGGCAAAATGGCGATTATTTTCTAAAGTTCCTGTTTCCACCAGATTACCATTTGAAAGCAAGATTGGGATTGTTTGGGTATCTGCTTCAATTTTCACTCTATAGGTAGAAAGAACATCTGGGCGGTCGTAAAAATAAGTAATACGACGAAAACCTTCCGATTCGCATTGTGAGCAATAAACACCATTTGAAAGGTAAAGCCCCATAAGTTGGCGGTTGCTTTCAGGATTCAGTTCTGTAACCAATTTCAATGTAAAAGGAGCCGTTGGTGGCGTTGTAATTTCTAAACGTGAAGGCGTCACTTTATAAGTGTTTGGAGCTAATATCTCATCATTAATAGAAACGGAAATTAAAGTAAGATCATCACCAGAAAGAATAAGAGGTGTTAATTCTTTTGTATCGTGACGGGATTCAATAGACAATATGGCTGTAACATAGGTTTTTGTCGGTGCCAATTGGAAAGAAAGTTGTGTTTTAGGGATAACGTAAGGGGTTGGTTGGTAGTCTTCCAAACGATAAATAGATGTTATTGGCTGTTTCATAGTTTTTTCCCATTTGTATTTTAAGAGTTAAAGAAGGGTGTGTTAATTTTAGAAGCAAGATAGGATTAAAGAATTACAAAAGGCTGTCGAGGCGATTTTTTACTTCTAAGAAGTCTATCCATGTAAGCTTCTTTTGACTAGGGGTTCTAAGAAGGTAGGCTGGGTGGAAAGTTGGCATAACAGGTATTTTTATATTATCCTCGCTTTCATAGATATGCCATTTCCCTCTTGTTCGGATAATCCCATTTTGAGATCCAGTAAGAAACTGTGCAGCAACACCTCCCAGTGCTATAAGAACACGAGGACGCGCTAAATAAATGTGCCGTTCAATAAAAGGGCGGCACAAGGCAACTTCTCTTGGTGTTGGTGTACGATTTCCTGGCGGACGCCAAGGAATAGTGTTGGCAATGTAAACATTATTTCTTGTTAAGCCAATTGATGCGAGGATTTTATTAAGCAACATCCCAGCTTTTCCCACAAAAGGAATTCCTTGTATATCCTCGTCTCGTCCTGGTGCTTCGCCTATAAGCATCAGGGGGCTTCCTGCTGTTCCATCTGAAAAACAGGTATTTTTTGCTGTCAATTTTAATGAACAGCCATTAAATGCAAGGAGAGCAGATTTTAATTCATCAAGTGTCTTGGCACTTTTTGCACTCTCTATAGCTGTGGATTCATTTTGTATAGTCCTAGAGTTATGCAGCTGATGATGATCTAATTTTACGGTTGGAGATGTTTTGGCAGATGCTTGTTGATTATGAGAAATGTTCACGACAGATATTAATTTTTTCTCTGAACAAGCAGACTGCTTAAAACGATCAATAGGGAAATCCGTCAGAACGGCATCCGCACCACTTTCTTTATAAAAGTTTAAGAGTTCTTCATAGGAAATTGAGCACGGCGTTTGATTTAACATTTTACTTTTTCTAATGATCTAGCGATTATAGATCAAACAAAATTATCCTTCAAGTTTTATTAAATGTATTCGCTAGCCATTAATGTATAAGAACGCTGATAGGATTCTCTCTTTTCACAAAAAAGGCAAATCGTAAAATGCGAGTGTTCGCGATTATATACATCTTTAAATGTACAATTTGTTTAAATTGCGCTATTTCAACTTTTTAAACAGAATAAACTCATTCATAATAAAAGATTTTTTTACTAAATGCAAGTGGTGTTATAATATTTGTTATCATTATATTATATATTTAATACTTAATAAAAGTGAATTTTGTAGTATTTTATTTATAATAATCAAGTATAAATTTTTTATTATTATAATTATTATATTTTTTTAATAACTTTTATTAAAAATATTAAATATATTAATTGAAATATATAAATATTACTTTTATGTGAAAAAATAATAAGACGTTACAAACAGTTTTCACAATGGGTTAAAAGCAATGTGTGGATATATTCTTTTGCTTTTTTTACAGCTGAAATGAGAGGTTCATTTAATGCTAAATGCGCTGCAATAGTGCTTGAGAGAATGCAACCTGTTCCTCGCATTGTTCCTTTTAAACGTGGAGTAGAGATATTTATGACTTCAGTTTTGTCAATGAAGCTATCAATTGCAAGAGGCCCCTCTGCATGTCCCCCTTTTACTAAAATAGAGCGAGCTCCCAATGACAAAAGTTTTTTTGCTTGTTGTATTGCTTGCGTATCATGAGATGCCAATGGACTGTGGCTAAGAAGAGCGAGTTCTTCTCTATTCGGTGTTAAAAGATCAACATGAGGAAGCAGTTTATCGATCATAGTGTCGATGATTGTTTCCGTTGTTAGTTTTCCTCCTGATGAAGCGACAAGTACAGGGTCCAAAATAACAGGAACATGGGGATAGTCTTTGAGTACGTTACAGATTGCTGCTATAATTTCTTTTGTCCCCGTCATACCGATTTTTATTGCGCTTATTGGATTTGCTTCTAGGGCAGCACGCATTTGTGCAGCGACGAGGTCTCCACACATTGGAGTGATTTCGACAACGCGATTATCATCTTGTACGTTAACACAAGTAATTGCTAAATTTGCTTTTATTTGAAAATGTGCAGAGGTTTCTATATCACGAACAATACCAGCACCTCCTGTTGGATCAGTGCCCGCAACAATAAGAATAGAAGGTATCAACGCCATGTTTGTGTCACTTTTATCCACTGTTGTACACGCTCTTCAGGTTTTTTATGGAGGATAATATCAGTCACAACAGCAGCACTATTTGCTCCTGCTTTTAAAACACCAACTGCGCGTTCTGGTGTTAAACCACCAATACCCACCAAAGGTAAAGCACCAATCCGCTTTCTCCATTGTTTGATTTTTTCTAGTCCTTGCGGCATCCATTTCATTTTTTTTAAGATTGTCGGATAAATAGGACCAAGTGCAATATACTCAGGATTAGCAGAGAGTGCGATATCCAATTCATGTTCATCATGTGTACTAAGACCAATTTTTATACCACTTTTACGAATTGCGTGAAGATCAGCATTGCTTAGGTCTTCTTGTCCCAGATGAATAAAATTACACTTTTCATCAATTGCTATTTCCCAATGATCATTAATAATTAATTGTGCTCCCAATTTATTGCATATGTTTTTTGCACGCTTAATATGTTGACGGATTATTTGTTGATTTTCATGTTTCATACGCAATTGTACGAGCTTGATGCCAAGAGGAAGCAAACGTTCAATCCAATCAGCGTTATCAACGATGAGGTAAAAAGGATCCAGTTTCATGAAAATACTGCTTTTCCAATGATTGGTGTTGAAGGGACTGCTACATTGCGTGCTTCGATCATGCCAGCTTTATATCCCATACGTCCTGCTTGAACAGCTTTAGAAAATGCTTCAGCCATCAAAACAGGATCAGCTGCTTTAGCAACTGCGGTATTAAGAAGGACCGCATCATAACCCAGTTCCATCGCAATGGCGGCATGTGATGGGCGCCCAATGCCGGCATCAATAACAAGAGTAGCATCAGGAAGGTAAGCACGGATAGAACGCAATCCATCAGTATTATGAGGTCCTTTGGCAGAACCAATAGGAGCACACCAAGGCATAATAACACGGCAACCAATGTCGAAAAGTTTTTCAGCAACAATGAGATCATCCGTTGTATAGGCAAAAATTTTGAAACCTTCATTGTTTAAAATTTGAGCAGCTTCGATTAAGGAAAAAATATTTGGCTGTAAGGTATCTGAATTACCGATAATTTCGAGTTTAATCCAAGCCGTTTTAAAAAGATCTCTTGCTAATTGGGCTGTGGTTACGGCCTCTTTAACAGTATAACAACCAGCAGTATTAGGAAGCACTGTTACCCCAAGTTCTTGAAGAAATTGCCAAAATTGTCCACTTTGTTTTCCTCCTGCAGTTTCACGGCGCAAGGAAACAGTTACAATTTCCGTATTCGATTTATGAATAGCATCACGAAGGATTGCTGGTGAAGGATATTGCGCTGTACCTAATAGAAGACGGGAAGAGAATTGTCGTCCATAAAGATTCAGCATAATTTTAGCCTCCTTGCATTGGGCTTAGAATTTCAATTTTATCTCCTTCATGCAAGACAAATTGGCTTCGCGCATCTATGGGAACAACTTCAGCGTTAACAGCAGTTGCAAGCCAATTTCCTTCATACCCCAATTCTTCAAGCAAGAGACCGAGAGTCATAACTTCTGTTTGGACTGTTTCACCATTAACAAATATTTGCATGCTTTATTCCAATGCCAATTTCATTGCTCGTTTTGCCATTTCTGGAGACAACAGAAAACCATGTCTATAAAATCCATTAATAGAAATAAAGTTACCATCTTTATGCACAGAAGGGAAGTTATTAGGATAACATGGACGAACACCAACGCCAGATTCAATAATTTCTGCTTCAGCAAAAGCAGGATGTAAAGTATAAGCCGCGTTGAGCAGTTCCATCATTGATCTTACAGAGATTGCACCATCAAAGTCACTTTCAATCATCGTTGCACCAATCATAAAAATATTATCTTGTCGAGGTACAATGTAGAGAGGAAACCGTGGGTGAAGAAGACGAATTGGACGCGAAATTTTAATATCGGTGCAGCGCACGAGAAGCATTTCACCGCGTACGCCCCGTATATTTTTATCTTTTCCTAAACGTGCTATTCCTGTCGCATCAATAATAATATCAAAATTTTTTTCAGCCTTCTCTACATCAACAAAACAGGCTCCATTGTTGAGAAGCTTTTCTTTTAAAGCCATAAGTGCTTTGCGAGGGTCAATATGGGCTTCATTTTCATAAAAGAGCGCACAGTTAAAACGTTCAGCAAGATCTGGTTCAAGATGAGCTATTTCTGTATTATCTACGGTTTTGTGATTATGCGTACGCACAGAAAATCGTTCAAGCTCTCCTCTATCTCGTGTAGGTGCAACCACTAAAGTGCCTTTTTGTATGACAAGGTTGGGGAGCGTTTTACGCCACCATTGTATAGCTTGTACACCAAGATCTTCAACAATTTGTTCTGCACTTTCCCTTTCACAGTAAGGTGCAAGCATTCCTCCTGCATACCAACTAGCACTTCCTATAGGTGAATGAGGGGGGGCCGATACAGTAACAGAAGCACCTTTTTGCTGTAACATAAAGGCAGCTGTTAAGCCGCCTACACCTGCACCTTTGATAAGAATGTTCTTCAACTATTTACTTTCTTTTTTTGAGGAGGAACAATTTCCATATAAAGGTCGCCATTTTTCTGATATTTTTCGGCCATGGCGATCATACCTTCCCCTTTTGTTTTTCTTATTGCAGCTGCCTCACGAATATCATGGGAAATACGCATAGAACAGAATTTTGGTCCACACATGGAACAAAAATGCACCAATTTATGGGCTTCTTTAGGCATTGTCTCATCATGAAAGGCACAGGCTGTTTCTGGATCAAGAGAAAGGTTAAATTGATCGTGCCATCTAAAATCAAATCGTGCACGCGAAAGAGCATTATCGCGCAATTGTGCTCTAGGCAAACCTTTAGCAAGGTCAGCGGCATGAGCAGCAATTTTATAAGTGATCACACCAGTTTTTACATCATTCCTATCGGGGAGTCCTAGGTGTTCTTTAGGTGTTACATAACACAACATAGCAGTTCCAAACCATCCAATCATAGCGGCACCAATTGCTGATGTAATATGGTCATAACCAGGAGCAATGTCCGTTGTAAGAGGTCCCAAAGTATAAAAAGGCGCCTCATGACAAAGATCTAATTGTTGCTCCATATTTTCTTTAATTTTGTGCATTGGGACATGTCCTGGTCCTTCAATCATAACCTGTACATCCTTTTTCCAAGCAATTTTTGTCAATTCTCCCAAGGTTTTAAGCTCTGCAAATTGGGCCTCATCATTGGCATCGGCAATAGAGCCAGGGCGTAACCCATCTCCTAATGAAAGAGAGATATCATATGTTTTTGCAATATCACAAATTTCATCAAAATGTTCATAGAGAAAGCTTTCTTTGTGATGATGGAGACACCATTTTGCCATAATAGAACCGCCTCGTGAAACAATACCTGTTACACGATCAATGGTCATAGGAATAAATGGTAATCTTAATCCTGCATGAATGGTAAAATAATCAACACCTTGCTCTGCTTGCTCAATAAGGGTATCACGGAAAATATCCCATGTTAAGTTTTCGGCAATACCCTGTACTTTTTCGAGTGCTTGATAAAGAGGGACTGTTCCGATGGGCACAGGAGAATTTCGGATAATCCATTCACGAATATTGTGAATATTTCGACCTGTTGAGAGATCCATAACTGTATCTGCTCCCCAGCGAATGGCCCAAACCATTTTATCAACTTCTTCTTCCATAGATGACGTTACTGCTGAATTGCCAATATTGGCATTAATTTTAACACGGAAATTACGCCCAATAATCATGGGTTCGCACTCTGGATGATTAATGTTTTGTGGAATAATGGCGCGTCCACAAGCAATTTCATTGCGAACAAATTCGGCAGTATAAATTTCTGGTATTGATCCAGAAAATGTTTCATTTGATGGTACATTCTGCCGTTCTTTTACTGCTAATCCTTCATTTTCTCGTATAGCCACATATTCCATTTCTTCGGTAATAATGCCTGCGCGTGCGTAAGCCATTTGTGTAATTGCTTTGCCATTTTTTGCTCGTAAAATAGGACGTTTTTGTTTAAAGGCTGGTGTAAGGTTTTTATCAGAAGTCAATCCATTATCTTCAGGTTTAACTAATCGTGCAGGATAAGTTTCAGTATCATCCCGCTTAGAGAGCCAAGGCAAGCTAATTGCTGGCAAGCCTTTTGTAATATCAATGATCATATCTTTATCTGTGTAGGGGCCAGAAGTATCGTAGACGTTTAAAGGTTTTTCACCACTGCCATCAGTCAGTGAAATTTCACGCAATGGTACGCGCACATCAGAAAAGAGAAGGCTCTGTTGATAAATTTTGCGTGAAGCGGGAAAGGGGCTACAACTGATTGATGGAGTATTTTTCTGCACAAACTTTTTCCTTATAGACACAGAGTTCAAAAATAGGTTGCGATGTTAGTGGGGATGTATTCAAATTATCAATCACGAGCATTCGGGTGAATAGGAATAATATTGCTTTGTAGCAAAGAAAATCCAATATAGCTCAAGAAAAGTTATTTTGAAAAACTAATACAATATCTATTCTAATATTTTTATACCTCCTCCCACTTGAAGTATTTTTGTTAATACGAATATGGTTGGCTTAAATATCTATATTGTCAATCATAAAAATATATTTTAAACGATTTTGGTGTGTTTTTAAGAGTGAAAATAGATATTATGAAGTGATAAACTATGATATTGAGGCTTTTATAAACCAGAATAAAGTTAAAAACGGATTATTAGGGAAAAATTAGATAGTTTATGGCTCAGATTGAGATTTTTTTCATATTAAAATAATAACTCAGAATACCATAAGATTCTCTCATCATATATCTTTTCATATAAAAACACTTCCTTGCATGTCATAAGTGGGAGCGTATGGGGCAAAACACTTGAAGAAAGGAAGCCAAATGTCATAGAATGAACATTCTAAGATGTGAGGCTGTCAAAACGTAAGGGCCAACAAAATGTATGATGGGTTCCTGCTTGTATCTTCAAAAGCTTAACGCTGATGATCTATAATGGCTTACTATTTTATTATTGACGTGCGCTGTCGTAAAATAAAAGGAGTATATTTTGAGCAATATTTCTTAAAAAAGTGCGTAATATGCAATATCATTATATTTTGTTTGGAGCATTCTATTCTTCATGAGGGGGATGTTCCCATTAAGAATGCGATAAACAAAAGCGTGAAACAATACCTAATCTTTAATAATGTTGCCATGAATTAAGAAGAACACCAATAATTGCAAGATGTTGTTTAGAATGATTTATTGTTCTTGCAAAAAAAATATACATATAATAATATATAGAGGGAGATGTGCTAAGTGTGGGAGGGGGAAAGTTGGTTATGGGGCGTTTAAAAAACAGGGATATTGTTCATAAAAATTGGGGGAGGGCCGAGGTTGGGCTTTTTAATTTTTTCTGGGTCGGATACAACCTTCAAGTTTTGTGAAGGTATGTGATATTTGATATTTCAAAGTATTTCATTTCCAGTTCAATGAAAGTGTGGAGCAAATGTCCATAGTGAATATATTCTCTATGATACATTTAGATTGAACAAAAGCTTATTCAAAAAACATTGGTGCTAATCTTGTGACACAATTTCAGGAAGAAATTGAATAAAATAGAACAAAGTATCTGCGTGTGAATAAAAACATAATGAAGCATGCAAAAAATCTGAAGCTAATTTTTAAAGTTTTAATACAAATGATAGTCAAAAGATAGAATTTCTTTGTTTAAAATATATGGTATAAAATATCGACGAGATAGATTTAAACTATTGAAAAAAATAAAAAAAGATAAAGTTTAAGTCAGAAATTTTTATGTGGATGATAAGTTATTATATTCAATAATGGTTATATGAAATCCATAATAAGAAAAATTTTGAATAGTATTTATAAATTTTGCAACAAGATGCAAGATTTTAAAAATAATTATATAATAAGAACAAAGCAACAAAACAAGATATTAAGTAACATCAGATGAGGTGGTTACATTATACATTAGAAGAGAAAGCATTAATACTAATGTTATGAAAAGCGTCTGGTGAATTTAGGTTATAAAATTGGAAGGAGTGAAGAGAGATAAAATGCGTAAATACGGATGGTGCAGTGGTTATGATGTACCCATCAACAGCGGCAGCACATTTTAGTGCACAGAACGAGAAATTGTTAGAAAAACTATGAAAATAATTGGGGGATTTAAAATGTCTAATATTTACGATTGGTCTCTAAAGGCTGATGAAAATGCTTATTCAGATAGTATCATTAATTGGGCAGAAGGTCAGCCGCCTAGTTCTGTTAATGATAGTGCACGGGCGATGATGCAGCGCGTGCGCGAGTATCTTGCAGATAATGGTGGATCTATTAATTCAAGTTTTATAGTAAATGTGGATGATAAAACAACATTAATTACCTTAAAGACAGTTTCGCCTATAAAGAAATACAACAATGATATCGTCATACGTTTTAAAGCTTGTGGTGTAAATATTGGCGCGACAACCATAACTGTTAATAATATAGGAGAAAAGCTTATCTATAAAGCCACTGATGTGGGGGTTATACCATTAGAAGGTGGAGAATTTCAAACAGATGGCATTTATGAAATGGTATACAATAATGGTGTTTTAATAAAAGAGCATGAGGGTTGGTATTTATTAAATCCTACACCACCAAAGATAGAAAGTTTTCCCGCTGGATTCATTGCAACATTTGCTATGCAAAATGTGCCAAATGGTTGGCTTTTATGTGATGGTAAGGCCTATAAGCGTGAAGATTATCCGCTGTTATTCAATGCAATAGGTGATAAATGGGGAAAAGACAGCAATAAAACTTTTAAAGTTCCTGATTTTAGAGGCATGTTTTTACGCGGCTTTGATAATGGTCGGGGTTTAGATGGTGGTAGAAAGTTTGCAGATGAACAACAAGATAGCATAAAATCGCATACGCATATTGGAAGCATTGAAAACGCAGGCGAGCATGCACACAATTTTGAGTATCAAGGGGTAGGCTGGCCCGTTGGTGATATTGGAAGACTCCCGAATCATTATACTTATAATACGACCCTGAAAGGGAGAACAGCTTCTGCTGGTGCACATACACACAAGGTAACTCTTTCCCATACGGGTGAGGCAGAAACGCGCCCTGTTAATACAACCGTTGTCTATGCTATAAAATCATGAGTATGGTCGGGTCATAGAATAATCCATACACCTTGATAATTTTGTTAACGCGGAGCAATTCCGCGTTATTTTCATATATATATATTGAAGAGGAAATCTATATTGTTAATAGGATACTTGAGAGAGTAAAAAAACAATTTAAAAATGATTAAAAAAAGAGTTAAGGATATAATTTATTATAAGAAAAATAAAATCATAACTTTTTTATAATTGTATGATAACATAGGGAAAATGTGTAAAAATCATTTAAACTGTGCCGTGAAGAGATCTGGAGATATATTTTTTCATAAGGTGTTTTGATAAGGGGTAAGGTGATAAAATTATTCAACCTGAGGCATAAAAAAGTACAATATTTTTAGCGTTTTTTGTACAAAAACAGCATCCCCCGTATGAGTTAATTCACTTTATAAAGATATCTTTCACCTTGTTGTCGATTTCATTTCTTTGCATTGCCATGGTGGAGGCTTTATCTATAAATGATAGTACTCCTTTGAGTGGAATCATCATTATGCCTGTGAAGCAGAAGACAAACGCTATTTCTATATTCTCTCTTCCTCCCTATATTCCGCATTGTTTTTGCATTGTGATATGCCAATAAACAATTTTTTAATAGAGAGAGAAAAGTAAAAAATATCAGTATAAATCAATATTTATTTATAAAAAAAAGCTAAAGTATATGTATTATAAAGAAAACATTACCTTTAAAGCTACAAATAAATCTTTTATGGAGGGGAGAAAGGTACTTGATTTCTATATGGTCCTTAGAAGATATAAATAATACACTCCGTTATTATAACAAAGGCATTTATACGCATTTCTTGAATCATTTTTATAAAGATAAAAGTGATAGAAAGAGTGGGAAAACGCATGTTTATGTTGTATAAATTTGTATGATCTAACAGTTTGATAGCAAATAAAATTTCACATGTTTTTAGTTACGTAAAATCTTAAAAGATTTTAAACTGGTATTTTTTCCCAAAATATCTTTAGGGTGCTTGGTCTTCTTTTTTAATGATAGATGACAAAAAGGAGTTCATATAAAAATAAAAAAGATTCTTGAATATTTGCATGTTTTATTTTGCTATGGACTTTAGTTTTTAGATTGAAGCCGATAGCTTAGAGATCTAATTCTCATAGGAGGATGCCGTTTGAGGGAGTATAAAAGGGATATCTTCTTTAGGTAATTCAGAAACGTTTAAAGAACAATGATAAACATCGCGGAGATTTTGTGTTGTCAAAACATTAGTTGCATTTCCTTCGCAATAAATCTCACCTTCCTTGAGCAAGATCATGTTATCTGCATAATGTGCCGCGAGATTGAGGTCATGAAGAACAGCAAGAACGCCGCCACCAGAATGGGCAAATTGTTTAGCAATATCCATAACGATGATTTGATGTTGAATATCGAGGCTAGCAATAGGTTCATCTAATATCATCCAGCGAGGAATCCCATTATGAACAGGTTTCCAGACTTGGCAAAGTACACGGGCAAGTTGCACTCTAGCTTGTTCTCCGCCTGATAATTGGTGATAATACATGTTGCCATAATCAGAAAGGTCAACGCACTCTAAAGCTTTCTGGATAAGATTTTGCAATTCGGCTTTGGCAATGCTAAATTGGTTTACAGAAAGGCCAAGCTCTACAACTTCATGGACTAAGAATGGAAATACGAGCGTTGTTGATTGTGGTAGTACAGCGCGCATTTTTGCCATTTCATGAGTTTTTGTTTGGCATACATTATAACCATTTAAGGTTATTTTTCCACTGTAAGGAATTTCACCACTCAAAGCTTTGATAAAAGTACTTTTTCCTGATCCATTAGGACCAATAATAATGGTAAAAGCACCACTTTTAGCTTGAAGATTAATGTGTTTAAGAATCTGCTTTTTTCCGCGCTGAACACAAATATTTGTTGCTTCAATCATGAAAAGTCTGTTCCTCGTTTGCATATAAGGATCCATAGAAAGAAAGGTGCACCAAAAAGTGCTGTTACAATCCCAATCGGCAATTCTGCGGGGGCAACAATTAAGCGCGCAAACATATCAGCAAAAATAAGTAATGCTGCTCCCAAGAGAGCAGAGCAAGGAATGAGATAGCGATGATCAGGACCAATGAGCTGACGTAAAATATGAGGAACAATGATACCAATAAAACCAATACCACCACTAACAGCAACAGCACTACCACACATAAGAGCAACAAGGGGAATAGCAATATTTTTGACGCGTTGAATATGGAAACCAATATGGCCAGCAACAGCTTCTCCAAGAGCAAGGGCATTAAGTGCTCGTGATAAAAAGGGAGAGAAAAGAAGACCAATAACGATAAAAGGGAGAACGAGCCATACTTTCAACCACGTAGCGCCTGCAAGAGAGCCCAGACTCCAAAAAGTGATATCACGCAGTTGTTGGTCATTTGCGACAAAAATCAATGTTCCGACAACTGCACTGCTTAATGCACCAAGAGCAATACCCGCAAGCAACATGGTTGCAATAGAGGTAAAGCTATTATGGGTTGCTATTATATAGAGAATAATCGTTGATAAAAGTCCACCAAAAAAAGCACCTATGATAACTTTATAAGGCTCTAGAAAAGGTGCAAATGAAACAGGAAAAGCAATACCGACAACAATTGCTAAGACTGCTCCAAGTCCAGCACCTGCTGACACACCTACAATTCCGGGATCAGCAAGAGGATTACGAAAAAGCCCTTGCATAAGAACACCGGAGACAGCTAAAGCTGCTCCAATCAATAATCCCAAGATAACACGGGGAAGCCTTATGTCGATGAGCACGAGGTAATCACGCGTTTTACTACTTACCGAAAAGTCTTGTGTAAGCATCATATGGAGGAGATCAACGAAAGAAACCTTTGCTGCACCATTCAAGAGCCCACCAAAAATACTGAAAATAAGGAATATTATTAAGCCTAATAATAAAATCTTCCCCTGCTTTGAACGGTTTATTTTTTTACCTTCTTTTTCTTTAGGTAAATGCATCCTAGATGTACCGTTTACCATTTTTATCAGCTCTTACCGTTTTGATGTGCACCATAAAGTATCTCAATAAGCTCTCTTGATGCGTCTGCAGTGCGTGGACCAAATCCCAAAAAATACATAGCATCCATCTGTTTTATGGCATGATTTTTCGCTGCAGTTGTTGCTTGAACTGCCGGTATGGCTAAAATCTTATCAATGCTGGTTGATTTTGCACCATGTTTTACAAGTAAGATAACATCGGGATCTGATTTCAATAACGCTTCGCCGTTGAGAAGTTTATATCCTTTATAATCGGTGATAGCATTGATAGCGCCTGAAAGTTTGATCATACTATCAGCTGCAGTACCTGTTCCAGATGCCATGACACGTCCATTTTGCACAGAGAAAACAAAAAGAACACGCTTTGGTCTTGTTACTTTCGCCAAAAGCGCATCGTTGTCTAAAAAATCACGCTTCAATTTCTCAATCAACGCAGCGGCTTGCACTTCCCGCTGAATAGCTTGGCCAACGAGGCGAATCTTTTCTATCACATTTTCACGAGAGTAGTTTTCTGGTATGATCACCAGAGGTATTGATGTTTTTTTGAGAATATCAATTGTTGAAGCAGGACCGCTTCCTTCAACAAGTAATATGCCCTCTGGAGCAAGTGATAAAACCCCCTCAGGTGAAAGAGCACGCATATATCCAAGCACAGGAAGTTTGAGTGCTTCTTGTGGGTAGACGCTCGTACTATCACGGGCGACAAGTTGATCTTGGGCTCCCAATGCATAGATAATTTCTGTAAGTGCTCCGCCGATAGAAACAATTCGAGCATTTTCAGGAAAACGCGTTGCAGGTTCAGCAATTACTTGTTTAGAAAAACAAGTAAGAGAGAGAAATAAACACATAAGAAAAAGGTTTGATAACCTATGTAAAAGAGATCTGAACATGTTCAACCTTACCCTATCTTAGTTACTGCTGTTTTCTTGGCACGATGGCAAACGATTCAATAAAGAGCGCCAATCTTCACGTTCTTTTTGACCTTCCTTGCGCACGCCAAAGAATTGAATAACCATCTCATCATCTTTATCGAAAACTTCAAGTGAGCTGACATACCCATCAGTCGTAGGCTTGCGAACACGCCATACTTTATTGATCCCAGAAACGAGTAAATGGAGGTGAAATTTCTGATCGAGAACATTAAGCCAAGGTCCCATTTGCTTAATGTTCTTCACTTGCCCAGTGAAAATTTGGATACATCCTTTATTACCAACAAAACACATAATTGGTAACTCTTCTTGTGCAACTTGTTTGAGCATCATTTCAACAGCTTCTATTTTTAACTCATCGGCAAACTCATTTCCGGCATGTTTTACAGCATCATGTCGATTAATTTTCAGTTCAGAAATAATCTCATGAAGTTGATGCACATCAGTCATCTGTCGCCAACGATTTTGGAACTTTTCAACATCCAGCTTTGTCGTATCACATTGTACTGGAGTAGGAACGGGAGAAATATCAAGTACAGGTGATTGATCGTCATGAAGCAACTTTTCAACAAGTGCAGCCCATTCTTCCATATTAGTTGCGTCTTTAGAATAGAGTTTGAAAATGGCAATGCCATATTGATCAAAGAATTGCAAACTTTTCATAGGTGTTCCAAGAATAATCACATCATGTTCGAAACCAAACTTCCATTGTTTTGAAAAAATACGCAAGTCAATTTCACCGAGTGTTATCGGGATGTGCTGGCTTTGAACAATCTTCTCAAAACATCCTGTTATTTCATGGACAGCATTATTATTCCGTGTCAATGCCATAATTGTGCCAAGTTTAGGAGCATTTTCCAAGAAAGTAGCGACATCAGCGTATAATTTTTTTGCTTTTCCGATTGTACAATAAGCCGCGATGAGTTCTGCTTCGGATATACCAATAGAATCCGCGAAATCGCGGTTACGCATCTCTTTTTTTTCTTCACGCAAGCGAATAATCGTTTTGGCTGTGTATGACATGGGCTTATCCTTATGCTACCTATTTGAGGGTTAAGTGTTTAATTTTTCAACTCAAAGACAGTAAGTTGAACCACTATCAACTAATGGTTCAACCTACTACCAAATAAGCCCTTGTTTTATCAACAATAGAACAATAAAAACCGATAAATTACAAAAGTTAAAGCGTAAACCGCAAAATATGTTGTTTAAAAAACAAGAAGAACAGAAACGCAATAATTTATTTTTTATCGACATAACCTTTTTAATTGATCTAATGGTTAACAAAAGTAACTAAAATTTTTGTACAAACGACACCTTAAAGTTACGACCAGGTTGGCTATAATAATCTTTTGGTGTTGAACTTTTACCTGAAGGAAGTTCAGATACATTCCAATATTTTGTATTGAAAAGATTATAAACACCAGCTCTTAAAATAGGTCCCGTTTCACCGAGTGGTTTCCACCACCCTGTCATATCAACGACATGATATCCTGGAATTTTTTGGTAATCAGATTCTCCGGCTACTTTGTCACGTTTGGCTGCCAAAGTAAGGATAATATCGCTTCCCCAAACCTCTTTTGCATATCCTAATCCGATAACTGCTTTCAAAGGAGGAATTGAGTTAAGATACTCCTTTTTATCAAGATCTTTTCCTTGTGAATAAGCAAGAGCAACATTGCTATGAAAACCATTTTTAAGAACTAAATGGGCTTTTGTCTCAACACCAAAAATTTGCACGTGAAAACGATTCATGTAATGCCGACGCGCAAATTTAAATTCTTCTGATGGCCCTCTATCCTCAGTATCTATGAAGTTCTTATATTGATTGAAAAAGGCATTGAAGGAACCACCAAAATTTACATTTCCATACTTTATACCAACATCATACCCATTGCTTGTTTCTGCTTTAAGATCAGGGTTGCCCTTCGAGTAATAAGCAGGGGGTTTTATATAAGAGACGTAAAGTTCTGCAACACGTGGTGCCCGAAAAGCTTGTGCCCATTGAGCATAAAGTGTTATTTGATCATGAACATCCCACTCTACACGTAATTTGGGGGAAAAACGTGACCCATTTCGTTCTGGAGGAAATTTGTCAGAAATCAGAGCTTTCTTATAAGAGGACGTTTTTTGAGGGACATACGCATACCAATCATAACGAATTCCAGGTGTTATACGGAAATGGTTATCAGCAAAGCCAATTTCATCTTCGAAAACAAAACCCAAATTATAGCCATTTGTATCTGGTGAATCTGACCGATTAGCGGGTACAAAGAGGCACCCCCGTGCATTTTCCGCCAAGTGACAATTATCTTTCCCTAACAAATAATGATGCAATTTAGATGACAAGACATTGGCCGCAAGCTTTAACGTATGATCTACAGTACCAATATGAACTTTTTTGAGAGCGTCAGCGTTGACACCATAATTGGTATTACGCAAAAAATTATCTCTCAAAAAATCCCCTGTGGGGGCCTTAACACGAACTGCAGTCATAATATCATGACTTGACTGTCTTTGCCAATAAATCTGCCCACGAAATGCATCAAAAAATGCATCTTCATTGCCGTTATAGTCATAAGAAAGAGAAAGGCGTTCACGGAGTTTTTCGTCCTTATTATAAACAGAACTAGGGGCATAATATCTTTTAGAAGCATTCAATGAATGTGTATCAATATTGTGACCAAAACGCTCTGCTGTAAAACCAAGGCGGTGATTGTCATCAAGGTATTGGTGAATTTTAAAGAGCAAATTATTTTGATCAAAATGAGCAGGGTTTTTACGTGTGCGTTCTTCATAGCCTTCTAGGGTTCCCATATTTTTGCGCTCATGACCGTCAGCATAAGACCCTTGGAAAAGCAAAAACGTTTGTTGAGCACGCATTGCAACAGCTTGATCTACGTGCCAACTATTATCGACAGAATGATAACCACCTCTTATCAGACCACCCCAATTTTTTCCTTCTGTGATAAGATCTTCAGGATCAAGGGTACGCAACGCAACAACTCCTCCTAGTGCACCAGATCCATAAAAACTAGAATCTGATCCCTGAATAACATCGAGTGTGGAAAGTGCACTAAAGTCAAACATTGTGTTACCACTGTTCTCACGCAATATATCATTGAACCATGGAAGAACAATACCATCCATTGTTGTGAGAACACGGTTTGCTTCTAAACCACGAATGACAAAACTGTTATTTCCTGGGTTATAGCCCACAGTTGGATAAAGACGACTAATATCATAGGCATCAGTTATTTGTTTTTCACGAATATCCTTCGCGGTTTTCCGATCTGTCAGAACACTGACCGAATCCAAGGCCGTCCCTATTTTTTTCTCTTCAATAACTATTGGTTTAAGTTCAGTGATAGCACCTCCATCTTTATTTCGTGCAAAAACAAATGAAGGTATACAGACCGATAATGCACTTAAAATCACACAGCTTTTATAGATATTTTTTCGTCTTATTTGCATAACACATCACAACCTTTTTAAACATCCCCTCTCTGTTTTGAAATTTTATTTTATAACAAAAAGGCTGGACCCGCTGATTAAAACTTGCCAGCCAAGCAAAAATGATTTTGCCAATAACACAAAATCACTAGGAAACCATATTAAACATGACAAAATCAGTCAAGAAAAAAGTTGCAATTTCAAAATAGCCTGTTTTAATGAGATTGAACACCAATATTAAGCTTAAAATAGTGGCAGAAGAAACGATGAATTTTGCAAATACGAAGCAATTATTAACTCTTTGGATTGGTGCATTTGTTGGAGCTTTCTTTTTGCATATATTATTGGGAGCGCAGTTTTATTTTCAAAGTACTGGTGTAAGTAATGACTTACTTTCGTCGGAGATTATGCTAACTTTTGTGCAAGAAACTGTACATTCGGATGTTGATACAGACTTGCCAGATATTCATACAGAGTCGGATATTAATACAGAGCCAGAAGTATTACAGTCTGATCTCCTAGAGAAGGAGTCAGAGGAATTGGAATCCGTGGCTGAAGTTCAACCGGAAGAACCACAGCATATGGTAGAACAAGATGACTTAAAGCCTTTGGAAGAAGCCTTTCCTCAAAAAGTGGAACATAAAGCGTTTATCAAAAAAACAATACCGATGCCAAAGGCTGTAGTAAAGCGCTTCAATGCAAAGGCAGTACGTTCTTCTTCCACCAATAAGGGTAGCGGTACAGCAGGGGCTGAAGATATATTGTTAATGGAGTGGTTAGCAAAGGTACAGTCACAATTAGAAAGGCAAAAAAATTATATTGTGGGACAGCGTACCAGTCGTACAAAAGGAACGGTGAAGTTAGAATTTATGGTACATGAGCAGGGGAGTATTTTTTCTAGTCGTGTAGCAGTCTCTGCTGGTGATCCAGAACTTGATCGATTAGCGATGGCGGCACTTCAACGCATTGGTTCTTTTCCACCACCGCCACCATCAAAAGTGAATAAAACAATCAGAGTATCCCTAATATTTAGCTGATTTTTTATGCGGGGCGCTTTTCTTATAATATATTGATTTATAATGATTGTTTATAATTTTAATGAAAGTTAAAATATAGTTTGTTCTAATTTTTTTGACGTTGAATTAATCAAAGCCATTCGCTTACTTATGATATAAGTTGAGGGGGAGCATGGATAAAAACTTCTAAAAAGCAGCGAATATACTTCTTATGAATGCTCTAAATGAAAGGGTTGTTGCAACATTGGGAGTTATGGGATGATAGAGCTATAGCTTTTATTAAGTAAAGGTTAATCGTGTCTAATCGATTTTTATACCGTTCGTAAGAGGATTTTCGTAAGTACTTTTCAGATACACTGTTGTAAAATGGACTTAGAAACATTAAAATAAAACAAGAATATAAACAAGAAAAACATACTATTTTGGGGTGCTTTGTTTTGTGTGAAAGATGTGAGCTTATATGTAAAGCTTATATGTAAAAATGAGAAAAACAAAAAGCAAAATTTCATCTTCATTATTAAAAGATATTGACATATTTAAAAGTCGTAAAACCGAATGAAAAGGGAAGATGCAGAAGAAAATTGTTTGTCTTTAAAGGCTTTCTAACTCAATGAGTCTGTCATTCTGTTATCAGAGATAATCCAAACGATATATATAACAACCTCTTATTTGGTGTAGAAGTGTTATAAGCAGAAAAAATAGTTTTTAAAAAATGCTGTTTCACAAGATTTGAATATTGTCTAATAAGCAGCAGTAAAAGGATGAGCTATTTGTTTCACTCTTTTCTTATATTTGTAATCTCTATGATATTGTCGTTTATGTTGAGAAGAAATGAACTATTTGTACGACATGTTGATTTATAATGATAATTCATCATTTTGTATTTGGAATAAAAGACCAAAATAGCGGAGGGTTTTCTCATTTCGAATTTATTAATACTGAATTAATTAAAATTACTTTTTTATATATCCTAAGAAGGTTGGTATGTGGGTACTATTTAAAAAGGAATAAAAACACTTCTTGTGAACGCATTTCAAATGCTATTTGGGAAGTTAAGGCATATTATTTGGGGTGACCAGAAAGCAGGTCGGTTTTTATATCTATTTTCCCAGTGAGTCTTGCTTTGTAGACACCATAATTTTCCATGACACGCATCACGTAATTACGTGTTTCTGTATAAGGAATACGCTCAATCCAATCAATGACGTTATCGAGAGGTTGTCCTCGAGGATCGCCATAACGTTTTATCCATTCATTGACTCGACGGGGACCCGCATTATAGCCAATAAGGGTTAGTATATAGGATCCATTAAAACGTTCTAATTGTTCATTGAGAAAATGGGCACCTAATGTTGCATTATAATGAGCATCACTGCTAAATTTTTGAGGAGACCATGCGATTGAGTATTTTTTTGCCAGTGCTTTTGCTGTTGTAGGCAGCAATTGGAGTATACCTTGTGCACCTGCTTTTGATATGGCTGTTGGATTAAATTCGCTTTCTTGGCGTGCAATGGCATAGATAAGCGATTTTTCTTCTACAGAAATATGAGCAGAAGCTGGTATAGCTCCCAGAGGATGAGAAAGTGCCCCGACGTTTTTCCCTTGAAAAGCAGCCATTTTTCCAATTTTGAGGCTGGTATAATAGTCTCCATTTTTTTCTGCCATAACAGCCAGAAGAGCTAATTCACCTGGGCTTTCTATTTTTTTTCCGAGCTCTCTATAAAAAATTTTAGCAAAATCAGCATAGCCGGCTGCTTCAAGACGTTGAATTGCTTTGATCGCTTTTCGTGCACTAAAATGTTGTCGCTCAGCGGTTGTTGGTTTGGGAAAGAAAATTTTAAGCTTTTTTTGGTTAAGTCGTGCAGCGGCTAATTGACCATAGTAAGTTGCACCAAAATGAGCTGCGCGATGAAAGTATTGCTGGGCATTTTTATGTTCTTCTAGCGTTTCTGCTGTTCGTCCCATCCAGTAATATCCACGTGATGCATAAAAAGGTAAAGAAGAGAGTTGAGGAATACGTGAAAAATGCTGCATTGCCAATTTAGGGTTATGAAGAAACCGTAGTGCATACCACCCTGCATGAAACTCAGCATCGACGGCTAATGCAGATGTTATACCAGTGTGCATTGCAACAAGTTGATAAGCAATTTTTGGTTTGTTTAAATCGAGCATTTCACGAGAAAGGGCGCGTTGTTCTTTCCACAATGAATGAGGGTTCATAAGGCGGAATGCATCTTTTGATATTTTCATCATGAGTGCTGCTGCTGCATCATATTGCTCTGTTCGTCGAAGATGGCGTATTCGAGCAAACTGAAAAAGAGGATCTTTTTGCCATGATCTCTCTACAGCTTTTAATTTTTGTGTAGCTCTAGGATCATTTTTTTCAACGGCCACAAAAGCATTAAAAAGAGATTGAGCATGGGCTAATTTTGCAACGCGTGCTGCTGAATCAAAACGATGTGCATACAGCATAAACTGCATGCGTTTCAAATGATCAATAGGTTTTAATGCAGCGCTTGCATTTTTAAGAACAAATACTTCTTCTTTTGCATTAAGCTGTGTTTTATGCCACCATGGCGCAATAACGTGTTGAGCACGAGTGGTTTGTCCCGTTGCGATAAGTGCTTTAGCGAAGAGAGCCATCCCTTGTGCTGTTTGGGGCGGGTGATGAGAAAATTTTTGGATGATTGCGCGTGTGACGTTGGTTTCATTAAGAAAAGCACGTTCAGCATTGCGTTGCATCGTTTCTATACCTGGCCATCCTTTTAGCATGTTGATTGCATTAAATATTTCAGAACTTGGTATATTCGCTTGGTTTGATACCCCCAGCGCCCATGTCAAAATATGACGATCAAGGCTATGTGTTTCCATTGAATTTCGAAGATTTATTGTTTTTGCAATATTGTTGTTTGCTAGTGCATCTAGCCCAGCTTTTAGTTGCTGAAGTGTAGCAGTATTGTGTGATGTCGTGTGTATCTGTTGAAGAGATTCTTGAGCTTCTTTTGCGGTAAAGGGAGTAGGGCGAACCAAAGGGATTGGCGCTTTTCCTTGCAAAAGGGGTGTTTGTGCATATGCACTTGAAAATAAAATTCTTACTGCCAGTATAAGTGCAGTAAAGGTTGATACGAAAAGAGAGGTGGAAAATACACGCATAGAGAAAAGACCTTGAGACCTTGCTTTTTGTAAAAACTTAAGGATTTATAGAACACAAGCGTGAAAAACGCGTTAATACAGACGGCTTGTTTTGAAGAAATGTTCAACATTTAAGGAGGGACATTTTCATCTTATGAGGGCTTTTTTTGAAATTCATCTTGCTTCAATGATAGAGCAAGATTATGCTCTATTTAAAATTTATAAAAGGCGATTATAAAAAAATAAAAGCAAATATTATAGGGAGTTTATCATGCTCAAGGGAGCTATAACTGCGCTTATCACACCGTTTGATAACAAGGGCGCAATTGATGAGAAGGCGTTTTGTGATTTTGTTGAATGGCAGATCACACAAGGGATTAACGGTGTAAGCCCTGTTGGGACAACAGGTGAATCAGCAACGTTAAGTCATGAAGAACATAAGCGGATTATAGAATTGTGTGTTGAGCAGGTTGCAAAGCGTGTTCCTGTTGTTGCTGGAGCGGGATCAAATAGCACAAGCGAGGCTGTAGAGCTTGCACAATACGCGCAAAAAGCTGGTGCAGATGCAGTTTTGGTTGTCACTCCCTATTATAATAGACCAAATCAATCTGGTTTATACAAGCATTTTTCTTCCATTGCCAAAGCTGTTTCTATTCCAATTATAATTTATAATATTCCTGGTCGTTCTATTATCGATATGGCTGTAGAAACGATGAAAGACCTTTATCAAGATTTTAACAATATCATTGGTGTTAAGGATGCAACGAGCAGAATTGAGCGCGTTAGTGAACAAGGTGAAAAGTGTGGAAAAGATTTTGTGCAGCTTTCCGGTGATGATTGTACGGCGTTAGGTTTTAATGCACATGGAGGTGTTGGGTGTATTTCAGTTTCCTCTAATGTTGCTCCAAAGCTTTGTGCAGAGCTTCAAGCCGCTTGTTTTCGTGGTGATTATAAAACAGCACGAGAATTAAATGATCGCTTGATGCCTCTTAATCGTGCTGTGTTTATTGAACCTAGTCCAGCAGGTATTAAATATGCTGCTGCAAAATTAGGGTTTTGTGGTGATACTGTGCGTTCTCCTATTGTTCCATTAACAGAAAGAACAAAAAAGATTATTGATGCAGCCCTCAGTCATGCTGGTCTTTTAAAAGCGTAAAATGATATTGACAAAGCCATGAATAAAAAAAAGAACGCGCCCGTACGGAAAATAATTGCTGACAATCGTAAAGCACGTTTTAATTTTGAAATTCTCGATAATCTTGAGGCGGGTCTTGTTCTTCAGGGAGCGGAAGTAAAGTCTTTACGTTCCAATCACGCCAATATTGCTGAAAGCTATGCGAGTTTTGAAAATGGGGAATTATGGTTAGTAAACAGCTATATTCCTGAATATACGCAGGCTAATCGTTTTAATCATGAACCACGACGTTTGCGCAAATTATTACTTTCAAAACGTGAGATGGCACGTTTTTTTAATGCAACGTCTCGTGAAGGAATGACACTTGTTCCTCTTAAACTTTATTTTAATGAACGAGGGCGCGTTAAGTTGGAGATCGCTCTAGCGCGAGGGAAAAAGCTTCATGATAAGCGCGAAACAGAAAAAAAACGCGATTGGGGACGTGAAAAAGCAAGACTTTTAAAAAGGTATGGCTGATGGGTGCGATCTAGATATTCTTTATTCATAGCGCTGTTTAAAACAGTTTTAGCATTGATCTAAGTATGTTTTTGCTGCTTGAAAGATTTGATGAAACATGGCGTCTGTCAAACGTCCAGTATTTGTATTATAACGAGAACAGTGATAACTTGAAAAGATGCGTAATCTGCCAATATTATTGATTTCACCATGTCCAAAAGGATGAGCTAAAACTTTTGCATTAAGGGCACGTATCGTAGAATGGTGCGCAATGGTGCCTAAGGTAATAACGGCTTTAAGTTTGGGAAGATTTGTTAAAAGAGGTGAGAAGAAATAACGGCATGTGTTAATTTCTGCACCGGTGGGTTTATTTTCTGGTGGAACACAACGA
The DNA here is from genome assembly GCF_042193395.1 of Bartonella sp. TT29SHDZB. NCBI lineage: Bacteria > Pseudomonadati > Pseudomonadota > Alphaproteobacteria > Hyphomicrobiales > Bartonellaceae > Bartonella > Bartonella sp. TT29SHDZB. The sequence continues at coordinate 161,263 of NZ_JBHILQ010000002.1, forward strand.
ACAGAGTTAACAATTGCTGCATCAATAAGTTCAAGAGTATCGTCTGCTCTTTCTTCAAAGGTTCCTTTGGCAAAACCAAACTTTTTTAAAGTTGAATAAAGTAAGTGCCCAGCATAATCACCAGTAAATGGACGTCCAGTTCGATTTGCTCCGCGTAATCCAGGAGCAAGCCCAACAATAAGAAGGCGTGTTGTGTCTGGCCCTTTATAAGGAAAGAATGGACGCACCGGTGCGTTATACCAACTTGGTTCTTTTACACGCCAGTCAGCGATAAATTGATGAAGCCTAGGGCATAAATTGCAATTTTGGGGTGGTTCTGGGCAAAGTGATGTTAATTGGCTATTCATGGTGTTAGGCATCAATCGATTTTCTATTTTTTTGAGTCTTTTATAGCGTATATGATGGGCTATGTTTTGATAAACAATCTATAGTGAATATAAATAAACTTTTTTAGAAGAAAGTTTAATATAAACTTATTGCTCATTATTGTGTAAAGAGAGGTAGTCTTTCAGTAATTTATTCGATGAATAAGAGTGCAATACACATGATGTTCAAAGAAAAAAGTTCTCTCTTTAGACAAAGATATTATCATAAAAGTATGCATAAGGCTGCCGTTATTGCAAAGGATTTTAAACAGCTGGTATTCCTTTTAAAAGGATAAGGACTCCAGACAAGTATTTTGTCAAGAAAGACCGACCTTTGTTTGAAGTCAATCTATTGGAATGCTTTTAAAAGAAGTTTTGATAACAAACATGAATAGGTTATACATTTTATAAATTTTCCAAGAATTTTCTTAAATAAGTTCTTTAATCAAAAAATATAAAAGCTTGTGTTGTTTTTCTTGTGTTTTATTTTGATTATTGTATATACTCCTTTATTCGCTATTAAATTTTTTTATTTGAGAAAGAGGCATAAATGGCCCGCGTAACGGTAGAAGATTGTATTGATAAAGTTGACAACCGCTTTGAATTGGTACTTTTAGCAGGTCATCGGGCGCGTCAGATTTCACAAGGAGCGCAGATTACGGTTGATCGTGATAATGATAAAAATCCAGTTGTTGCTTTGCGTGAAATAGCAGAAGAAACATTGTCGCCTGCTGATTTAAAGGAAGATCTTATTCATTCGCTGCAAAAGCATGTGGAAGTAGATGAGCCAGAAATGGCAAGTGAATTTATTACCCATTCAGGTGAAGCTGAAAGTGTTTTTAATACGTCATCGCAAGAAGAAGGTACTTCATTTGATCATATGTCAGAAGAAGAGCTTTTAGCTGGTATTGAAGGTTTGGTTGTTCCAGAAAAAAGTGACGATTATTAATTGCAGCAATTTATGTTACAGGAGTAAAAATACCTTGTCATGTAAGGAGCAATTATTTTTCTTGTCTTTTATTGATAGGACATGTTCAATGAAGATTAGAGGTGTGAAAAGATAAAGGATATGCTCGTATGATGCGTCAGTGTGAGCTTGTTGGACGTGTTCAACGTTACAAGTCTGACGTAGATGAGGCTCTTTTAAACAGGGCCTATGATTATGCAATGAGAAAGCATGCACATCAAAAGCGTGCGTCAGGTGATCTTTATTTTTCTCATCCTTTAGAAGTTGCTGCTATTTTAACAGATATGCGGTTGGACGAGGCAACGATTGCTGTTGCTCTTTTGCATGATACAATTGAAGATACAAGCGCTACACGAGCAGAAATTGATCAGCTTTTTGGTTCTGAAATTGGGAAGTTGGTTGAAGGGCTTACAAAGCTTAATAAGCTTGATCTTGTATCAAAGAAAGCTGTACAGGCAGAAAATCTTCGTAAACTTCTTATTGCTATTTCTGATGATGTTCGTGTTCTTTTAGTCAAACTCGCTGACCGTCTTCATAATATGCGTACCCTTGGTGTTATGCGTGATGATAAACGTCGGCGAATTGCTGAGGAGACAATGGATATCTATGCGCCACTTGCAGGCCGTATGGGTATGCAGGATATGCGTGAGGAATTAGAGGATCTCTCTTTCTTTTATTTAAATCCAGAAGGTTATCGTACGATTACCAATCGACTTTCTGAATTATTGAAACACAACCGTGATTTGCTTTCCACAATTGAAAATGAATTGACAAAACTTTTTTTCGAAAATGGCATTAAAGCAGATGTTAAAAGTCGTCAAAAAAAATCTTATTCAGTCTTTCGCAAAATGGAAAGTAAAGCACTCTCTTTTGAACAATTATCGGATATTTTTGGATTTCGTGTGATTGTTGAGTCCGTGAATGATTGTTATCGTGCTCTTGGTGTCATTCATACGACATGGCCAATGGTTCCTGGTCGTTTTAAAGATTATATCTCTATACCAAAGCAAAATGATTATCGTTCTATTCATACAACAATCGTGGGTCCTTCAAGACAACGTGTTGAGTTGCAAATTAGAACGGCTGCTATGGATGAAGTTGCTGAATATGGGGTTGCTGCTCATTCCATATATAAAGAGCACGGTTCCAATTATTCGACTTTGAAGTTATCAAGTGAAACGAATGCTTATGCATGGTTGCGTCAAACGATACAATCTTTGTCTGATGGAGATAATCCAGAAGAGTTTTTAGAACATACAAAACTTGAGCTTTTTCAGGACCAAGTTTTTTGTTTTACGCCGAAAGGTCGATTAATTGCTTTTCCTAAAGGAGCTACGCCTATTGATTTTGCTTATGCCGTCCATACAGACATTGGTGATTCTTGTGTGGGTGTAAAAATCAATGGTCGTATTATGCCTTTAATGACCAAATTAAAAAATGGTGATGAGGTTGATATTATTCGCTCACACGCTCAAATTCCGCCAGCAGCATGGGAATTTCTTGTTGTCACAGGTAAAGCACGTTCAGCTATTCGACGAGCAAGTCGTGCAGCGGTACGTAAACAATATTCGGGCTTAGGATATCGTATTCTCGAGCGTTCATTTGAATATATGGGAAAGCAATTTTCAAAAGACCTTTTGAAGAAAGTTTTGCCACGTTTAGCACGTAAAGATGTCGAGGATGTATTGGCTGCTGTTGGGCGTGGAGAGCTGTTTTCCGCTGATGTGATTAAAGCGGTTTATCCTGATTATCAAGATCACCGTGTAGTACAAAAGTCCTCTTTTAAGCCTGGGGAAGAAGGTTGGTTTAATATTGAAAATGCTCAAGGTATGATTTTTAAAGTTCCAGAAAATGAAAAGAATGCAATGGTCGAGAATCATCAATCTAAAGCCTTGCCTATTAGAGGAACCCGTGGAGATATACCCGTACGTTTTTCACCGGAAGGAGCAGTACCTGGAGATCGGATTGTTGGTATTATGCAGCCAGGAGCAGGGATCGTTATTTATCCAATACAGTCTTCAGCTTTGATGGCGTATGATGATCAGCCAGAACGATGGATTGATGTCCGCTGGGATATTGATGCCCAAATGAATGAACGTTTTCCTGCACGGATGAATATTTTGGTTGTAAATAGTCCTGGTTCTCTGGCTGAAATTACACAAATAATTTCTGCTAACGATGCCAATATCCAAAATTTATCTTTTATCCGTACAGCACCAGATTTTACAGAAATTATGATTGATTTGGAAGTGTGGGATTTAAAACATTTGAATCGTATTTTTTCTCAGTTAAAAGAGGCAGGTTCAGTCAGTACAGTACGGCGGGTTCATGGATAAAAAGAAAGATTTTGCAATGAATACACAAGATGTCATTGATATTTTTAAACAAGCAGATGCCATTCTAGAAGGGCATTTTATTTTAACATCGGGGCGCCATAGTGCGATTTATATGCAAAAAGCGAAAGTATTCATGCATGCTGACTTGACGGAAAAGTTATGTCGTGGATTGGCTGAAAAAATTAAAACATCTATCGATGGAAAAATTGATTATGTTGTTGGTCCCGCAATTGGCGGTCTTATTCCTTCCTATGAAACTTCACGTCACCTTGGTGTTCCTTCTCTTTGGGTAGAGCGTGTAAATGGCATCTTTGAATTGCGTCGTTTTGAAATCAAGAAGGGTGCACGGGTTGTTATTGTTGAAGATATTGTGACAACGGGTCTTTCCATTCGTGAGACTGTTGAAGCGCTTGTTGCAGCAGGAGCAGAGGTATTGGCCAGTGCATGTATTCTTGATCGTTCTGGTGGTAAGGTCAATGTTGGAGTTCCATTGATTGCGCTTGCTGAATACGAGATAACCTCTTATGCTAGTGATGCTCTTCCTGCAGAGCTTTCTATTCTTCCAGCGATTAAGCCAGGTAGTCGAAATATTTAATTGTTGTTCTATTTTTTTTTGTGCAAAAGCTTAAAAAGATTAATTTGGATAATATAGGTTATTTCATTATCAAAAGATGTATATTGAGAGTCATATGCTTTTTCGTCGTCGAGAACCAATAGATTTTGTAACGCGTATTCGACTTTGGTTATGGCCACGTCGTTCATTTTCTCGCTCATTTTGCTACATATATAAACGTATTTTGCGTATATCAGCAACACCGCATGAAGTAGCATTAGGGGTTGCTGTTGGCATTTTTTTAGCTTGTTCCCCTTTCTTTGGGCTGCATATTATTTTGGCAATATTTTTTTCTTGGCTTTTGCGTGCAAACTTTGCTGCCGCAATCATTGGGACGATTTTTTCTAATCCACTCACATTTTTATTGATTATCATGGCTGATTATAAAGTAGGGTATTTTTGTTTATCACTTTTTAGCGATGTCAAAGAGATTTCTCTTTCGCAAATTCGTGCTCTATTTAATGGTTTGACATTGTCAAATCTCTCTCTCCTCTTTAAAGGCGCATGGGACACAATTATGAGTCCTATGATTTTAGGTGGAACTCTTTTAGGTATTATTTTTGGTGGTTTATCTTATATAGGTGTTTACAGAGCAACGGTTCGTTTTAAACAAAAGCGATATCAAAAGATTATAAAAAAAAGGCGTTAAAAGAAGCATTCATCGCCTGTATTAAAACAGAAATAAATTTAAGAAAGATCGGGTAATATCTTATGATTGTTGGTCTTGGAAATGATCTGGTTGATATACGACGTATTGAGAAAATGTTGGTTCGTTATGGTGAGCGTTTTATCCAACGTATTTTTACGGATATTGAAAAAAATAGATCTGAAAATCTCAAAAAAAGCTCCTCTTCCTATGCAAAAAGATTTGCTGCTAAAGAAGCATGTGCTAAAGCCTTAGGAACAGGAATCGCTTGTGGTATCAATTGGAAAGACATGGGGGTAGTTAATTTGCCATCTGGTAAACCAACAATGCAATTAACAAATCGTGCGCAAGTGCAACTTCAAAAATTATTACCTCCTCATCATGAGGCAGTTATTCATCTTAGTATAACAGATGATTTTCCTTGGGCACAGGCATTTATTATTATTGAAGCACTTCCACGTGGATAGACGGTGTGAGAGATTGTGCTTTTGTTATTTGAATATTATGATGAAAAAAAGTTATATCTGGTGATGAGAAGGCAGTTGGTGATGATCGAAAAAGATAAAGTGCATAAAAAAGGTGGGATTCGTGAATTTATTTCTGTTTTAATACAGGCTCTGCTTTTAGCAGCGTTTATTCGGACACTTTTTTTCCAGCCGTTTAGTATTCCTTCCGGTTCAATGCGTCCGACTTTGCTTGTGGGGGATTATCTGTTTGTTTCTAAGTATGCATATGGGTATTCTCATTTTTCCCTTCCCTTTTCTCCTCCCCTTTTTTCTGGACGTATTTGGGCATCTCAACCTCAACGTGGAGATGTGGTCGTTTTTCGCTTACCAAGTAATCCGAAGATTGATTATATAAAACGCGTTGTTGGGTTACCAGGTGATCGTATACAAGTCCGTCAAAGTGTCCTTTATATTAATGATGAGGCTGTTTCACGTCACTTTATAGGGGAGATTGATAATTCTGATATAACAGAGGTTAACTATCCTGTTGAGGTTTATCGTGAGACAATGCCTAACGGTGTTAGTTATGATACACTTGATTTAGCTTTCATCCCAAAAGTTGATGATACAGAAGTCTTTGAAGTTCCTCAAGGACATTACTTTATGATGGGAGATAACCGCGACAATTCAGATGATAGTCGTTTAGATGTAGGCTATGTTCCAGAAGAAAATCTTATTGGTCGCGCGAGCGTGATTTTCTTTTCTATCAGTAATGGTTCAAGTGCTTGGCAGATTTGGCGCTGGCCATTTGATGTGCGTTGGAAGCGTTTGTTTTCTTTCATAAATACGGTTCATGATTTGCCGCTTATCAAGCAAGGAAACAACGATGAAACGTCTCATGATTGATCAGCTTTTCAAGCTGACAGGGCATCGTTTTAAAGATGAAGAGAGATTAAAAAGGGCATTAACACATTCAAGTGTACAAGATTCGGAACAGGGGAATTATGAACGATTAGAGTTTCTAGGTGATCGGGTTTTAGGGCTTTTGATTGCAGAGATGCTGTATCAACTTTTTCCTCAGGCAAGTGAAGGTGAATTATCAGTCCGTTTGAATCATCTGGTCAATGCGCAGACATGTGCTGATATTGCGCGCGAAATGAGGCTGCCTGATATGATCCATGTCGGGTTTGAGATGAAAAGTTTTGAGGGGCGTCGACTCATCAATATGCATGCAGATGTCGTGGAAGCTTTGATTGCCGTAATATATCTCGATGGAGGCTTGGAAAGCGTTCGCCCTTTTATTCAAAAATATTGGCAAAGTCGGGCAAAGAAAATGGATGCTGGTCGACGTGATGCCAAGACAGAATTACAGGAATGGGCACATATCCAAGGCAATGCACAACCACATTATCAGGTTATCAAACGTTCAGGTCCAGATCACGATCCTGTTTTTATGGTAGAGGTCAGTATTTCTGGGTTTGCTTCAGAGATTGGGCAGGGAAGCTCCAAAAGATATGCCGAAAGAATGGCAGCTGAAAAAATTTTGCGACGAGAGGGTGTATGGAAAACAGTGGGAAAAAATGATCATGAGTGACGTTATGAAAACGCGTTCTGGGTTTGTTGTGCTTATTGGGATGCCTAATGCCGGTAAATCGACACTGGTTAATCAATTGGTTGGAACAAAGGTTTCAATTGTAACGCATAAGGTACAAACAACCCGCACTTTAATCCGCGGTATTGTCATTCATGATGATGTGCAAATTGTGTTGGTCGATACACCGGGTGTTTTTCGTCCCCATAAGCGCTTAGAACGAGCCATGGTCTCTGCTGCTTGGGGAGGGGCTAAGAGCGCTGATGTTCTACTCGTTTTAATCGACGCTCAAAATGGTCTTTCGGATGAAGTTGATATGATGTTAGATATTGTAAACAATCTGAAACAAGAAAAAGTTCTTGTTCTTAATAAGGTTGATACAGTTGTTAAATCATCTCTTCTAGCGTTAACCACTAAAATAAATGAACGTGTAAAGTTTGCGCAAACATTTATGATTTCTGCTCTAAACGGTTCTGGTTGCAAGGATTTACTTCATGCGTTGAGTAATATGATGCAGGAGGGGCCATGGTATTATCCGGAAGATCAAATTTCTGATATGCCCATGCGTCATCTTGCTGCTGAAATTACGCGTGAAAAACTTTTTCTTCGTCTTCATGATGAACTTCCTTATTCCTCAACGGTTGAAACAGAAAACTGGGAAGAGCGTTCAGATGGTTCCGTTAAAATTAATCAAGTTATTTATGTCGAGCGTGAGAGTCAGAAAAAAATTGTTTTAGGAGCAAAAGGCGGTACAATTAAAGCGATTGGACAAGCAGCACGTAAAGAACTCATGGAAATTATGGATCAAAAGGTGCATCTTTTTCTCTTTGTGAAAGTGCGCGATAATTGGGATACCGATCCAGAACGTTATCGTGAAATGGGATTGGATTTTTTAAAATAAGATTTTTAAAAAATAATTAAAGTAAAATGAAGTGGAAAGAACAAGCCGTTATTCTTGGTACACGCCAATATGGTGAAACAAGTGTTATTCTTGAGATCATGACACGTGAACGCGGTCGTTATATGGGAGTGGTAAAAGGGGGCCGCTCGCGTCGCATGGCAGCTCTTCTTCAACCTGGAAATTTTGTGGAGGCTGAATGGTGGGCGCGTTTAGATGAACATTTGGGACTTTTTCGGCTTGAAGCTCTTGATTTACATGCGGCACGATTAATCTGTCTACCAGAAGCACTTTATGCTTTGCAATTGATAGCTTTTCATTTACGGCTTCTTCCCGAGCGTGATCCCCACCCCATTTTATATGATATTTTACACCTTTTTATGCAGAACTTTGATGAACCATTTGTAAATGCGGAATTGCTGGTACGTTTTGAAATGCGGCTTCTTGAAGAACTTGGTTTTGGTCTTGATTTATCTTGTTGTGCTGCAACAGGTCGTCAGGAAAGGCTTCATTACGTATCACCAAAATCTGGTCGGGCTGTCTGTGAAGAAGCAGGAGAACCTTGGAAAAAAAAGCTTCTCATTCTACCACAGTTTCTTGTACAAAGAATGACTCGTCCTGCTGATTTTAGTGACATAATCAATGGTTTTATACTAACAGGTTTTTTTCTTATGCGTCATGTCTGGGAGCCACGAGATATAAAGCAGCCGTCAGTGCGCATGAATATGATACAATTGTTTGAGCGCCAATTTGGTGTACAGGCATTAATTGGTTGATCTGATGATAATTGAATAGAATGGAAAAATGAAAATTTTAAAGACAATTGCTGAAGTTCGCCGATATACTTCAGAGGCGCGACGTTTAGGTCTTTCGATTGGTTTTGTTCCAACAATGGGGGCGTTACATGACGGTCATCTTGCATTAGTACAGTGTGCAAGGGCAGAGTGTGATCGCGTAGTGGTTTCTATTTTTGTCAATCCAAAGCAATTTGGACCTCATGAAGATTTTTCTCAATATCCAAGAGATTTGAAGGGCGATTGTGCTTTGTTAAAAGAAGCAGGTGTTGAATGTGTTTTTGCTCCTTCTGTAGATGAAATGTGGCCACTGGGGAATGATACAATTGTACAAGTGAAAAAATTATCACGTATTTTGATGGGAAAATTACGTCCGGGGCATTTTTGTGGTGTAACAAGCGTTGTTGCTAAACTTTTTAACATTGTCCAACCAGATAAGGCTTTTTTTGGGGAAAAGGATTTTCAACAAATTTTAATTATTCGGCGTATGGTTGAAGATTTGGCTTTTCCTATTGAAATCGTTGGAGTTCCTATTCTACGGGAGTCAGATGGTGTAGCTTGTTCTTCACGCAATCAGCTTTTAACATTAGAAGATCGTAAAGCTGCCAAAATTATTCCTGAAAGTGGAAAAGCTGCTGAAAAGCTTTATCATGAAGGTGAACGGTCGGTTGATAAATTATGCAAAACTGTTCGTGATATTTTACAACAAGAAACGCGTGCAATCATTGAAGCGATAGATTTACGGGATATGAAAACTTTATGCGTGGTTAAAGGAACATTGAATAAACCGGCGGTTTTACTCCTTACTGTCCGCTTTGGTGAAGTAAGGCTGATTGATCAATATATATTGCAAGAGAAGGGTGGAAAATGAGTGTACATAAAACCGTAAAGCGTATAACATCTTCCGAAATACGTGCAAGAAAGGGACAACAGCCAATTGTTTCTTTAACAGCTTATCAAGCTTATACTGCGCGGATTGCTGATCCATATTGCGATATCCTTTTGGTTGGTGATAGCGTTGGGATGGTTGTGTATGGGTTTGAGACAACGCTTCCTGTTAATTTAGATATGATGATTTCACACGGGAAAGCTGTGGTGCGAGGGTCTCAAAAAGCTCTTGTTGTTATCGATATGCCTTTTGGGTCTTATGAGGAAAGTCCAGAGCAAGCTTTTTTAAATGCATCGCGCATTCTTGCACAAACGGGGTGTGGTGCAGTTAAGCTTGAAGGGGGCGTTTATATAGCCCAAACAATAGATTTTTTGTGTAAACGTGGCATTCCAGTGATGGGGCATATCGGTCTCACACCCCAAGCAATGAATCGTTTTGGTGGTTTCAAAACACAAGGACGCAAGGAGAGTGATTGGCAAAGAATTGAAGCAGATGGAGCAGCGATTGAAGAGGCAGGTGCTTTTGCTGTTGTTTTAGAAGCAATGGTTGAACCTTTAGCGGTGAAACTGACAGATAAGCTTTCTATCCCTACGATCGGTATAGGGGCGTCCAATCAATGTGATGGGCAAGTATTGGTTATGGAAGATATGTTAGGTTATGGTGCCCATGTACCAAAATTTGTACGCCGTTATGGAGACCTTGAACAAGCCATGGAAACTGCAATCAAGAATTATGCAGAGGATGTTACATCTCGTGCTTTCCCAGCAGATAATGAGGTTTATAAACTAAAATAAATTTCAGTTTAAGATGAAAAATTTGAAAAGAAAATATGAGTTGTTTTGATAATAAACGTGCATGATTTCATATATTTTTGTATGTAATTTGAATGCTGTTTTTTTCATTACTTTTATACGTTATGAGCGCATAAATACATATTTTTTGAGGTTGCCGCTGAGAGTATGTTGTAGTAAATCTTTGGGATCGATAATATTTTTGTAAGTTACAGGTTGTAAGAATAGTAATTGTAGAAGTGCAAATTTCATAGAATAATAATAAAAAAGGCGCTGGCTTTATTTTTGTATAAATATATTTGAGCCATGAATGGAGAAAAGCCGCTCTATATTCAATTGTAATGACAAGAAATAGATAATGCGAGGAATCTTAATATGATCTTTGGGTATCCAAGTCATTAAAGCGCGTTAAAAATGCGCTTTCAATGTGTTGTGTGGAATAGGGGGATAAATTAAGATCATCGGGTAGAATATTATTGGGAGAGCCAAAATAGCGAAGGGCTTCTTCTGTATTAAATCCAGCAAGCGTAATCGCTTCATAATAGGCAGCAATACGGTCGGCTTGTTTGATTTTTTTTAAAAGTTTTTGAGAAAGATCAACAGGAAGAGAAAAACGCATGTGGATAGCATCTTGGATGCGTTTTTCAGTGTGCTCATATTGTTTTCCTATGACAGCTTTAAAGGGTGAAATCATATCGCCGATGACATATTCCGGTGCATCATGAAGAAGAGCATAAAGACATTCGTTGCACTGTGATTGCGGGAAAAGTTTTTGAAATATTTGTTCAACCACAATTGAATGTTGTGCAACAGAATAAGTGTGTTCTCCACGTGTTTGACCGTTCCAACGTGCCATGCGGGCAAGTCCATGGGCAATATCTTCAATTTCAACATCAAAAGGAGAAGGATTAAGAAGATCAAGTCGCCGTCCAGAAAGCATTCTCTGCCAAGCGCGTGCTTCTCCACTTTTTAATAATTCAGCTTTAGCCATGAGCGTTTTCTATGGTATTTTCAGGAAAGGTAAAATTCATATTTTCAGCAATACTTATAGTGATAGGAATGTTTTTTACAGTAAAGGGGATGTTATGATCCATAGCATCTTTAACGTGGTCAATACGCATTAAAGCAAGAGCCTCATTTTCTACACATGTTCCCAAGTATCCAAGCACTTTTGTTCCTGCTACAATGCTAGATTGAGGAGTTAATTTACACTGACCTTTTACAATCAAAATACGGCGACGTGCTGCCCGGCGGTGGTGCATACGTGAAACAACTTCTTGTCCAATATAACACCCCTTGTTGAATGCAAGTCCATTGATTTGATCGTAATTAATATCATGAGGAAAGACTTTGCCGACTTCATAATCTTGACCACTTTCTGCAATTGCATAACGGATACGCAATTGATTCCATATGTTATGATATTCTGAAGCCAAAAAAGACATTTTACCATAGATTCGTATTATTTTTTCTTTTTCTGGGAAGCGTTTATCAACAAAACTTGAATCAAAATTTAAAGTATCTGATTCATTCTTCCAAGAAACTGTAACAAGCTCTTGTAATGGTTGTGTAATTTCTATTTTTTTACGCAGCTTATAGAGCAACAGGCGCTTGTGGAGCATATCAGCTAAAGGCATCATAATATCAATCAGATAACCATCTTCTTTTTTGCCGATAAGAAAATCAGCAAGAACTTTTCCTTGTGGCGATAAGAGGGCTCCAGGGAAAATTTCTTGTGGGCTGATTTTTTTTACATCTGTCGTTATCAGGGATTGCAGAAAATCTGTTGCTTCTTCGCCTGTAATTTGAATAATTCCGCGGTTTTTTAAGCAAATGGCATTTTGTTTTTCAATCATGGTTCTTGCCTTTCTGCTCAAAGTTACATAATCGATAAGTGAGGAATATGTAAGGAGCGTGGCTATGTTTAAAACATTTGATACAATTTTTAAAGGTGCAACACTTGTGAATCATGATGGAAAAAGCAAACGTGATATTGGTGTTACAAATGGACGTATTGCTGAAATAGGCGACCTTACATGCGCATCGGCTAGTGAGGTGATTGATTGTACCGGGCTTCATATTTTGCCGGGAATTATTGATAGTCAAGTGCATTTTCGCGAGCCAGGCAATGCATATAAGGAGGATTTGGAAAGTGGCTCGTATTCTGCTGTGTTAGGGGGGGTTACAGCAGTTTTTGAAATGCCTAATACCAATCCATTGACAACATCAGAAGCTACATTAAGCGATAAGGTTAAACGCGCATTTCATCGAATGCATTGTGATTTTGCATTTTGGGTTGGAGGAACACGTGAAAATGCTCATGAATTATCTGAGCTAGAAAGACTTCCTGGTGCGGCTGGAATTAAAGTCTTTATGGGGTCCTCTACCGGTGATCTTTTGGTCGATGATGATGAAAGTGTACGTCTTATTTTGGAAAATACACGCCGTCGTGCAGCTTTTCATTCTGAAGATGAGGCAAGGCTCAAAGAGCGTAAAATACTGCGTATTGAAGGGGATGCATCATCACATCCGATTTGGCGTGATGAAGTTGCGGCATTAAAATGTACGCAGCGTTTGGTAAAAATTGCGCATGAGACGAAGGCACGGATTCATGTTTTACATCTTTCGACAGAAGAAGAAATTGATTTTCTAAAAAAACATAAAGATGTCGCAACAATTGAAGTGACACACCATCATTTGACGCTCACAGCTGATGATTATAAGAAGTTTGGTACATTAATTCAGATGAATCCGCCTATTCGTGAATTGCGCCACCGTGAAGCTCTTTGGTACGGTGTGCAGCAGGGAGTTATTGATGTTTTAGGCTCAGATCATGCGCCTCATACTTTGGAAGAAAAGCTTCAACCGTATCCCTCTTCACCTTCAGGAATGACAGGTGTGCAAACGACAGCAGCAATTATGTTGACACATGTGAATGCAGGAAAAATATCCCTTGAGCGTTTTGTTGATCTCACGTCACATGGACCTAGCCGTATTTTTGGTATAAGCTGTAAAGGACGCCTTGCTGTTGGATACGATGCTGATTTAACCATTGTTGATCTTAAACGGGAAGAAATTATTACGAATGGCTTAATTGGTTCGCGTGCCGGTTGGACACCTTATGATGGTCAAAAAGTTAAAGGTTGGCCTGTTGGAACGATTATCCGTGGTATGCGCGTGATGTGGGAAGGTGAAATTGTCACCCCTTCACAAGGAGAGCCTGTTAAATTTATAGAAACTTTGGTGTAAACAGATTAAGCTTTATAGGTTTTATTCTCTTATGCCATAAAACATCGTTTTTTAGAGTGGGGATATAGGGCATGTTAGCTTCCTTGGTACATAATTGTTTTTTTAAGTGCGTGGTGAATATTTTCAAGCTTGTCCGTCGAGCCTTTAGTTAAGTAGATCAAATGAGTGAGGAGCCAAGAAGAATCCGTTCAACAAGAACCCAAACGATTTGCAAATCAGCTTTGCGGAGGGGGAAAAGCCAAAGAACGATTTTGTATGAGGAAAAGACGCTATAAGAATAAAAGCGTATCGAGACATTATTCTTTAAACGTCTCTCTATTTTCAGAGCTGGTTTATTGCTCCCCGCATTTGTGAAAGGAGTATCATTGATACCGCTAAAATTGAGAGAGATACTTTTTGTATAGATTAATTATTTATAATGTATGAGGAGGTTTTCAGATAAAATTCTTCCTTCCTCAATGTATCTTTGATTGGCTTCAATGGCTGCTTGTGTACAATGATGATAATTTTCTGAGAAAGCACGATACGCTTCATTAAACGCTTCATAAAAATAAGCACGTCTTTGTGGAATGGGGTGTTCTGCTTCAATCAGTGCTTTCATATAGTCATACCATTGGTTTGTTGGAGGCTCGCAAAGATTTTGGAGAGAATGCAATGATCCCAAAATTTCTGCTAGTCGGAGTAATTTTTTTTCATAAGGTGGAGATTGTTGTGCAAAGGTTGGCATTGAAATGACAATAAATATTAAAATAATGATGTTCATCAATCTATATTGCATTATTTTTATTGCTTTCTTTGAATAAAACTCTGTAAAGATAAAATAATTTTGTCATGAGAACGCTGTAAAAATAGAGTTAATTGCTACATTATTCTCAATTATTGATTATAAAATATAGGGCGTAAGAGGCAGTAAGGAACCCATTGTAGAATATTGAAAATACTGACGAAGCTTTGTGTAGTTTAAAATTTAAGATTTTCTTTCTGTAAACTATCTATTTTTCACATAGATTTATATTGTATTACCTATAGAATTTTTTCTAAGCTCGTTTTCTTTAAGGAGGGAAAGCATTTCTAGTGATAGAACGCTTTTGTCCAATCAAATAAAATAGATTATTTTTATGATAAATGATGGATACAGCCGTGAATACAATGGGAAAATGGTAAGAAGAATTTACTATAAGATAAAAGTTTTTAGCGCTAAACAGCGTAATACAATAATTTGAGATAAGATACATCTAAAAGGATCGGTGCATAATATCGTCCATGGAGTCAATAAATGAAAGAGTTGCGATTTTATAATACGCTGACACGTAAAAAAGAAAATTTTACACCAATAGATGCGACAAGAGTACGTCTTTATGTTTGTGGTCCGACAGTTTATGATTATGCGCATATAGGAAATGCACGCCCTGTCATTGTTTTTGATATTTTATTTCGTTTATTGCGTCATGTTTATGGTAATGAGCATGTTCTATATGCACGTAATATTACAGATGTTGATGATAAAATTAATGCACGAGCAGCTTGCGAATATCCAAACTTGTCATTGAATGATGCTATTCGTCAATTAACAGAACGTACATATTCTCAGTTTCAGCAAGATACAATAGCACTTGGTTGTCTTTTGCCAACCAGCCAGCCGCGCGCAACCGAGCATTTAGAGGAAATGCGCTCTTTAATTGAAAGATTGCTTGAAAAGGGGCACGCTTATAAAGCCGAAAATCATATATTATTTTCTGTAAGTAGCATAAAAAATCCTCCCCATTATGGGGCATTTGCAAATCGTTCTTTAGATGAAATGAGGGCGGGGGCGCGTATCGATGTTGCTGCTTATAAAAGGGAAGAGATGGATTTTGTTTTATGGAAGCCTTCTGTGGAAGGAGAACCAGGTTGGGAATCGCCTGCCGGAATTCCTGTTTTAGGTCGTC
This sequence comes from Bartonella sp. TT29SHDZB, assembly GCF_042193395.1. NCBI lineage: Bacteria > Pseudomonadati > Pseudomonadota > Alphaproteobacteria > Hyphomicrobiales > Bartonellaceae > Bartonella > Bartonella sp. TT29SHDZB. The sequence continues at coordinate 176,776 of NZ_JBHILQ010000002.1, forward strand.
CAGGTTGGCATATTGAATGTTCTGCAATGTCAATGGCAAAGTTATTAGCGCCCTATGGCGGTGGTTTAACCTGTGATGATCCGACCGCCAATGTTTTTGATATCCATGGTGGTGGAATTGATTTAATTTTTCCTCATCATGAAAATGAGATTGCACAAAGTTGTTCAGCTTTGGGGACAGAGCGAATGGCTAATTTTTGGATGCATAATGGTTTTTTACAAGTTGAAGGCAAAAAGATGTCGAAAAGCTTTGGCAATTTCATAACCATTCGTTCTGTTTTAGAGAATAATTTTTTGGAATTTAATGGTATTTTAACCGATGAAATGAAGCAAAATTGGGCTGGTTTGTCTGCGCGTTTTTCGATGTTGCAAACGCATTATCGTGAACCATTAAATTGGACAGCACAGCGTTTAATACAATCGAGCAGCGAACTATATCGTTGGTATGAATGGCTTCGCAGCAAAAAGAGTGAGATGAAAAACAATGAAGCAATTGATGATACTTTAATAGATGCACTTAGTGATGATCTTAATACTCCAAGAGCACTGACTCTTTTGCGAAAATTTTATAAAGAAGGAAATGCTTTGGCTCTTGTGAATGGGATGAATTTATTAGGACTGTTACGACAAGAATGGATTAAAGAAATAGACTGCCCGCTATTTATGAGAAAAACTTTCCTTGATACAAAATTTATTGATCAGCGTATTGCCGAAAGGCTACGGCTTATCCATAATAAAGAGTGGGAAGCTGCGGATATAATTCGTGATGAGCTTGCAGCTGAGGGGGTTCTTTTAAAAGATAGTAAGGATCCGCAGAGTGGTGAGCGCATAACCATGTGGGAAATAAAGCGACATTAATGTCTCTATTCCAGCAGCTCCATAAAAAAGGAGAATATGATGGAATTTTTATATCATTATGGATATATCGCGCTTAAGCTGGCTGTAGGTCTTGTTGCCTTCTTATTTATTTTAAGAACGACGGGGCGGGGGAGTCTTAGTCAAATGACACCAGTTGATTTGGTCAGTAATTTTGTCATGGGAGGTATTATTGGAGGCGTTATTTATAATCAGAATATTAGTAGCATTCAATTATTGCTTGTTTTACTCATCTGGCAAACCTTGATTACATCTTTTAATTTTATTGCACGTTATTCAGTTTTTTTTCGTCGTCTTATTGCAGGGCGGAATGTCACATTAGTTTTAGATGGGGTTTTCCAAATGGATAAGATTAAGAACTTAGGGATCAATATTAATGATCTCATTACGATGTTACGTCTTAAAGGGTGTCACTTACATGAAGCAGCTTTTGTTCGTTTGGAAACCAATGGTGATTGCACTGTCATTAAAAAGGAAGAGGGAAAGAAATCGACGATTTTAATAGAAAATGGTGAAGTTATTGATGATGGACTTAAAGAGATTGGTAAAACAAAAAAGTGGCTTCAGGCCGAATTGAAAAAAAAACATGTAAAAGTTGAAAGTTTATTCGCAGCAGAATGGTATGAAAATACAGATCAAAATAATAAATTGTATAGTGGATTATTTCTTGTTCCTTTTTCAAAAACAGTCTAACTTCAAAAAACGGGTAGGTATAGCTTATTGGAAGTATAATAAAGAGATAAATCTATAAATAACCACAGAGGGTATTTTGCCTGTTTGTGCGGATGATAGAGAAGTAAGGACTTTATGAAACGCAATGAAATGACAAAAACTGTATCATCAGATACAGGGAAGACTCTGCACACACTTTACAATTTATGGCCCTATATGTGGCCGGTAGGTCGGCGTGATCTAAAAATGCGTGTGCTATGGGCAATATTTTATCTTGTTTTGGCTAAGCTCGTTCTCATATCTGTACCGTATTTATTTAAATATTCTACGAATGTGCTTGATTCAAGCTTTCAGCTACCTGAATGGTTCCCATCCAGTTGGATTATTCCCATCATGCTCGTTTTGGCATACAATGTCGCGCGTATTATGCAGGCTGGATTAAATCAATTACGCGACTCCCTGTTTGCCACTGTTGGTCAATACGCTGTTCGTCAATTAGCCTATAAAACCTTTGTACATATGCATGAGTTATCCTTGCGATTTCATTTGGAACGCCGAACAGGTGGGCTTTCTCGTGTGATTGAGCGTGGAACAAAAGGAATTGAAGCGATTGTAAGATTTTCAATTCTTAGTACAGTACCGACAGTTTTAGAATTTATATTAACGGCACTGGTATTTTACATAAGTTATGGGTGGCATTATCTTCTCATCGTTGTTGCAACGGTTGGATTATATATCTTATTTACCATTAAGGCGAGTGATTGGCGTATTCGCATTCGACAAAAAATGAATACAGCGGATACTGAGGCGAATACTCGCGCTGTTGATTCTCTTTTGAATTTTGAAACGGTCAAATATTTTGGTAATGAAACTCTAGAAGCCGATCGATTTGATGCTTCTATGGTAGGTTATGAAAAAGCCGCAACGAAGATTTGGACATCGTTAAGCTGGCTTAATTTTGGTCAGACTCTTATCTTTGGTATTGGAATGACGATCATGATGCTGATGTCAGCTTATGAAGTTTTTTATAAGACACAAACTTTAGGAGATTTTGTTTTTATTAATGCGCTTTTAATGCAACTTTCCATTCCACTAAATTTTATTGGTTCAATGTATCGTGATATTCGACAAGGTTTAACGGATATTGAAGCAATGTTTGATCTTTTAGATGTTCAGAAGGAGATCGTTGATAAATCGGATGCTAAACCGTTAGAGATAAGCGATGGGACCATTTGTTTTCATCAGGTAAAGTTTTCCTACGATTCGAGACGTCAGATTCTCAAAGATATTGATTTTGAAGTTCCTGGAGGAAAAACAGTTGCCATTGTCGGTCCATCGGGTGCCGGTAAATCCACTATTTCTCGGTTGCTTTTTCGGTTTTATGATGTTGATGCGGGCTCTATCACAATTGACGGGCAGGATATTCGTGACGTAACACAAAAGAGTTTGCGTGAAGCGATTGGCATGGTCCCACAAGATACGGTGTTATTTAATGATACAATTGCCTATAATATTTGCTATGGGCGTCCAAGTGCTACAGATGAAGAGATGCGCAAAGCTGCTGAAATGGCACAAATATCAAAATTTATTGAAATTTTACCGGAAGGTTTTCAGTCTATGGTAGGAGAGCGAGGTCTCAAATTATCAGGTGGTGAAAAACAACGCGTGGCTATTGCACGGACACTTTTAAAAGCTCCCCCACTTCTTATTCTAGATGAAGCAACGGCGGCTCTTGATACGGCGACGGAACAGGAAATTCAACAAGCATTGGATATTGTAAGCCGTGGACGGACAACATTGATTATTGCTCACCGTCTTTCTACTGTTATCAATGCTGATGAAATTTTAGTTCTTAAAAGTGGTCGTATTATTGAAAATGGGACGCATACAGAGCTTTTACGCAAGAAAGGTTTATATGCTTCAATGTGGAATAAGCAGCTTGAAGCAACGAAAGCTGAAGAAAAGTTACGTAAAATGCGTGAAGAAGATGAGATGAGTGTTGTTAATCGTAAAAAATAAATAGAGCAAAATGTAATCTATATCTTTATATGGAGTGATTGATTAAATACATAAAAAGACACAAGAGGAACAAAAAGATTTGTTGCTTGTTTAAGTTTACGATGAATAGGAAATTATATGAGTATTCTGCAATCTTTCCATAATAGCTTTGTATCGGTTCATAAAGAAGGCTATCCTTTTATTGTAGCGTTTTTTGTTATTTCGCTCATTCTTGGTTGGATATGGAGTCCGTTGTTTTGGTTTGGTCTCGTTCTCACGGTGTGGTGTGTATACTTTTTCCGTGATCCAGATCGTGTGATCCCTTTGAATTCAAATTGGGTTATGTCGCCTGCAGATGGGCGTATTTCCTTTGTGGAATCATGTGTTCCACCTGAAGAATTAGGATTAGGGAAAGATGAAATGATCCGTATTTCCATTTTTATGGATGTTTTTTCATGCCATATTAATCGTATTCCTATCAGTGGTACAGTAGAGTCTATCATTTATCATCCAGGTCGATTTACTAATGCTGACTTTGATAAAGCTAGTCAGTTTAATGAGCGTAATGGGGTGGTAATTGATAGCAAACATGGTAAAATCGGTATCGTACAAATAGCGGGAATGGTTGCACGCCGGATTGTTTGCTGGTCAAAAGAAAATGATGCCGTTATGACTGGTGAGCGATTTGGATTGATTCGTTTTGGTTCTCGCCTTGATATTTATATACCAACTGAAATGAAATTGCGTGTTGCAGTTGGACAGACAGCAATTGCTGGAGAAACAGTTTTGGGTTCTTTTGATGATAAGAGTGCCACAACGGACTTCAGATACGATTAGGACTCACAATGAAAAATTTTTCGCCATTTTCTTCATTCAATCCTGAGGGGCAGCATGATGAAGGTGCAAATCGGCGACGTTCACCTACATCAATGCGGTATGTCATTCCCAATATCATTACTATTTTAGCAATTTGTGCAGGGATGAGCAGTATTCGTTTGGCTTTTGAACATCGCTATGAAGCTGCTATTTTAATGGTGCTTTTGGCCGCAGTTTTAGATGGTGCTGATGGTCGCATTGCCCGTTTAATAGATGGTAGTTCATCTTTTGGGGCACAGATGGATTCTCTTGCTGATGTTGTAAATTTTGGTGTTACCCCTGCGCTCATTGTTTATTCCTTTATTTTGAATCAAGCGAATCATATTGGTTGGGTTGCTTCCCTTGTTTATTGTGTTGCTTGTTGTTTGCGATTAGCACGTTTTAATGTGATGTTGGATAACCCCAATATACCTAAGTGGCAGAAAAGTTATTTTGTTGGTGTTCCAGCACCAGCAGGAGCATTATTACTTTTATTGCCGACCTATTTAGGCGCTCTTGGTTTGGTCCCCAGTTGGGGGTGGGCATTATTTTTTAGTCTTTATACTGTAATTATTGCTTTTCTTTTGATCAGTCGCTTACCAGTATGGAATGCAAAAACAATTGATCAAAATTTAAGGCGCGATATCGTTATACCGTGCATGTTGATCATTGTTATTTATGTCGGTTTTCTTGCAACTTATACATGGAAAACTTTATTGATTACAGCTGTTAGCTATATGATTTTTCTCCCTTGTAGTTTTATCGCTTATAATAAACGTGCTGCTCTAGAAGAGAAAAAGACAGATGCCAAAGCTATCCAAGAATTATAAAGTGCTTCATTATTCTGTCGAAAAGCACAGAAAAAAGAGAGTCAAATGATTTACTTCTCAGATGATGATTAATCAGGTACATGATAATCTACAAACCGATTTTTATGGACATTAAAGAGTTTTCCAGTTTCCTGTAAATCAGGTGATAACAAATGGACTATTTTTTTTGCAACCTCTTGTGGTGAAGGCAGAGTTTGTGGATCTTCACCGGGCATAGCTTCAGCGCGCATGGCAGTGCGTGTAGCACCAGGGTTGACACAATTAATCTTAATAGGGGTTTGTTTGAGTTCTTCTGCCCAACAGCGGGCAATCATCTCTAAAGCCGCTTTAGAGGCGGCATAAGCTCCCCAGAAAGGACGTGCAACGTGTGCAACGCTTGAGGATAATAGGATGGCTCGTCCAGCATCAGATTCACGTAATAAAGGCTCAACGGCTTTCATTAAGCGCCATTGGCTGAAAAGATTTATTTGAAAAACATCTTCAAATACCGTGTTTTCTATATGTGCTATTGGTGAAAGTGTTCCAAGGATTCCTGCGTTTGCAACGATAATATCAAGTTTTTTCCAGCGTTTAGCAATTGAGATAGCAAGGGTATCGATGTTTTCCATATGATGCAAGTCAAGTGGAACAAGGGTTGCATGAGCCCCTTTTTCTCGGATTTGATTGTCCAATTCAGTAAGTCCACTGACTGTTCGTGCAAGGGCAATAATATCAGCACCATGTGCCGCGAGCTCGAGTGCTAAATAGTAGCCAATCCCTCTTGATGCACCTGTAACAAGTGCAACACGCCCATGGAGACTAAAGTCGTGTTTTCCCATTATTAATCTCTTGTTTTAAGAACAGATGATTGATAAATTTTGGAGAGATTTTCTTGATCAACTAGATGCGTAGGATAATATCCAGTAAAATAATGGTCAGTAAATTGTGGGTCGGCGTTATTCCGTTTTTCCCCTGCTACAGCAAGATATAATCCATCCGTTGAAAGAAATTCTAATGAATCCGCTCCAATAAAATCACACATAGATTTTAAATCTGGATATTGATTTGCTAAAAGGCTTTCAATTTTAGGTGTATCAATACCATAAAAGTCAGGATAAAAAATCATAGGGCTAGCAATGCGCATATGAACTTCTTTTGCTCCTGCATCGCGAAGCATTCGTACAATTTTAAGGGATGTTGTTCCACGTACAATAGAGTCATCAACCAGAATAACACGTTTTCCTTCAATCACAGGACGGTTTGCCGAATGTTTTAACTTGACGCCAAAAGCGCGAATTTGTTGTGTTGGTTCGATAAAAGTGCGGCCAACATAGTGATTACGAATAATACCAAGCTCGAAGGGAATTCCAATTTCTTGTGCATAGCCAATTGCGGCAGGTGTTCCTCCATCAGGAACCGGAACCACAACATCACCCTCACAAGGGGCTTCCTGTGCTAAACGGATTCCCATATTTTTACGTGTTGCATAGACACTACGCCCTCCAACGATTGAGTCCGGACGGGCAAAATAAACATATTCAAACAAGCAAAGTTTTTCTGGTTTTTCATTTTTTGGTTTTATAATTTTTTTAGTAATTTCCCCATTTTTTTGTATTTCACATATGATGATCTCTCCATTTTTAACATCACGGACATATTTTGCTCCAATAATATCAAGAGCACAAGTTTCAGAACAAAAAATAGGCTTACCATCAAGTTCCCCCATCACGAGAGGTCTAATTCCTGTTGGATCGCGTGCCGCAATAAGCTTTGTACGTGTGAGCGCTAACATAGCATACCCACCTTCTACTTGCCGAATTGCATCAACAAAACGATCAGAGGACGCTTCATAACGTGAGCGGGCAATAAGATGAAGAAAAACTTCTGAATCTGATGTTGATTGACAGATAGCTCCAGAAGCGATGAGTTCACGGCGTAATGTGAGACCATTGGTAAGATTACCATTATGCGCAATAGCAATACCTCCAACTTTCAATTCAGCAAAAAGGGGTTGAACATTGCGTAATGCCACTTCTCCAGTTGTTGAATAACGGGTATGTCCGATAGCACGATTTCCTGGTAAGCGTGCAAGTGTTGCAGGGTTTGTATAGTGATCGCCAACAAGACCTAAATGCTTTTCTTGATGAAATACTTTATTATGGTAAGAAACAATCCCAGCTGCTTCTTGCCCACGATGCTGAAGTGCGTGGAGTCCAAGAGCTGTTAATGTTGCGGCATCTTCATGCCCAAGAATACCAAAAACTCCACATTCTTCATGAAGGGTATCATCATCTAATGAAAATTCTTGACAGAAAACATCGCTTTTTATCATCATATTCTTTCAGTTGTGATATGGAGGAATCATTAATATCACATTTTACATCATTTAGTTCTCTTTCCTCATGAAAAACTATTCTCTATTTTTTAAAATTATCTTTTCATGAGAGTGTTGCTCATACGTATGTTTATTGCTGTCTTTAAACAAATTTTCCGCCTTTTCGAGAACAGATCCAATATCTTTTGGGAGTATTTCCCAAACTTTTTGTCCCAATGAATCTAAAATAGGCCTTGTTTTTGCATTTTTTAACCAATTCGCTTGAAGCTCGGGTTTAATCAGTGCATTAATCAGCAGCATACCGATGACCATGATAAGTAAACCACGAAGTGCTCCAAAAATAAAACCAATAGCACGGTCAAGGATACCAATTCGACTATCAATAATAAAATCAGAGATCTTCATTGTAATAATTGAAGTAATAATGAGAACAATAATAAAAATTGTGACCAATGTTGTGATCAATGCAATCATTTTATTAGAGAGATATTGTTCAAAGAAAGGTAAGACAGGTTTGAATAAAAACAATGTCGTAACAGCTGCAACTGCCCAAGAAATCAACGATAACACTTCACGTGAAAATCCTCGAAGCATAGCAAGAAAAGCGGACAACAGGATGATTATTACGACAATTCCATCAAGGATTGTTATGATCATTTGTTTGTTCCTTATAAATAAAGTTGTGCTCTTTTAAGTCTGTATCAAATATATTTTTGTTTGCCATTTTTTATTCTTATAGCAAGGATCTTTTGTATTTTATAGAGTTTTTTCTATATTATCATAATCTATGATGAAGATCATTTTTTACTTACGGTAAGAGTAGCAACGAGTTCGGGAAGGTCGGAGAAAGTTTTTTGTTGAAAGTTGAGCGACTTCATCATTTCGGTTGTTGTTGTGGGGTGAAAGGCTCCTTGAAAGCCGAGTTTTTTTGCTTCATTGATGCGCTGTGCTGAATGTGCAACAGCGCGGGTAGCTCCTGAAAGACTGACTTCACCAAAATAGACATAATCCGTTGGCAAAGGGATATTGGCAAGAGAGGATACCAAAGCAGCGGCTACAGCTAAATCAGCAGCGGGTTCTGATATACGATATCCACCAGCCACATTTAGATAGACATCATGCTGCCCAAAACGAATACCACAATGAGCTTCTAAAACGGCAAGAATCATTGAAAGACGATTTCCATCCCATCCAACAACAGCACGTCGTGGTGTTCCAAGGGAAGAAGGAGCAACAAGCGCTTGAATTTCTACGAGTATTGGGCGTGTTCCTTCCATTCCTGCAAAAACAGCAGCGCCTGGTGCTTTTTCATTACGTTCCCCTAAAAATAATTCGGATGGATTTATCACTTCGCGTAATCCTTTATCAGACATTTCAAAGACACCAATTTCATCTGTTGGTCCGAAGCGATTTTTTACAGTTCTAAGAATGCGATAATGATGTCCTCCTTCACCCTCAAAATAGAGAACGCCATCAACCATATGTTCAACGACCCGAGGACCAGCAATTTGTCCATCTTTTGTAACATGCCCAACAAGAACAACGGCGGCTCCTGTTTTCTTGGCAAAGCGGATCATTGCTTGAGCACCGATACGTACTTGTGTGACAGTGCCAGGTGCTGAATCTGCTGTATCTGACCATAGGGTTTGAATCGAATCGATAATCACCATATCAAGGTTTTTATGTTCGCTTAAGGTTGCCAGAATATCTTCAACATTGGTTTCAGCAGCAAGTTTTACCTCTGTATTATTAGCTTCAAGCCTTTGCGCGCGCAGACAAATTTGCGCAATAGCCTCTTCACCTGAAACATAGATGACATTATATCCTTTACGTGATAAAGCAGCGGCTGTTTGTGTCAGCAATGTTGATTTACCAATACCCGGATCACCACCAACAAGGAGTGCCGATCCACGGACAAAGCCCCCACCGGTAACACGATCAAGTTCAGCAATACCAGAATGAATACGTGGAGCATCTTCGATATTTCCAGAAAGAGATGTGAGTGTGACAATGCGTCCTTTACGAGCGTTCTGTTTAGGACCACTTCCTATGCCGCCATTTATATTTTCTTCAACAAGAGAATTCCATTCTTCACAGGCGCTACATTTCCCTGCCCAACGAGAATGGATGGTTCCGCAATTTTGACAGATAAATTGGATACGGTTGCGTGCCATGGTGGTTTAGCCAATTTGCTCTGGAAGATAATTGCTATCAGCCAAATCACTAAAGCGTGTGAAGTCAGATTGAAAGGCAAGAGATACGATTCCTGTTGGTCCATGACGTTGTTTCGCAACAATAACATCAGCTTTTCCCATAATTTTATCCATTTCATCTTGCCATTTTTGATGTTCCAAAGTGCCTAGTTTTGGTTCTTCATTTTTGAGATAATATTCTTCGCGATAGACAAACAGAACGATGTCTGCATCTTGCTCAATTGAACCAGATTCACGTAAATCAGAGAGTTGTGGACGTTTATCTGTTCTATTTTCTACTTGACGAGAAAGTTGAGAGAGAGCGATAATAGGAATATTCAATTCTTTTGCTAATGCTTTTAATCCTGTGGTAATTTCTGTGATCTCTTGAACACGATTTTCTGATGAACGCTTTGAACTGCTTGTCATGAGTTGGATATAGTCAATAAACAAGATATCTAAACCATGTTGCCGCTTGAGACGCCGCGCACGAGCAGCTAATTGCGTAATTGATATTCCCCCAGTTTGATCAATATAAAGTGGTGCCTTTTGTAGTTGGTTCACCGCACGAATAATTTTTGAAAATTGTTCATCTGAAATATTACCACGCCGAATATCAGAAGAAGAGACTTCTGTTTGTTCAGAAATAATACGGGTTGCAAGCTGTTCGGATGACATCTCAAGTGAGAAGAATCCCACAACGCCACCTTCATTTTCTTGGATATTGGCATTATGATTATAAGCATTAGCAATATTAAAGGCAATATTGGTAGCCAGTGAGGTTTTGCCCATACCAGGGCGGCCCGCAAGGATAATTAAGTCAGATGCTTGTAATCCTCCCATTTTTTCATCAAGTGTTTTAATATGGGTGGCTATCCCTGATAATTGTGAAGAGCGTTTTTTCGCAGCACTTGCCATATCGATAGCTTTTTTGATAGCCTCATTAAAATTTTCAAATCCACCTCCATATTTTCCTTTTTCTGCTAGCTCAAATAACTGATTTTCAACAGTTTCAATTTGTTGGGCAGGCGTAAGCTCTACAGGAGCATCAAAGGCTGTATTGACAACTTGAGTCCCAAGGTTAATCAAAGACCTGCGGATAAAAAGATCATAAATGACGCGTCCATAATCTTCAGCGTTAATAATAGTGACTGCCTCTGTGGCTAAGCGAACAACATATTGGTATACAGTAATATCTCCAATTTTTTCTTCCATTTGGATATGGGGCTTGATTGTAACAGGATCTACACGTTTTCCTGTTTTAATGAGGTGAGATAAAACATGATAAATTTTTTGATGCAATGGTTCAAAAAAATGTTCTGGTTTTAGAAAATCTGAAACGCGATCAAGAGAATCATTATTGATAAAGATGGCACCAAGCAATGCTTGTTCAGCTTCAATATTATACGGAAGTTGCCGAAAAGAAGGAGAATCTTCTTTTTTTGAGGAGCTGACATTAACAATGTTAGTTTCTTCCATAATATTTTTCCACTAAAATTTCAAGTCTAGCTATTTTAGGCGATAAATTGAAAGCCGTATATTAAAAAGAATAGAGCTACAAATCTTCATTTTAAGTTAAAATCATATAATTTTTAAAACACCCTTTGAGTATCTCATTTATCATGAGTGCATGAGTGATATCTATTTCTTATGTTTTAATTTATAATATATGATCCTTTAAGTAACGGTTTTAACACTCTAAATTTAAGTATTTTGAAGTTACTTAACCTTAAAATTCCAATATCTGTGTAAGTAGAATTATTTCAGATCATGTGAGGATATAATCAACTTATTGCTCATACAAATCTTAACCTTAAGGGTAGAACTTTAAATTATTTTTGCTTTATATGCTGGAAAACAAAAGATATTTCTTCTTAGTGATATTATCATTATCGGCATGTAATGCCTTTAAATAATATATTTCTAATTCTTTCATAAAAATTAGGTTCTTTATGTACGATAGCCATAAAATACTCACTTTTAAAGTGTGAGTATTTTATGAGCAATATTTAAAATAGAATAAAAAATATAAAACAGAAAGAAAAATAGCAATTAAGCTTCTTGATGAGAACTGTTTATATCGTTGTCATTAATTTCTTCTGCCAATAATTCTTCCTGACTTTCTTCTAATAATTCTTCTTGAATATTATATATTTCTCTAGCGGAAGTAAAAGTTTCACCTTCTGCTTGGCGTTGTGCTTCACTGCTAGAACGCGCAACGTTAATAATCACAGAAATTTGAACCTCTGGATGTAAGCTAAGAGTGATAGTGTGAAGACCGATCATTTTTATTGGATGGTTAAGTTCGATTTGATTTCTCCCAATAGAAAAGCCTTCATCTGTTATGATTTCAGCAATATCACGTGTTGACACAGAACCATAAAGTTGTCCCGTTTCACCAGCAGAACGAACAACAATGAATGATTGACCATCAAGTTTTTCAGCAATTTTTTGTGCTTCGCTTTTGCGTTCAAGATTACGTGCTTCAAGTTGTGCACGTTGTATCTCAAAATGTTTTTTATTAGCTTCATTTGCACGTAAAGCTTTACCTTGAGGCAAGAGAAAATTACGTGCATAACCATTTTTAACTGAGACAATATCACCCATCTGACCAAGACGAGGAATGCGCTCAAGCAGAATAATATCCATAGTTTTTCCTTTCGAACAAATAAATTTAGTGAAGTTTTTTGTGTGATTGAAAGTTATATTGAATAGCAGCCCAAATTCCCATCAAAAGCATCATAAAAACAATAGGTGGAGTAAAAACGATTGTTAAAATAGCAATATAAACAAGAGAAAGTATAATAATCCGCCCGTTTATCCCTTTTGTAATATTGTGAAGATATGCTAGACCACTAATTAATATGATGACAGTGTATGCAGTACTAAAGACACGGGTACTCAAGTTAAGAGAAGCGCTCAGCTCAACCATCGATGCTATGCAAACAATAATAAAAATAATAATTCCAGAAATTGGAAGGCGGAGAGTTTGGCTCCAATCATCACGGGGTCTTTTCAGCCATTTCATATGTTGTGCTGCTATCATGGAAAAGTAAAGGTTACCAATGAGAAAAACCAAACTATAAATAGTCAAAGAAATAGCAGTGAAAGTTGCTGTATGCGTCATTAAAAGCTCACTAAAAGCGCGTATATCGGCTTCTTTTATTGACTGTGATTGTTGCAGAGTTTGTGCTATGTTTTCGCTGATTTTTTTTGCAATGATGGGTGTGGAAGGACGGGTTTGAACATAGAGTCCAATGAAAGTTGCTATAAGAGCGATAAAATTAGTTAAATGAAAAATAACCGATGATAATGGGTACCATATCAGTTCGTTTTCTTTTTGCGCTGGTCGTGCAAGCCCAAGAAGCCAAGAAGCATAGACAGCAGGAAGGAAAAAAAAGAACATAAAGCCAAGAGCAATATAGGTATTAGTGGTTATGATAAGAACAACAGTGGCACTTATGAGGGCGATGAGACTGGCTAATGTTCCTTGACCGAACGCAACAATAAAAATTGGCAATGAAAGAAAGCAGCCAAGAAGAAGAGAAAAAAAGGGCGCGATATTTGCAACATTGATAATTGCCATTCCTATAACAACAGCAAATAATCCTGCCAAAATACCAGTTAATATCTCATAAGTACGATCTTTTTTCATTTATTGCTGTCCTGCTTTCTGCAGTTAGAGGCGTGTCAATACCCCAACTTTGATATTTAATAGCTTAACATAGGATACAACAAGCTATTTTTAAACCATATAAGAAAAGCAACTGGAGAAACTCTCCAGTTGCTAGAGCGTATTAGATTGTTTACTTTATAACGTACGGCAGTAAGCCTAAAAAGCGAGCACGTTTGATAGCATTAGCTAATTCACGCTGTTTTTTCTGACTAACAGCAGTAATCCGTGAAGGAACAATTTTCCCACGTTCGGAAATATAGCGTTGTAACAACTTGATGTCTTTATAATCAATTTTGGGAGCATTGGTCCCTGAAAAAGGACATGTTTTACGACGACGATGAAAGGGGCGACGTGCAGAGTTTTGATTAGTGTCAGTCATCATTCTACCTCTTCTATAGCATTTTCACGTTGACGACGTGGAAAACGAGGACGCTCTTCATCGTGTCCAATGTGACTACTGCGATCAAGGTGTGAGAGCATAGCAGATTTTTCTTTTTCGTGTTTTTCTACGCGAATGGTCATATAACGCAAAATATCCTCATTGATGCGCATTTGACGCTCCACTTCAGCAATTGCTGAAGCTGGTGCATCAATATTGACCAAGACATAATAAGCTTTACGATTTTTACGAATACGATAAGCAAGAGGACGAAGTCCCCAATTTTCTATACGCCCAACTTTTCCACCATGTGCTTCAATGACACCTTTGTAGAGACTCAAAAGTTCATCAACTTGCTGCGGTGCAATGTCTTGTCGGGCAAGGAACATATGTTCATAAAGAGCCATTGTTTTGCCTTTCTTCAATTAAATTTCACCGGTTTTAGCGCAAAGCCTCTGCGACTTGTCTTTTTTGGAAATCCAAAGAAGAAAGGACGCGTTTACAATTCGAGACATCTCAGAGCGGAGACACGGGAGGCCGGAAACATTGTATTTCCTACTGATTTTACAGCCCTCCGTTCAACCTCCGGCTAAAGTGCCGGCAACGAACACTTCATATCTACAAGTTATCTTTTAAAATAGCAAGTTTACGTACATAAAAAAATTGATTTATTAAATCTTGATATATTTTCAATATATTCTCTCTTCTACAAAGAGATGGTGCTGTACACTATAAGAATAAGGAGAGAAAAATGGGCTTTTTAAACCAGATTGATGTTACACTCTTTGAAATGTTTGTCGGCAATCATCAATCTTGGTCGATTTTAGTTTTGTTTAGTATTTTTTGTGCAAAGTTTTTAATTTATATTATTCCTCTCCATCTTTGTGCGTTGTGGTTTTGTGGTGGGGAGAGGGAGCGATGTGTCGTGCTAAGCATTTGCATGAGCATTTGTGCATCTCTTTTCATAGGTTATCTCATTTCTCTTTTTTATTTCCATCCTCGCCCATTTGTGGTAGGGTTGACGACACCGCTTATTCAACATCGTGCAACAGCTTCTTTTCCTAGTAATCATGCCTTGACCATTGCATCTTATGCAGCTAATTTTTATTTTTACCGATACAAAGTTGCTTTTAGATTTGCCGTAGTATTTTTATGCTTAATCTGTTGGGCGCGCATCTTTGTGGGTGTACATTATCCCTTTGATATTTTAGCAGGGGCAATTTTAGGAAGTCTCATAAGTTTGGGTGTTATTCAGTTTATAGCACCTTATTTTCCTAAGTTTTTATATCAAATTCCGCCTTTAAAATATAATTTTAAGTGTGGTATTCGTTTTAAATAAAGGGCTTTATCTTGATTTGTGCGGATGAATAAGGTCAAAAGAAAATAATTTAATTGTACAGTTTTAGGAGTTGATAAATGGGTGCAGCTTTTATTTTTCCAGGGCAGGGGAGTCAACTTGTTGGTATGGGAAAGGCGCTTACAGAGCAATTTATTGCCGCACGGATGGTTTTCGAGGAAGTTGATGATGCTTTGGGTGAGAAATTATCAAAGATTATTTTTGAAGGACCAGCAGATGTTTTAACGTTAACAGCAAATGCACAGCCGGCATTAATGGCTGTATCTATGGCTGTCATTCGTGTGATGAAACAATTAGGGCTTCGTATAGAAGACAAGGTAAGATTTGTTGCTGGTCATTCTTTAGGCGAATATTCGGCTCTTTGTGCTGCTGATACATTTACTCTCACAGATACGGCAAGGCTTTTGCGTACTCGTGGCAATGCTATGCAGGCTGCTGTCGCGGTTGGAGAAGGTTCTATGGCTGCATTAATTGGTTTAGAAGAGCACATTGTGGAAGAAATTTGCAAAACTGTTTCTGGAGAAGGACTATGTCAGATTGCTAATGATAATGGTGGTGGGCAAATTGTTATTTCAGGTAAAGCAAAAGCAGTTGAGACAGCGGTAGAGATTGCATCAACAAAAGGTGCAAAACGTGCACTTCTTCTTCCAGTTTCTGCACCTTTTCATTCGTCTTTAATGCAGCCTGCTGCTGATGCCATGAAGAAAGCGCTTTTGACTGTTAATAAAATGGAACCTATTGTTCCTTTAATTGCCAATGTTTCTGTTACACCAGAAAAGGATCCAGAACGTATTGCTACTCTTCTTGTCCAACAAGTGACGGGGAGGGTGAGGTGGCGTGAAACAATAGAATGGATCGGGGCTAATGGGGTTGATACGCTTTTTGAAGTTGGTTCTGGAAAAGTATTAACAGGTTTAACGCGTCGTATTAACAAGGATATAAAAGGGGTAACTATTGGAACAGTTGATGAAATAGAATCAGCGCTAGGTATGCTTGGCGTTTAATCTATAAGGAGTTTAAAAATGTTTAAATTAACAGGGCGTAAAGCTCTTATAACGGGGGCATCAGGAGGAATTGGTGAGGCAATTGCACGCTGCTTTCATGCACAAGGAGCCATTGTTGGACTTCATGGAACACGTGAAGAAAAGCTTAGAGAAGTGGCAGCAGAATTAGGGCAGAATGTTTTTGTATTTCCCGCTAATCTTTCTGAACGCCAATCGATTAGACAATTGGTTGAAGTTTCAGAAAGAGAAATGGATGGCGTCGATATTTTGGTTAACAATGCTGGAATCACTAAGGATGGTCTTTTTGTGCGTATGCAAGATAAAGATTGGGATGATGTTTTAGAAGTTAACCTAACAGCTGCTTCTCTTTTGACGCGTGAATTAATACATTCTATGATGCGCCGCCGTTATGGAAGGATTATTAACATTACATCTGTTGTTGGTGTTGTGGGAAATCCTGGACAAACGAATTATTGTGCTGCAAAAGCAGGATTGATAGGTTTTTCTAAAGCATTGGCACAAGAAATTGCTTCGCGAAATATCACGGTCAATTGTATTGCTCCAGGATTTATTAAATCTGCAATGACAGACAAGCTTAATGAAAAGCAAAAAGAAGCCATTATGGCTGCGATTCCAATGAAGCGTATGGGAAGTGGGCAAGAAATAGCCGCTGCTGCTGTTTATTTAGCAAGCGATGAAGCCGCCTATATGACAGGTCAAACACTTCATATCAATGGTGGAATGGCAATGATATGAGTATTTATTTTATTCCACATTGATTTATGAGTTGTATTATTTTAGATAGTAACGATTGAAATGGATAGATGCATCTATTTCTTTAACATGGTCGTTGATCAATTGATGTCGGAATGTCAGATTGGTTCATTTTTTGATACGCTTTGTAGGGGATATCCACAGGATGTTTTAAATCATTACTAAAATCTTTTAAAGTAATGCATCTATTGCTTGATTAGATGAACCGATATAGTAAACCAAATTATAGGAAAATATAAATTCGAGGATTTCAACATGAGTGATACAGTAGAGCGCGTTAAGAAAATTATCGTGGAACATCTTGGGGTTAATGCTGATAAAGTTGTAGAAAATGCAAGCTTTATCGATGATCTAGGGGCTGATAGCCTTGATACGGTTGAACTCGTTATGGCTTTTGAAGAAGAGTTTGGGGTAGAAATTCCAGATGAAGCTGCTGAAACGATTTTCACAGTTGGCGATGCAGTCAAGTTCATTGATAAAGCTTCTGCGTGATTACTAAAGGGCAAAGGCATGAATTGCTTTTGCCTATATTCTTCGGAGCTCTTTTGAAAAAAGAGCTTTGAGAGGTGAAGTTTAGTTCAAGGTTAGAAGTTATGAGACGTGTTGTTGTTACTGGTTTAGGGTTGGTATCTCCATTAGCTGGTAATACTGAATATAGTTGGAAACGACTTCTTGAAGGGAGAAGTGGTGTCCGACGTATCACAGAGTTTGATGTGTCAGATTTGCCATGCCAGATTGCTGCGCGTATCCCCTTAGGGGATGGAACAGAGGGGACTTATAATGCTGATTTGTATATGGAACCTAAAGAGCAACGTAAAGTTGATGCATTTATTGTTTATGCAATGGCTGCTGCTAACCAAGCGCTTGCAGATGCCGAATGGTTTCCTAAGAGTGATGAAGATCAGATTTGTACAGGTGTGTTAATTGGTTCGGGAATTGGGGGAGTTGAGGGCATTGTTGAAGCTGGTTATACGCTTCGTGATAAGGGGCCACGTCGTGTTTCTCCTTTTTTTATTCCAGGTCGTTTGATTAATCTTGCTTCTGGTTATGTGTCTATTCAATATGGTTTACGGGGGCCTAATCATTCTGTTGTAACGGCTTGTTCAACAGGGGCACATGCGATTGGTGATGCGGCACGTTTGATTATGTTTGGTGATGCAGATGTCATGGTGGCAGGGGGGACGGAATCTCCAATAAATCGGATATCTCTTGCAGGTTTTGCAGCTTGTAGAGCTCTTTCTACTTGTCGCAATGATGATCCTGAACGGGCGTCCCGTCCTTATGATACTGATCGTGATGGTTTTGTGATGGGGGAAGGAGCGGCCGTTGTTGTTTTAGAAGAGCTGGAACATGCCAAAAAACGAGGAGCGCGTATTTATGCTGAGGTTATTGGCTATGGTTTATCTGGTGATGCTTACCACATTACAGCGCCTTCAGAAAGTGGTGAAGGGGCTCAGCGTAGTATGATAGCTGCTCTTAAGCGTGCACAAGTGAATGTGAGTGAACTTGATTATATTAATGCTCATGGTACATCTACGATGGCTGATTCCATAGAGCTAGCAGCTGTTGAGCGTGTTTTAGGGAGTTATGCACCACAAGTTTCTATGTCATCAACGAAATCATCTATTGGGCATTTACTTGGGGCAGCCGGTGCTGCTGAGGCTATTTTTTCTATTTTAGCTATACGGGATAATATAGCCCCAGCGACACTTAATCTTGACAATCCATCGATTGAAACGAAAATCGATCTTGTACCACACAAACCGCGTGAACGAAAGATTGATACGATTCTTTCTAATTCTTTTGGGTTTGGTGGAACAAATGCATCGTTGGTGATGCGACGTTTTAGAGGATAATAAGTATTTTTATTTAATTTCTGCTTTTGAGTTTTCTACTTTATTATTAAGGTGAATGAGAAATTATAATATTATCCTTAATCGCTATTGAGGGGTTATGTCCGATGTGAAGAATGGAAAACCATTAAAGGACGTAAGTGATTCCTCTTCGAATCATTTAGCAGATAGTTATGACATGTTAATACATAAAAAACGAAAGAAATCATCTATCGTCCGTAATCCGTTGGTCATTCTCGGTCATTTTTTTCTTATGCTGATTGTGATTATTCTTTTTGCCATAAGTATTCCTCTTTATATTGGAAAAAGTATTTTTGAAGAAAAGGGAAAGATTGAGGAAGAACAAATTGTTCTTATCCATCCTGGTACCGGAATTCGTGAAATTGCTTCATTGCTAGAAAAACGTGGTTTCATTCGATCATCAGATATTTTTGTTTATGGGGTTGGTTATCACCAAAAAACAACGCATCTGAAGGCTGGTGAATATTTAATTCCAGCTCATGCTTCGATGCAGGATATTATGGATATTCTTGTGAAAGGAAAATCTATAGAGTATACATTTACAGTACCTGAAGGTTTAACGGTTCAGCAAGTTTTCGATCGATTAGCTGCGAATGAAATTTTGATTGGAGACCTTCCAAAAATTTTGCCTCCAGAAGGCTGTTTAATGACGGATACTGTTCGTTTTATTCGGGGGACAACGCGTAAAGAGATTGTAAACAGATTGCGTGAAGGACAGACAAAATTAATTCATGCTATATGGGCTACGCGTTCACCCAATTTACCTATTAAATCAATTGATGAATTTGTTATATTAGCCTCAATTGTTGAGAAAGAAACGGGAATTGCAGCAGAAAGACCAATGGTTGCTGCGGTATTTTATAACCGCCTTACAAAGCATATGCGTCTTCAATCGGATCCAACAGTAATTTATGGTCTCTTCGGAGGAAAAGGAAAACCATCCGGTCGTGCAATTTATCGTTCAGATCTTGAGAAGGAAACACCCTATAATACTTATAAAATTAATGGTTTGCCCCCAACGGCTATCGCAAATCCAGGGCGAGATTCTTTGAAAGCGGTGGCACATCCACCAAGCAGTGATGCACTTTATTTTGTTGCTGATGGTTCAGGAGGACATGTTTTTTCTCGAACTTTAGAAGAACATAATATGAATGTTCGCAAGTGGCGAGAATTAAAGGCAAGACATTGAATTTATAATGATAATGCATCTTTTTCATTGTAAATGAGAATCCAAAATATAGTAAAATTTTTCTATTTAAACTTTTTATGAGAATGATAAAAAATCATTTTCTTGTCTGTCACAAGTGGGATTAGCGTATGGATAAAAATATTTAAGAAAGAAGTGAATATACTTCTAATACCTTATCTCAAAAAGGAGCAGAATAACATTGAGAATTGCTAAGAAAACACATTGATTAGGGGAGAGGTTGAGATAATGTATAATTCAAATTTTGAAGAAACATTTATGAATAAAGTAGAGTGATGTAATGACAGTCTTTGAAAGTAAATTGAGTGCTATAAAAATAAATCAACGCCGCGGTTTTTTATTTATTCTCTCTTCACCTTCAGGTGCTGGTAAATCAACAATTTCTCGATTACTTCTAAAAGATGGACAATTAGAGCTTTCTGTAAGTATGACCACAAGGAAAAGGCGTCCTAGTGAAGTAGATGGGCTGCATTATCACTTTATTTCAAAGGAAGAGTTTGAATATAAGCGTGATAGAGATGAATTTATTGAATGGGCAGAAGTTCACGGGAATTATTATGGCACTTTACGTGAAACTGTTGAAAAGGCATTGAATACCGGCCGTGATATGCTATTTGATATTGATTATCAAGGTACCGAGCAGTTGCAAAAAAAGATGCTAGGAGACACTGTATCTGTGTTTATCCTTCCACCATCAATGAAAGAGCTTATTTCGCGTTTACATCGTCGAGCAGAAGATAGTCAAGATATCATCAATTTACGATTGGAAAATGCACGAACGGAGTTAAAGCATTGGCGTTCTTATGATTATGTTGTGATTAACGAAGATTTAGATCAGTCTTTATCTTTTATTAAATCAATTTATTTAGCTGAAACCGCAAAACGCGAGCGCTGTTCTTATCTTAGCTCTTTTGTTGATGGGCTTATTGCTGAAAAAATCAATACATGTTTTGATTAAAAAAGGTTGCATAACAAAAAATGCATTTTTTAGAGCACTAGATGCGCTAAAGTTACAAATTCGGAAACCGAGAGTGTTTCAGCACGGCGCGTTCCATCAATTCCAGCTTTTTCTAACAGCACTTCACCTCCAAGTGTTTTGAGATTTTGACGAAGCATTTTTCGTCTTTGCCCAAAGGCGGTTTTTGTGACGAGACTTAGTTTTTGTGCAGAGCAGGAAAGAGGTTGTGTTCGCGGAATAATATGAACAACGGAAGACGTTACTTTAGGTATTGGTATGAAGGCTTGAGGGGGCACATCAAAAGCAATTTTAGCAGCGGTACGCCAGCCAGTTAAGACACTAAGACGTCCATAGTGAGCAGATTGAGGTTTAGCTGTAATCCGTTTGGCAACTTCACGTTGAAACATCAATGTCATTGATTCATAAAAAGGAGGCCATGGTTCAGTCAAAAGCCAATTTAGTAAGAGTTGTGTCCCAATATTATAAGGAAGATTTGCAATAATGCGAGGCTTTTCTGGGCTTGTTTCAAAGAGTTTTGAGAAGTCTTGCTTCAGTGCATCATTACAAATAATTTTTAATTTTTGAGGATAGTGTTTTTCTATTTCTAAAAGAGCCGGTATGCAGCGCTCATCGCGTTCTATTGCTGTTACAATGGCACCCTTTGCTAGCAAGGCACGTGTGAGACCTCCAGGACCAGGACCAATTTCAAGAACAGGTTTTCCTTCTATATTGCCTGCTTGATGAGCAATTTTAGATGTTAAATTAAGATCAAAAAGAAAATTCTGCCCCAAGGATTTATGCGCTTGTAATCCATATATATCAATGACCTCACGCAGAGGGGGGAGATTATCTATTGGCATGGGTTTAAACTATTTTTTGCAAGTTGATTTGCAAGTTTAAGAGCAGCAATAAAGCTTTCAGGAGAGGCTATCCCTTTATCAGCAATGTCAAAAGCAGTTCCGTGATCTGGAGATGTGCGAATAAAAGGTAGACCTAATGTGACATTAACAGTGCTATCAAAGTCTAATGTCTTAACAGGGATAAGGGCTTGATCATGATACATACAAATGGCAGCGTCATATGCCTTTCTTGCGCATTCATGGAACATTGTGTCGGCAGGCAGCGGGCCTGTAATATTGAGTCCTTTCTTTTTAAGATATTCAATAGCAGGAGTGATAACTTCAATATCTTCTTTTCCCATTGCACCTCCTTCTCCAGCATGAGGATTAAGACCAGCAACAGCTAGTCGGGGTGACGTTATTTTAAAACGTGTTTTTAAGTCACATTCAGTAATAAGTACCGTTTGAATAATTAAATCACGGGTAAGCTGCGAAGGAACATTTTTAAATGGAATATGAACAGTTATTGGTACTGTTTTTAATCGGGGTCCTGCTAACATCATAACGGGATGATAACATTTATGAAAAGCTTTATGGGCTAAATCGGCTAAAAATTCTGTATGACCTGGAAATTGAAAACCGGCATCATAAAGATTCTTTTTTGCAATAGGACAAGTGATAAGTGCACATGCATGGCCCCTTTGAATCAATTGAACACAGCGTTTAATTGCTTCAATAATTCCAGCAGCATTATTCGATGAAGGTATACCTAATTGATCACTTTGTTTGTTTTTTAACGGGATGATAGGAAGAGCATTTTGAAAATTTTTTGCAGGATTATTGATTAAAACAGATTGCACCTCAACATCAATCTGTAAAAAACGAGCGCGCGAACGAATAACATCTGGATCAGCAAGAAGTACAAAAGGTGGAATTTGGCGCGTAACACGCAAATTCCACGTTTTTAGTACTATTTCAGGACCAATTCCGGCAGGATCACCACCGCTAACAATAAGAGCAGCCATTATGAATTTTGAATGCGTGCCCCTCGCCGCAGTTCTCCTAAATATTTGTCGCTTAATTCTTCAAGTTTTTGCGGGCTTCTTTTTTTACTATCTTGAAGAGAAAATATCAGTCGAGCGACATAATCATCAGAAACTCTTTTTATTTTGCAGACAGCAATTGCTTCGATTCCATCAGATGTTTCTTGTAATTTTGTCATTTTTCCAGCAGGCGTTTCAAGAATAGCTTGTTCCCATGCATTAGGAAGTTGTGGCTCCAGAAACTTTCCTAAGTGGCGGATAGTAACGTCTAAAATACCTCTTGCTTGATTGTGAGCATTGGCACATCCACGGAAATGTGCGCGAAAATTACTTGCTTCTCTTTGACGTTTTTCGAAGATCTCTGAACGACGATGTGCAGGAATGACAAAAACAATTCGCTGTAATGTATATTCGTTTGTTGAAGGTTTGACACCACCATTTTTTAATATTCTGCGTACAGCTTCTTGTTCGCTAATCATACCTGTTTCAGCTTGATAGCGTGCGCTAACAAGACGCCCCCATCCTATTTGTCCACGGATGTAATCTTTGAAGTGTTGCACAGTGATCTCAGTTTGGATCAGAATCTGGTTGAGCTGATCAATCGTCATATTATTTTGTGTCGCAAAATTCTCAAAAGCTCTATCAACTTCATCATTGCTTACTTCAATATTAAGACGTTTTATTTCAATATTTTTTAGCTTTTCGTCAATCAGCTCTTTTTTAGCCTGTGCCACCAAATTGCCTTGCTTTTGTTGTAGCCTGAGAAAAGCAAGGCGTCTTTGTATATCATAATTTGTGATGGGGTTTCCATTAACTGTAACAACAATAGAAGTCTGCGCAAAGACTGCCGGAATCAAAAATCCATTTATGAGCAGGCTGCTTACGCTCAAAGACGCAATATAAAATAAAGCAAGAAAACGCTTTTTTAATTTATTCATGTAAATAGGCTTTCGCATTGTTTATTAATTCTCATCAACAACTTAAAATACACGCTTTCTTTCATAAAAACAATGATAAGTTAAATGACTGATACATTCCCTTTATAAATTAATCTATCTTTTTTCCTATATCTGCAATTGTACGCAATGAAAGAGAAAAATTAAAGTTTTGCAAGGGTGCTTTTCTCCCTGGATTCGTTACCTGTTGATAACCGAATGTTAGCCCGAAACATTCATCTGTATAATTCAAGCTAATTCCTCGCTTTATAAATGTACCAGATACTAAATCATAACCGGCGTTGCTATTAATAGACCAATAATCTGCTAATTTAAGTCCTGTTTGAAAAGAAATTTCTTGGCGCTCTTGAGAATATTCATAATCTGGTTGCTTTGCGATATAGGCATATTGTAGAGCCGCCCAAAAATTTTGCCATTTTTGTGATGCTTCGATTTCACTACGGCGGATTTTTCCTGTTTTTTTGTCAAAGCGTCCACGCGTTTCTAAGGAAAAACCACTTTTATGGGTTGCACCAAACAGTGCAACATAGTCTGAACGTTTTTCCTCTAAGCCAGAATGGATACCTACATTAACAAAGTCTTTTTCTGCAAAAGAATTTTTTCCTGCCAGATGAAAGGATTGTCCAATGAGACCATAAAGAGACCAATTGTCATTAAAGCTTCCAGAATATCTTAAACCTATATTGGCTCTTGTGCCGCCTTCTACACGATCATAACCAGAAAATTTATCCCGTTGAAAGAGAGTGGTTGCATCAAATACAAAGCTTTGAGCATCTTCATTAGGAGTTTGTCCGATATATTGTTCATTATTGCGTATGAAAATTTGTGCGGTTGGTTCTATGATATGTGTAGAATGATCAGCTGTAATGAGAAAGGGATAGCGTAGTTCCAGCCCTGCTGTTGCCATGCCACGAATTGCTGAACCACGAACTTCTGATAATACATTGTTTTCTATAGAATCTGTGTGATTTTCGCTTGCATTAGTTGTAATGATATCGGCTCGTAGAGAGAGAAGAGGGGTTAAGATGAGTCCGTTGTGCGTGTTGAAGCGCTTTTTCCACTGAAGCTCGTTTGTTAAACGCAAACTATTTCCAGCCATACCAGAAAGTCTTACTATGTTGAGAGGGTTTCCGTTCTGGTCGGGTGAACTGAAGTCAGCATGGCGACGATAAACTGATTGCATATTACTATGGAAGGTGAGCTCTCCATTATAAATGGGTTCATCTGGTGTAAAAAAATAATCGATGTGTGGTAAGACCCACGCTTGCCGAGAGTGACGTTCATAATGAGGATCATTCAATATTGAATCTTGAACTTTAAAATGATAAAAACGCATATCAAAATAATTTTTTCCTGCAAGACCATTCAGATAGATCTGAGAAAGTTGTGTAGGATTGTTATAGTTTTCAATTTTATAGGCACGACTAAAATGCCGATCTGATTGTGCAAGAATATCCCATCCATAAGTCCAGTGTGAATTAATACGAAAATCCCCCTTTGTCGCCAGCATATAACGGTTTTTATGTTGGGCATCAATCGTATCATTATCAAATCTATGTGGTTTCATTTGATATATATGAGCAAAGCGAATGTTATAACGTCCCGTTTTTAAACGCTGACGCCATTCCCCTTCGGTTAAAAGCCCTTGTTGGGTATAAACCGTAGAAGAAAGGGTAAAATCATAATGGGGGGCGAGATTCCAGAAATAAGAATTCTTTATCCCCATACCGAGATAATCAGTATAAAAAAAATGAGGAGTAAGCAGACCGCTAGCACGCTTGACAGTTGGATCATAGATCTCAAAATTTGGAAATTTTATAATCGGTACACCAAAAACTTCAAAACTGCTATTTTCAAACCGAATTTTTTTGATGCTATTATTCCATATGATCTTTCTTGCTTTAATTTTCCATAGGACGTCTCGATCTGGTTTATAAGAGCAAGGTTCACAGGCTGTATAGGTTGCATTTTCAAAGACTGTTATGTGGTTGTGTTTGCGTGTAGCATTTTTGGCTGAAAAGTGAACATTGTTGGCTGTATCAATACGTAAGGCGTTTACAAAACCCTCGCCAAGATCTTTGGTCATATCAATTTGGTTGGAATAAATTTTATTACCATCCTTTTGAGTAATTTCAACGTTCCCTTGTGCTATAAGCCGTCCTGTTTTTTGATTGTAAATAATTTTTTGAGCGATAACTTTATTGCCATCATATTCGATTTGAACATTACCGTGTGCAGAAACAGTGTTTTCATCACGGTTGTAGATGAGTTCATCCGCAGAGAGCAAAAGAGGAGGTTCCGGATTTTGAATGCGACTTTGAGAAGGAGATAGAAGGCTTTGAGCGTGCGCACAATAAGACAAAGCACCTCCTAACATAACCCCCATAACACTTTTAAAAGCGAGAGCACTTAATTTTGTTAAAATAGTTTTTTTAAGTGTTAATGCTTTCACTTAGCCATCCTCTTTATGAAGTAAAAAAGAGATTCCTAAGAATAACGCAATAACAACGGGTGTCCAAGCTGCAATAATTGGTGGAATATATCCAGCATTACCAAAAGCTTGAACAAGTACGGAAATAACATAAAGCATAAACCCAGCTATTACGCCACCAAGAATCAACATTCTAGATTGCCCAAAACGTGTAAAATTTAAAGATACAGTTGCTGCAATGAGGGTCATTGCCACAAGCAATGCCGGTAATGCAATCAAAGATTGGAAATACATATCAAAATTATGAGCAGAATAGCCAAATGAACGTGCAATCATAATTTTTTTTGGCAATTGGTAAAATGGAATAGTTGCGGGATTCACTAAACGTTCCGTTAAAAATTCAGGTTTTAGATTGGTTTTTATTTGCAACACGGTAAATTTTTCAGGAGGATGCCCTATTTTATAGATTGTTCCATTTGTTAATAGCCAAAATCCATTAGTCAAGGTTGCTTTTGGGGCGTTAATCCAATTTTTGACGGTTGCATTGTCATTGTATTGTACAAAGGTTGCATCGAGAAGAGAAAGTCCTTGATCGGTGATAGATTTGGCACCAATGGTTGTTCTGCCTAAATTTGTACGTTGTGTTAACCAGTGGATACTTGTATTGTGAAGAGGTGTTAGTACATTGTGATTGCGCCATTCAGTCATCTTTTTTTCTGCTTGAGAAAATCCCCATGCAGCAAGTGGATTAATGAGAAGAATTGAAAATAATCCCAAAAGAAAAGCTCCAAAACAAGCTGGCATAAGAAATTGCCATGCAGAAACACCGATTGAACGCGTCACCACAAGTTCAAGTTTTTTGTTGAGCGAGATAAGTGTAGCCATTGCAGAAAAGAGTGCAATGAAAGGGATAAGTTGTTGCATGATAAAAGGGATGCGTAAAACAGAGAGGAAAAATGCATCTTTTGCTGTATAATGCGGAAGGGAAGATAGCCTACCGGAATTCTCTGTGAAATCGATTAAAAGAGCAAGAATAAAAATGCTTCCCCAGAAATAACAAGTTATTTTAAGATAACGTGTAAAAAAATATCGTCCAAGTGTCCACCCAATCATGATATTTTATCCGAGGAATCTTGAGATTTTCGATGTTCAAATTTGTTTATTATTTTTTGAAAAGCGATTTGAAGTATCTCATTAACTTTTGTGGGAAGCCCAATTTTATGATTCGTTAAAAGCATAAAAAAGACAAATGCACTTGTTCCTATGGGTATAATATAAAGGAGAGGAACATATGCAAGATCGCTTTTTGCTTTTTCTGCGAAAAAATATCCTATCCAATACACTAGAAAAGAAAGGGCAATTGCCGAGACATTTGCGGAATGACGAGCTTGTCGATGGGAGCGTACATCCCCTGCCGCTGCTAATGCAATAAGTGAAAAAACAATAGGGTAGAGCCATTGTGTTAATCTGCGGTGAAATTCAGCTTTATATTGGAGTGGTTTTCGTTGATAGTAGGGATCTTGTGGATCAGGGTTTTGTAAATAAGAAAGAGACCGATCTTTTGGATAAAGAGTAGGTGTTTTATCACTGGGGATAAACTCCCCTAGGCTAAAGGTGTATGAGCTAAATTGAACGATTGAAACGCTGTTATTTTGATGGTTGACTCTTTCTATTTCACCGTTATTGAGAACCAGAAAACTGCCATTTTTATTGCTCACAATGGATGCGTCTGTTGCATAATAAAAAAGATCAGTCGTAGGATCACGTTGGTCGGCAATGAAAAGGCGTTCAAGTGTTCCATTTGGATTTCGTTCTCCAATTTCTATGTAAAGGTTATTGGCAAGTTTTTGAAAGCTCCCTTCACTAATGAATAGATTAATAAGATCAAAATGAGCACTTGCTAGCATTTGTCGCATATGAAGACGCGCTTGAGGAACAACAAAATTAGCTATAGAAAAGGAGATACAGGATGCAACAATAGCAAGAAGAAGGATAGGTTTCCAAACAGTACTTTTAGGAAAACCAGAGGCATTGATGACAGCAAGTTCTGAGTCTTGATGCATTGCTGAGAGGATAGTTGTAACTGCGATCACTAATGCAAATGGAATGACAAGAAAAATAACAGAAGGGACCAATGAGAGTGAAAATTGTAAGACTGTGAGGAGTGTTTGTTTACTTGTTGTGAGAAAGTTTATCCGTGCAAGAATTTGTATAGTCCAACTAACGCCCACTGCTGCAATCATGACAGAACTAAACAAAACAAGGACACGTTTCAGGATGTAGAACTCAATAATACGCATAAATTGGGAAAAATCCTCAGTCTTTAATTCGATAGCAAATATTTACTGCTTTCGGTTAAAATGTAATAAAGTTCGAAAAAATATCCTTTCATGAATTGGATATTTTTACCAAATAAATAATATAAAATTTTCTATGAGGTCCTCTTTAAATTTTCCGTACATTATATTTTATTTTCAACTATAGTCTACAAAGAATCTAGAAGAATTTAGAAAATAACTTAAAAAACTTTTTTATTAACGTTGAAAATAAAAATTTTTGTCTTTTAAAGACATGTGCGAAAAAAGAATGCAGCTTAACCAAAAGAGATTTATATCTTGAACCGTTTCCTTTGTATTAGGGATATAGAAGGTTTTTAAAAAAAGATGTTAGCTTTTTTATAAAAAGTGATGAGGGCTTAAGAGGTTGGATATTTTATTCTATCATTTGACGCAGTCAACGCTGAAAGATATTTTGCCGACGCTTGTGGAGCGTGCAGTGGCTCATTTTGGTAAAGTAACAATACAATGTGTGAGTAAAGAGCAACGCGATTCTATAGATATACATTTATGGGTTTATGCTGATGAATCATTTATTGGACATGGAACTGAGTGTGATCAATATTCAAACTTTCAGCCTGTATTTCTTACGACAGGACAAGAAAATCCAAATAATTCAAAGATTCGTTTTCTCATAGAGGGAGCGGTTTGTTCGGACATTGATGCTTATCAACGGCTTGTCGTGATATTTGATGGTAGAAGTGAAGAGCAGTTGAATCTCGTTCGTGCACAGTGGAAGAAATATAAAATGGAAAATCATAATTTAACGTATTGGCAACAGACTGAAGATCGTCGCTGGGAAAAACAGGTTTAATGCGTCTCGTATCTGTTATTCTGATTTTTATAGGATTGGTGGGAATAGTAAATCCAGCACTTTTTATTGCGGAAGGATCAGGGGGAGGGCGTTGGGTTTTTATTGTGATTTTTCTTTTAGGCATGCTAAAGATATGGACTATAATTAAAAAAATGAAACGCCATGATGATGATTATTGATCGAATTTTGCTTGTTTTATGGGCTGTGATGTTGGCCTTCTTTTGCGTTTCGTGGTTGGGGACAACGCATATCTTATCAAAAATGTTTGCTGTTGCTTATATCAGTAATATTGCAGATTTTTTATTTTTCTTTTTGAGTGCATTGTTTGCGGGAATATTGTGGTGGAAAATACCTCAACCCCTATCTTTAAAAACAAAACTGGCAGCATTCTTGCCGCCAGTCCTTATTTTATTCTTCGTTATTATATTTTAGTTGGATATTTCATCATCTGTAAATCCGACGAAGCAAATCAGTGAAATAAAAGAAGCAAGAAGCAAATAATAACCGATATAAGATGTATCGAAATGTTGCACCAGATATTCTGCAATATAAGGCGCGAGAGAAGCTCCTATGATAGCAGATAAATTGAAAGTGATAGAAGAACCGGTATATCGAATTGCTGTTGGGTATGGTGAAGCCAAAACAGCACCAAGAGGACTGTATATCATTCCCATGAGAGACAAACCGATGACAGACATTGCAAGAACTCCTATAACTCCAGAATTTAAGAAATAAGGAATTGCGAAAGAATAAATACCGGTGATGATCGTAATCCAAATCATCAAAGTTCTACGTCTAATACGGTCAGCGAGTTTTCCAGTGATGACAGTAAAAATCCCACAAAAAATAGCACCGACAATTTCGATTTGAAGAGCTTGATGAAATGGCAATTGCAGATGGTTTGTTGAATAGCTTAACAAATATGTAGTAACCAAGTAAAACAAAACAAAAGTTGCCATACCAGAGAATATTCCAAGAAATAGGATTCGTGGACATTTTAAAAAGACATCTATGATAGGAACTTTGACATGTTCTTTACTTTCAAGAGTTTTTTTGAATTGAACAGTTTCATTAATTGAAAGACGGACCCATAACCCTATAATCATAAAAACAACTGAAGCAATAAAAGGAATACGCCATCCCCAAGCTAAAAGTTCCGCACGATCAAGGAAATGCAACAGAGCTAAATAAACAGCAATAGATAAAAACAAACCTATTGAAACGCCTAATTGGGGGAACATCGCATACCAGCCGCGCTTTTCTGGAGGGGCATTTTCTGTTGCGAGCAAAACAGCGCCTCCCCATTCTCCTCCTAATCCCATTCCCTGTCCAATACGGCACAAGGTTAAGAGGAAAGGGGCAAACCACCCTGCTATTTCATAAGTAGGAAGAAAACCAATAATGACTGTTGAAAGACCCATTGTGAGAAGAGAAGCAATAAGTGTTGCTTTTCTTCCAATTTTATCCCCAAAATGTCCAAAAACAACTGATCCAAAAGGGCGGGCAAAAAAGGCTGCTCCAAATATTAGGAAAGATTGTAAAATGGCAGTCTGATCATTTTGTGTTGGAAAAAACACATGAGGAAATATAAGAGCTGCGGCAGTGCCAAAGACATAGAAATCGAAGAATTCAATTGTTGGTCCAATAAGGCTTGCAAATAAAATTCGACGAGGGGAGTTTCTGTTGCTTGTAGCTTTCATTTCTGAGTTTATAGACATGAATAGAATGTCCCTTTCAGTATATGACAAATCAAATAACGAGTTAACTGACTATAACTATAGAAATTTCAAATCAGTGTCGAGTCAATATTATGACACTTCGTTATATATTAGAACAATGATTATGGACTGATGAGTATGAATAAGTGTTCTATATATTATCTAAAATGAATAAAATAAAGATGCTGCTTTAAATGCTGTAGAAGATGGCAATAGGTGGCTATAAACGCAGCTCTCATTCACATTGCTGTTTCCTTTAAAGTTTAATGCCATTTTTATCTATTAAGGGATCAATCTTATTCGTAGATCAGTGTTTAGTGTTTCAAAATATTAAAAAATTTTTCATGCATGTAATTATAACACTTTTAAAGCGTATCTAAAGAAAATTAAATCTTTTAGTTGTGCATACATTTTAAAACACAAGGTGTATATTTCGTCTATCAGAGCTTAATCCATCGAATGATTTGCTATCTTAAAAGACATGAGGTTGAGCAATTACGTTGTGTTGTTTTGGTCTATGCACTTTTTTTCTAAATGGGGGGAATTTAAATTTGAAATTATGGAGTGTGAATAATGCACCGCAAAATGAAATTAAGTTTTTATGCATTAATGACCAGTGGTTTTTTTGTTAAGATTGCGAGTGCAGATGAAGTAGCTACACCAAGAGAAAAGTTATTAACACCAGTAAGTATCAGTGAACATCTAGAAGAGACAAGAAAGTTGTTATTGGAAGTGAGAGGATTAAAAGAAAAAAAGGGGGGATCAAAAAGGATAGAGAATAAACAGAGAGCAGAAGGAAGTAATCCTTCAGAAGAGGAAAGGAAGAGATTAGAAAACCTATTCTTTGAAGTACTCACAAATTCAATAATTTATGATGATATTGCCGTTTATATTACTGACCGTGATTCTGAGGGCTCTGGTAAAAAAGTAAATAGCTTTAATTATGAAGACGCTGGATATTCTATCAATAATACGGTTCAGGAGGGTGGAAAACTTTACATTGATGCAGCAAGTGTTAGCAGGGATACGACAATTGAGCATGGTGGGATTGAGTTTGTCCAAAACTTGAGCATTTCAGAATATGCTACTGTTAAAAAAGGGGGGAAACAAATTGTTGAGAGTGGTGCAAATGCAGAAGGTGCTAAAATTTATGGTGGCGAGCAGATTATTTTTGGTAAGGGAAGTCTTGGATCTGGTTTGTTGCGTAAAGATAAGGCAAGTAGTGCTTATAACACCGAAATTTATGCTGAAAATGGAATGCTAGGACTACAAAGTGTCTATAGTGGGGGGATGGCTGTTGACACAAAGATTATGAGAGGCGGTGTCCAGAATCTTGATGGTAAAGAGAATTTTCATAACGGCTTCTCAGAAGATGCTGATACAGCCGATACAGAAGATGAAGATTTTACAATAAATGAAGGAGCTTTTGCACTTAGTACAGAACTTTTTAAAAATGGTGCGCAGAATATCTTTGCAGGAGGTAATGCGAGCGAAGTTACTTTATACGATAGAGCTATTCAGAATATATATGATTCTGGATATGCGGATAATCTAACAATTAATCATCAAGCAAGGTCATGGGTTTTTGCTGGTGCAATATTAGATAAGGATACAAATGTTAATGATTTTGGCAACCTCTATCTCTATGCTGGAAATGGTGAAGCTGTTACGGAAGTAGAAAATCTTAATTTAAATGGAGAAGATACCAAACTATACATTATTGCTGTTGAAGATAATGGTAAAAAATCTCAGGTTAATGTCCAGAATTTAACGGGAAGTGGTAGAGTTATTTTTACATCTTCTGGGGCTGATAAGCATTATTCTCAACTTAATATAGATGATCTTTCAGGTTCTTTACATTTTGATTTTAATGTCAACTTTGCCAAGCATCTTAGTGATTATCTTGTGATTAAAAAAAGGGGCTCTGGTTCTCACACAATAAGTGTGGCTGATTCTGGGCGTGAAATTACAAATTCTTCTTACAAAAAGCTTAAATTAATTTCTGATCATAGTGGAAACGCTCATTTTACTCTAACAAGCACTTTTGGTGAAAAAATCAGAGCTATTGATGCCGGAACCTATCGGTACAGTTTGAAACATAGAAACAATAAGGGTACTGGTAAAATTTGGTACTTAGATGCAAACCACACCATTGATGAGACAACTTCTCAAGTTTTTGATAGTGTATTGAAACCATATACTGGTTCATCAAGTGATTTACTTACAGAACTCACAATTGATCAAGGAACAACTGTTTCTATTGCAGATCCTAGCTTTGACACGAGTAGCAAGGAAGTTGATAGCAATGGAGAAACTTCAATTAGTAATACAGTTAAAGATGGTGGAAAGCTTTCCGTTTATAGCGGTGGTTTTAGCTTGTATACGACAATTCAAAGAGGTGGCTCTGAGCTTATTAAAACACAGGGTCTTTCACAGGATACTATTGTTCATAAAGGTGGGCAACAAAAGGTTAAAGAGGGGGGAAAAGCTGAAGGGGCTAAAATTTACGGTGGTGAGCAGTTTGTTTCAGGAAAGTCTGATATCAAAGGTGAGATGGTAAGAAGCAGCGCTTATGACACTATCGTTTCTGGTGAGAATGGAGTGCTAGGATACCAGAATGTGTACGATGATGGAGAGGTTTTTAACACAAAGATCATGGAAGGAGGGATACAAAATCTTTATGTAGAAGAGGATCTAAACGATTATAGCAGTTTTGCATTTGATACGAAGGTCTTTTCTGGTGGAGAGCAACACATTTTAGCGGGGGGAATCGCGATTGGCGTTCTTTTACAAGGGAATGCTTTCCAAGCAATAGATTTAGGAGGCTATGTAAAGGATTTAATAATTAGAGATCAAGCACAATCGTGGTTACATTTTGGTGCAACATTAGAAGGAAGCACTATGATTCATGATTCTGGACGGATTTATCTTTATGCTGGTGCAGAGCAGTCTCGTACTGAAGTAGAAAAAATTGTCTTAAATGGCAGAGATACAAAATTGTACGCGATTGCCTCTAATATAGATGGTGAAAGTTCTTTGATTGAGAATCTGAGTGGGAATGGAAGCGTTATTTTTACTTCTACCGTGTTTAATCCACATTACTCCAAACTTGAGATCAATGATCTTTCAGGGAGTTTACATTTTAGGTTGCATACTAATTTTGCAGAACAGCGCGGTGATTATCTTCTGATAAAACAAGGAGCAGGTCATCACACCATCAGCGTTATCGATTCTGGTGTTGAAATGACCAATTCTCTTCTACAAAATCAGAACTTAATTTTGGAGCTTGATTTAATTCATGTTCAAAGCGGAAATGCGCATTTTACTCTGACAGATTTTTCTGGTGAAGAGACGAGTACGATTGATGGTGGAGCCTACATGTATGGCTTAAAGACAAAAGATGATAATGGGGGAAAGACTTGGTCTTTGGCTACATCACAAATAACTTCTGCTCCTGTAATTCCTTCACCTCATGTGGAGTCGCCTATAGATAAGCTTCCTGAAAAAGAAGAAAATATGACATCGTCAAAAGATTTTAGTATCTCTGATGTAATTCATTACAGCATTGGGGAAGGAGGAGGAATTCTACAAAGATCTTTGCTCGGTGATGATAACGTAGTTTATGTCTCTGATGATGGAGAGCAAGGTGTTCTTAAGAAGTCTATTAATAATACAATTCAGGGATCAGGAAGACTTTATGTTGAAGCTGGTGGTTTCAGTAAAAATACAACCATTGAAAATGGTGGTACTGAGATTGTAGGGGAACAGGGGATTTCAGAATCTACGATTATTTACGAGGGTGGAAAACAAAGAGTGGAGGGGGGAGGCTCTGCATTGAGAGCTGAAATTTATGGTGGGGAGCAGCTTGTTTTTGGAGATGGGTATGTGGACGGTGGAATTGTGGGGAGCAGTGCTTATGATACGACAATTTATGGTCAAGGTGACACACTGGGACAGCAGAATGTATATGATGATGGGATGGCTGTCAGAACAAAAGTGATGAGTGGAGGAATACAAACTCTTGCTAAATGGTTTCCTAATGATGATAACTTTGCGGAAAAAGCCGGCGGTTTAGCTGTAAATGCTGAAATCTTTTCAGAGGGTGTGCAGCGTGTTTTAGCAGGAGGTGAAGCAAATACAGTCATTTTACGCACTGGTGGTGTTCAAGAAGTCTATGCAGGTGGAATTGTAAAGAATCTAACGATTGAAGGTAATGCTAATTCATGGATTTCTCTTGGTGCAATATTAGGAGGAGAAATAAAAGTTCAGGATTTTGGTGGGCTCTATCTTGATGCTGGAGACGATGGTCAACAAACTATAGTAGAAAACATTGAATTAAACGGAGAAGACGCTCAATTATACTCCGTTGCTCGTGGGTTTGACGACAAAAGTACACGCATTCAGCAGTTAAGCGGTGTAGGAAAAGTCATTTTTACCTCTTTTGAAGATGATTTATATTACTCTCAGCTTTACATTGATAATCTAGCAGGGAGTCTACATTTTAACTTTAATGTCAGCCTTGCAGAAGAAAAAGGTGATTATCTCTTTATCAAAAATGGCCGTGGTTCTCACACAATAAGTATTTTAGATTCCGGTATTGAAATTGTTGATCCTTCTTCAACAGAACTTGATTTAATTTTTGATCAAAGTGGTGGCGCACATTTTACCCTGAGAAGCTTTTCTGGTGCAAATGTTAAAACTATTGATGGCGGAACCTATACGTATGGTTTAAAACAGAGAATTGATGAGGATGGGGGTGAAAAAGTTTGGTATTTATCTGCAGTATTTATTGATAATGTTTCATTTCTCAACAGTTTACCACGTAGTAGAAGCAGATCTGTGCGGCATTTAAATCAAAATCAATCAGTTTCTTCTCTTTCAACGATTGCAGCACCACAAGCGCATGTTATTAAATTGCTACGTCGAAGAAAAAACCGCCAAAACTTGAGTCAAAGATCTCCAGCTTTTGTATCTCCAACTGTTTCCTCTCTTGGAAGTCACGTTATTGAAGTCTCAGGTCCAGCGAGTTCTCATCCTCTTTCTGCTGAAGAGCAACAAACTGCTGTTTCAGAATCTTCTCACTCTTTAGCCGATCAGATGATTTTGCGTCTAGTTCATAAAGAACAACCTTCTCCACAATTGAGTGAGACGCTTTCAGTTTCTCACTTTTTGACTACTCCCTCTACAGATGCGGTATTGTCTATGTCTGTAGCTCCAGCGATGGTGTTTCACAACGAAATGCAAACAGTGCGTGCGGGAAGAGGGATTCTAGATAAAAGTAAAAAGAATGCAGCTTTATGGACCTATGCGATTAAATCTAAAGAGAGTATTGCTGCAGAGCATATAGATTTTAAGTTAGATCAGACAGGTATTGTTTTAGGGATCAGTGGTTTAAGCGAATGGGAAAATGGAGAGTTTTATATAGGTGGTTTTGGCAGTTATGATCGTGCCCGTGTTGCGCATGCACGGGGTGGTACCAGTGGTATCAATACTTATGGTATTGGCGCTTATGTCACTTATTTGGATCATAGTGGATGGTATCTCGATGGTATTTTAAAATACAATCATTATCAAAATACTCTAAAAGCCGTTTCAACGAATGGTTTAGGGATTGAAGGAAGTTATACACAATGGGCGGTGGGCGCCTCCTTTGAAGCAGGTTATCGACTTCAGACGTCAAAGAACAGTTGGTTGCAGCCTTATGGACAATTTACATGGTTGCAAGTTGAGGGTAAAGAAATCAAGTTATCGAATGACATGACAGGTGACATGCGTCCATTTACTTCATTACGCAGTGAGGTTGGCTTATCTTTAGGATATGAATTTGGTTCTCGCATGGATTCTTCATCATTTGCGTATATTACAGCAGCATGGTTGCGTGAGAATAAAGATGACAATCAAACGTTAATTAATCAACGGCATTCATTTACCACGGACTTATCAGGGAATGCAGGTAAGTTAGGAATAGGTTTAAGCAGTTTAGTGAGTGAGAAGTTAAAGTTATATGGTGAGGCCTATTATATTAAAGGGCGTAAAACAAAACAGTCCCTTCAGGGAATTATAGGTGTACGCTATAGTTTCTAAGTCTATGGTTATTTTTTAGTTATCTTTACATATATGATTGTTTTAAAGGTCTTTAATTAAAGGTTCAGAGAACAATTTTTCAGAGCACGCAGCTTCGTTGTTCATGATAAACTGTATACCCTTATATACTTGATTATCCATTACTTTTTATCTTTGATAAGAAAACTCCGAGAAAATGCTAAAGAAGCACTATAAAAGCGCTCTTATATTCTTGATCAAAAAAATATTTAAAAACTATAAAGAACGGTTTTTTATGAGATAAGGGGGATTTTTAAGAAGGATTATTGCAATCTACGGTTGAAAATATGTTTTGTAGAGCTAATTACGTTTAGTGTCTATGCAGGCGTGAAGGGGGGAGGATATGGCTCTACAATATAAATGGAAACGAAATTTTTGGATACTTATGTTGAGCAGCTGTTTTGTGCAAGCTGCTGCTGCAAATGAGGGGGGGGCATCGCTTTTTTGTCAATCTTCAAGTTATGAAAATGATAAAGTATTTCACGATCAATACAATGAGGATATGAAATCAGCAAGATGCATACTTGGAGCCTCTAATGATGTCATGGTAAGAACGCGCAATGAATTAGGCTTTTTAAAAAAGCCTAGCGATTTTATTATGGATAAGGGTGCTAGAGTGTTTATGAGACAACAGGAGTTTGACAGCAGTCATCGTGACAATATTGGATATAATACACAAAAACAAAATACTGCGTTTCTTAAAAAACCTGAGCTTATCTCCATTAAAAATGGGGCATTGCTAGAAAATTATATCCTTGATAATGAAGGTAAAGCATACATTTCAAATGATGGCGAGATTGATAGTCCAGGGCGATCCATTAATAACACTGTAAGGAATGGTGCAGAGCTTTATGTGTATGCAGGAGGACTCAGTGAGAATAGTAAAATTGAACATGGTGGAATTGAAAATGTTCAGGCTTTGAAGGGAAAACAAGGTTTTTCGAAAAATGCTGTTGTTGAAGAAGGCGGACACCAAAGTGTTGGAAATGGAGGAAAAGTAGAAGGGACTAAAATTTATGGTGGTGAGCAGCTTGTTTTCGGTGAGGGGGATATTGGAGGAGAGATTAAAGGCAGTAGTGCTTCTCATACTGTCATTTATGGTCAAGATGAAACACTAGGCCAACAAAAAGTATATGATGGCGGAAAAGTTTGGAATACGAAAGTTATGCGAGGGGGTGTCCAAGAGGTTGGAAAAAAGTCTCAAAGTGCAAAAAATGGTGGTTTTGCATTTGACACAGAAGTTTTTGGTGGTGGTAAACAACGTATCTTAAAAGGCGGTCAGGCTATTGGAGTCACTTTAAATGAGAGTGCTATTCAGGAAATAGATACTGATGGATCTGTAAAAAATCTCACAATGAATGATCAAACAAAATCATGGGTGCATGCTGGAGCAACATTAGAAGGCAAGACACAGGTAAACCATTCTGGGCAGATCCATCTTTATGCTGGGAATGATCAACAACGCACCACAGTAGAAGATATTATTTTAAATGGAAAAGATACAAAACTGTACTCTGTTACTGATGGGTTTGATGGAAAAAGTTCTTTGATACAAAAATTAAGTGGTGAAGGGAGTGTTATTTTTTCATTTACAGGTTCTGATCCATATTATTCTCAGCTTCATGTGAATAATCTTTCAGGAAATTTACATTTCGCATTCAATACTACGATTGCCCATAACCGTGGTGATTATCTCTTGGTTGAGAAAGGCTTTGGGAAACATACAATAAGTGTCGCTGATTCTGGAGTTGAAATCACGGATCCTTTTTCAAATAAACTTGATTTAATTACGGATAAAAGTGGTGGAGCGCATTTTACGCTGACAGATCTTAAGGGTGAAAAAATTAACGCCATTGATGGTGGAACTTATATGTATGGATTGAAAGAAAGAAAGGATGAAAATGGAAAAGTGTGGTTTTTATCGGCAGACCGCCTCAGTGGGCCAGAAACCTCTATTCCAGATCCGACAGATCCTTTTTTTCCTGGTGAAACATCAACAACCCCCTCTACAGATGCAGTGTTAACGTTGTCCGTAGTCCCTGGACTTATTTTTAATAATGAGTTGCAAGTTGTACGGAATGGTAGAAAAATTTGGGACAGAAATAAGAAAGATATCGAACTATGGACTTATGGGATTAAGAGCAGAGAACGTGTTGCGACAGGCCATACACACTTTAAGCTTGGGCAGACAGGTTTAGTCTTTGGTGCTGATCAGTTGAGTGAATTAAGGCATGGAGAGTTGTATGTTGGTGGGTTTGGGAGTTATGATCAAGCACGTGTTTCTCATGCACGAGGTGGTGATAGTGATCTGAGCTCTTATAGCATTGGAACTTACGCAACTTATTTTGATCATCGTGGATGGTATATGGATGGTGTTTTGAAATATAATTATTACCGAGATAATTTGAAAGCCATCTCAACGAATAGATTAGCTATTCAAAGTCATTACAATCAGTGGGCGATAGGTGGATCATTTGAGATTGGCTGTTATTTTGAACCGGCACAGAATACTTGGATGCAGCCTTATATCAAGCTAACAGGTTTGCAGGTTGAAGGTAAAAGAATAAAACTTTCCAATGAAATGATAGGTGATCTAAGCCCATTAACTTCATTCCGCAGTGAAGTTGGATTGACTGCAGGACATGAATTTTTTGTGAATTCAGAAACTTCATTAACAGCTTACATTATGGCAGCTTGGTTGCGTGAGAATATAAATAATAATTATACGACAATTAATAACCAGTATAAATTTATTACAGATTTATCAGGCAGTGCGGGTAAATTGGGAATTGGTTTAAACGGTTCGGTCAATGATAAAC
The DNA here is from genome assembly GCF_042193395.1 of Bartonella sp. TT29SHDZB. Lineage (NCBI taxonomy): Bacteria > Pseudomonadati > Pseudomonadota > Alphaproteobacteria > Hyphomicrobiales > Bartonellaceae > Bartonella > Bartonella sp. TT29SHDZB. The sequence goes on from NZ_JBHILQ010000002.1 coordinate 216,799, forward strand.
TAACACTTTATGCGGAAGCACATTATCTAAAAGGACATAAGATTAAGAATGCTCTTCAAGGTATTTTAGGATTACGCTATAGTTTCTAAATATGTGTGTACACGGCTGATTGACTTTACAAATGTAATTGTTTTGCAAGCTTAAACAGATAACGCTCGGCTATGTCTTTTCGAGAGTATAGGGACTTTCTCAAATAGTAGGAATGTCTTTATACTCTCTTTTTTAAAGGCAACATACTGAATTTATAATAATAATTCATTTCTATGCATGTTGAATGAGAGTCCCGAGTATCATAGGATTCTCTCATTCCCAATCTGTTTATGTTGAATCAATCAAAATTATTCGCTTGGCACATCACAAGTGGGATGAACGTGTGGATAAAAACTATACAAGAAAAGAGTAAAAATGTCTCTTATGAATCTTCTCTAGTGTCAAGGGCTGTCACAACATTAGGATGGCAAAGTGTATGATGATATCGGCTCGCTTCTTCATAAGCGTAAAGATTGGGGACGCAATGGTTTTACCGGTATACCATTCATGGATGACGTCGCGAAATGGGTTCGGGTGCGTTGAGAGATGTCTCTTTAAAACAAGCGCGTGAATGTACAATCCAAAGGCGTTTTGTGTTCCGTGAAGGACGTGACCTCGTTAGGCACGAGCATTTTGTTCATCTAACTTCAAATATTGAAAATTGTTCCTTGAACTAAAGTGAACAATTTGAATTTTATTAAGATTTTCAGCCGTAAGTTAGAACTTTCTAGTAGCTCATAGATAAACAACTTAAAGTTGTTTATATTAAAAAATACACTTAAAAAGTGTTTTTAAACATAAATAAAACACATTACGATACAATCTAAGGCGAGTTACCTACGTAGCCGTGGGATATTTTTCTAAATAATTGAGAGTGGAGTGTCGATAATGCAGTATAAACATAAGTTGAGTTTTTCAGTATTGATGATCAGTAGTTGTCTTGTACAAGTTGCAAGTGCAGTTGAAAACAGGAATGAAGAGTTAACAATAGTAGAATATGGAGGAAATGGAGCGGAGATACCAAAAGGTTCAGTACTGATTACAAATAATGTTCCCAGTAGTAATAGTAAAATTGGAGATGGCAGTGTTGAGATTGTTGAAAATGGAGCAACTTCTATAGGTGCCTCTATTAAAAAAGGAGGGATGCAAATAGTTACACGCGGAGGAACTGCGATAGATGCTAAAATCCTTGGTGGTAAGCAGTTTATTCATGAAGAAAAAGGTCTTGATCTTACAAGCGAGGAGAGAAAAAGTAGTGCATATAATTCCACAGTTTCGGGGGATAGTGGAGCCGTGGGACAGCAGAATGTATATGATGAAGCGTGGGTTTGGAATACGAAAGTGGGAGATAACGGAGAACAAAACCTTTATGCAGGAGAAAGAAAAGAGGGGGGAAAATCAATGTATGCTGAGGTCTCTGGAAATGGGAGACAGCACGTCTTAGCGTTAGGAGAATCTTTTGCTACTAATTTGAAAGATCATGCTATTCAAGTTGTATATCCTGAAGGGTTTGTGGATGGTCTGACTGTTAACAACTTTGCTAAGTCGTGGTTCCATGTTGGTATAAAAGATGTCGTTGGAGAAGTAAGGATCAATGATCACGGAGAACTTTATTTATTCGCTGGTGATAGGACAAATCATACGACTAAGAAAAAAATTCCTATACAGGACAGATCTGAAGAAACAATATTTGAGGTTGGTGAACGGAATATGGGAGAAAAACCTCAGATTGAAATTGAAGATTTAGGGGGGCAGAATGGGACTGTTATTTTTACTTCTATACCGTATGATCCACGACATATTTCACTTCATGTTGAGAAACTTTCAGGAAGTTTGCATTTTCGATTTAATATTAGTGCTACGGGGGATGCAAGTGATTACTTGTCGATTGATGAAGGTTCAGGTAATCACAAAATAAGCGTTGCAGATTCTGGTCGTGAAATTACAGGTCCTATCTCTCAGAAAAATGGTTGGGCCACAGAGATTAATTTAGTTACTAATAAATTTGGAGGCGCTAATTTTACTCTGGAAGATCTTTCGGGTAAGGACATTACAGCTGTTGATGGTGGAGCCTATCAGTATGTTTTACGAAAGAGAGAAAGATGTGCTGATTCTAGTGGTTATTCTACAATTTGGTATTTAAGTTCTGCCTCTGAAGGTACGACACGTTCGAGTACTGAAACACAGTGTGTAAACAAGAAAACGAAGATTCCTCTTGCATTATCTGAGCAAGGTGCTTCTTCTAGAGGAAAAAATACCGGTTATCGTAAACCTACTAAAAAAGAGCAACCCAAGCAACGGCCTCCACGTCATTTAAGAGAAGCACAGAATGTCTCTAGTGTTTCTGTATCTCCCTCTCAAGAAAATCAGAATCGTCTGGTGTTTCCTCTAGCCAGTCCTCATCCTCTTTCTGCTGAAGAGCAACAAACTGCTGTTTCAGAATCTTCTCACTCTTTAGCCGATCAGATGATTTTGCGTCTAGTTCATAAAGAACAACCTTCTCCACAATTGAGTGAGACGCTTTCAGTTTCTCACTTTTTGACTACTCCCTCTACAGATGCGGTATTGTCTATGTCTGTAGCTCCAGCGATGGTGTTTCACAACGAAATGCAAACAGTGCGTGCGGGAAGAGGGATTCTAGATAAAAGTAAAAAGAATGCAGCTTTATGGACCTATGCGATTAAATCTAAAGAGAGTATTGCTGCAGAGCATATAGATTTTAAGTTAGATCAGACAGGTATTGTTTTAGGGATCAGTGGTTTAAGCGAATGGGAAAATGGAGAGTTTTATATAGGTGGTTTTGGCAGTTATGATCGTGCCCGTGTTGCGCATGCACGGGGTGGTACCAGTGGTATCAATACTTATGGTATTGGCGCTTATGTCACTTATTTGGATCATAGTGGATGGTATCTCGATGGTATTTTAAAATACAATCATTATCAAAATACTCTAAAAGCCGTTTCAACGAATGGTTTAGGGATTGAAGGAAGTTATACACAATGGGCGGTGGGCGCCTCCTTTGAAGCAGGTTATCGACTTCAGACGTCAAAGAACAGTTGGTTGCAGCCTTATGGACAATTTACATGGTTGCAAGTTGAGGGTAAAGAAATCAAGTTATCGAATGACATGACAGGTGACATGCGTCCATTTACTTCATTACGCAGTGAGGTTGGCTTATCTTTAGGATATGAATTTGGTTCTCGCATGGATTCTTCATCATTTGCGTATATTACAGCAGCATGGTTGCGTGAGAATAAAGATGACAATCAAACGTTAATTAATCAACGGCATTCATTTACCACGGACTTATCAGGGAATGCAGGTAAGTTAGGAATAGGTTTAAGCAGTTTAGTGAGTGAGAAGTTGAAGTTATATGGTGAGGCCCATTATATTAAAGGGCGTAAAACAAAACAGTCCCTTCATGGAATTATAGGTGTACGCTATAGTTTCTAAGTATATGGTTATTTTTTGATTGATCTCAATGATAATTTTGATGGAAAGCGTTGAGGAATATAAAAGAAGTTCAGCATTTGCTGAGGGTCGGTAGCGCATTTTTATGATGGGAGGAGCAATTATAGGTATTTTTATTTCTATTGAAGTCTTCTTTATAATTCATTCTATATTTTTGAGAATTTGTATAGATTTTTGCAGAGTCACTTGGCAAAGGGCTCCTTGCTCGCTATAGAAACAGTCAGAGAATATTATAAATGAAATAAAGGTGAGTAAATGGCTTTAGAGCGTACTTTTTCGATGATTAAACCAGACGCAACCCGTCGTAATTTGACTGGCGCAATTACTAAAATGCTTGAGGATGCGGAGCTACGTGTTATTGCGTCTAAACGTGTTTGGATGAGCAAACGTGAGGCTGAAAAATTTTATGCTGTTCATAAAGAACGCCCTTTTTTTAGTGAATTGGTTGAATTCATGTCTTCTGGTCCAACCGTTGTACAAGTTTTGGAAGGCGAAAATGCAATAGCTAAAAACCGTGAAGTAATGGGAGCTACGAATCCTAGTGATGCAGAAGAAGGGACAATTCGTAAGGTTCATGCTTTATCGATTGGCGAAAATTCTGTCCATGGATCAGATAGTGCTGAAACGGCAAAAACAGAAATCGCCTTTTGGTTTTCTGAGGTAGAAATTGTTGGTTAATAAAGCGTATATAAGAAGCAAAAATCCGAAATATTATGTTTCGGTTTTTTGCTTATAAGATTATAGATTTTTTTTGAAAGGATATGGAGTATTCATCGTTTTTTTCAGCTTTTAATGCTGTAACTGCTTTTGCGAGGAGACATAAAAAGCATGTTGAATCTTTTCATAAAGAGCTTTTATCTATACGCCAGCTTCGTTTGTGAAGTGCAAAAGAAGTGTTTTGATTGATTGATCGTGAATAGATTAAAAATAAGTGAGCTTCACGTGTTTTCTTCTTTCGTTTAAGGGCAAAAAGGTAAATTATCTTTATAAATCTTACATATTCTTTCACAAAATAACATGCTTTAAACCTGCACGAAAATAATCCCAACCAGTCCACAATGTAAGGAGGGCAGAAATCCACAGCATAGTAATGCCAAACTCTACTGTGTAAGGGAAAATTTTATTACCGGCTGGTCCAGCTAAAAGAAAGATAATAGCGATCATCTGTACAAAAGTTTTCCATTTTGCAAGACGAGAAACTGGAACGCTCACTTTTAATTCAGCCAAATATTCACGTAATCCTGATACAAGAATTTCTCGGCAAAGAATGATAATAGCTGCCCATAGTGTCCACCCAGCGATAGTACTGTCTGCGGCAAGCAAGAGCAAACAAGCAGAGACGAGAAGTTTATCGGCAATTGGATCTAACATGCGACCAATATTGGATGTTTGTTCCCAAATACGAGCAAGGTAACCGTCAAGAAAGTCAGTAATGGATGCAACGATAAAAATGGAAACAGCAATCCAGCGAGTGATATCACTTGATTGTAGTCGCCCTTCTAAAAAAAAGCATGCAACAACCATTGGGACTGCAACAATTCGTGCATAAGTTAAAATATTTGGAAAAGAAAAAGTATGATTTTTCATGGAGCCATTTTTAATTCTTGTGAAAGAGAATATATTTCCTAAACGTAACAAGGTGAAGGTTATGAAACAAGCCTATTTTTCATGAAAATGGTTATGAATTTTTTGTGCAATTGTCATAGAGATTCCCGTAACTTTTTTTAAATCTTCAAATGAGGCACTAGCAACAGCTTTGGCACTTCCAAAATGATGAAGCAATGCACGCTTTCTTGTCGGACCGATATTTTCGATTTCATCAAGTGGGTTTTTGAATGTTGCTTTTTTTCGTTTTATCCTATGAGTTCCAATCGCAAAACGGTGTGCTTCATCACGCAGACGTTGCAAAAAATAGAGGATAGGATCACGTGGAGGAAGTGTAAAGGGGGGAATATCTTTTATAAAAAATCTTTCACGTCCTGCATGACGGTCAACACCTTTGGCGATTCCAACAACTGTGAAGAGATCATTTAATTGTAACTCAGCAAGTATTGCATGTACGCTGTTGATTTGTCCTTCACCACCATCGATTAAGATAAGGTCAGGCCAAATGGGAAAAAGATCATCATCTTTTATGTTATGACTTCTACTTGGCAGATCATACTCTTTGATAAGGCGTGAAAATCTTCGTTTAATCACTTCTTTCATCATGCCAAAATCATCGCCAGGCGTGATATCTGTTGAGCGAATGTTGAATTTTCGATATTGATTTTTAATAAATCCCATTTGACCAGCAACAATCATAGCCCCTACAGCATTTGTTCCCATGATATGAGAATTGTCATAGACTTCTATCCGGCGTGGAGGAAAAGGTAGTTGGAATGTTTTAGCAAGACCTTGAAGCAATTTTGTATGGGTGGCTGTTTCAGAAAGCTTATGTTCAAGTGCTTCATGAGCATTGAGATAGGCATGATTAACAAGAGTTTTCCGTTCACCTTGTTTGGGTAAAGAGAGGGATACTTTGTGGTTTGCTTTGAGGCTAAATGCTTCTGTAAGAAGTGTCTTTTCTTCAATTTCTTCAGATAAAAGGATACTTTTGGGAAGCGGTTTATCATCGTAAAATTGGGCAAGAAAACTCGCTAAAATTTCAGTGCGGGAAAAAGAGGGATCTGCTTTAGGAAAATAGGCACGGTTTCCCCAATTTTGCCCCATGCGAAAAAAGAACACTTGAATACAGGTCATTCCTTCTTTTTGCGCAATTGCAAATACATCCGCTTCTTTTATCGTTTGAGGATTAATACCTTGATGGCTTTGTATGTGAGAAAGGGCTGATAAGCGGTCACGATAGGAAGCTGCTTGTTCAAAATCAAGATTTTCTGCGGCTTTATGCATAGCTTGAACCATATCGCTTTTAATAGATTGATCTTTTCCCGAAAGGAACGCTTTTGCTCCTTTCACCAGTTCTTTATAATCACTGTCACTAATTTCATGAGTACAAGGTGCAGAACATCGCTTAATTTGATAAAGCAAACAGGGGCGTGTACGGTTTTCAAAAACTGAATCAGTACAGGTTCGTAATAAAAAGGCGCGTTGTAAAACATGAACTGTTTGTGTCACTGCACCAGCAGAAGCAAAAGGACCAAAATAGTGAGCTTTTCGTATTCGAGCACCACGATGTTTGTAAAGTGCAGGCACTCGATGATCATCTGTAATCATAATATAAGGGAAACTTTTATCATCACGCAGGAGTACATTAAAATGCGGATGCAATCTTTTGATGAGATTGGCTTCTAAAAGGAGTGCTTCTGTTTCTGTATGGGTGACGATAAATTCCATATGATATGTTGCACGAATCATACGGGTAATACGATTATTGTGTCCTTGTTCACGTGTATAGTTTGAAACACGTTTTTTGAGATTACGGGCTTTGCCAACATAGAGAATATCACCATTTTCACCAATCATCCGGTAAACCCCTGGTTTATGCGGAAGGTGTCTAACAAACTCTTGTATGAATTTGATGCCTTGGAATTGATTTTTCTCATTGCTTTGATTAGCATTATGCCATGTAATATTAGAGAGAAAAGAAAGCTTTTCCCGTTCATTTTTCGGACAATTTGTATTATTTTTCAGGACCATTCCGTTTATTACGAATATGTTGTTTGTTTAATATATGAAATATTCTTTTTTATTAAATAATGATTATTTATGTCTTTATAATTTTTTTCTATAAATAACATCTTATAGCATAAGAGTATGATTTTAGAGAGCCGATCTTTCATAAAAAATATGAGAGTTGTTATTCTAAAGCAGCTTTATGAATTTGCCTAATTTATCCATTAAAATGATTGGAATAGGAAATCCATGATAATTAAGAGGATAGACTTTCTAAAAAGAAAAAAATTAATTCACGCTGATCGTTATTAGCTTACCATTATAATATGTTGGTATTATCCATAGAAGCAAAGAATTTTACCACTCAAAGTCTTTATATCTTACAACATGATATTTGATTTAGAAAAAATATAGAGAAAAGTTTAACATAATAGATGTTCTTTTTGAAGCCACTTATGCGTTATTTGGGCATTTTCATCTTGTCCCAGACGGTTGATAAGAAAGGGGCTGAGTTTTTTCATTTCTTCTTCCAAAAGGTAGGGAGGGTTAATAATAATCATACCACTTCCATTCATTGTCGGTGGACTTGAACTTTTTCGGATACGCATTTCAAGTTGTAGAATCTTAGGAATTCCGGTTTGATAAAGCGCGTGAAGAAAACTTTCAATTTCTTTGTCATATTTAACAGGATACCATAAAGCGTAGATTCCTCCAGAAAAGCGACGATAGGCTTTTGTTAATCCCTCAATAAGGCGGGAAAACTCTCCAGCTTTTTCAAAGGGAGGGTCAACAAGGATAAAGCCACGTTTTTCTTTTGGTGGTACATGAGCATTTAAGGAAAGCCAACCATCTAAATGCAGAACTTTTGTCTGATAATCTCCTGCAAAGTTTTTTGCTAAAATATGATAATCTTCATTGTGCAATTCTATTGCGGTGAGGCGATCTTGTTTCCGTAATAATTGACGAATAAGAACAGGAGATCCAGGATAAAACATAATTTCTTTTTCTCCTTTATTGAGGGCATCAATGATGTCACACCATGGACAAAGGAGTGTTCTTAAATCTTCTGGGATAGGAGTAGAAAAAAGTCGTTGGACACCTTCGCGCCACTCTCCTGTTTTATGTGCTTCTAAAGAAGAAAGGTCATAAATACCGATTCCAGCATGCGTATCTATAACGCGAAAAGCTTTTTCTTTGCGTTTGAGATATTCTACAATGCGAGTGACAATAATGTGTTTAAAAACATCAGCAAAATTGCCAGCATGATAAATATGCCGATAATTCATGGAGTAAACTCTATCATATGTATAACTGTACCGGATTATTAGCATAGAATAATAGAATTGATATCCATAAAAATACTCTTGTAGAAATCAAACAATACCCTCACTAGCAAATTATACACTACAGAAAAAATATTAATGTCATCGGAGCATTTATTCACAGGGCTATTTTTATATTTATGTTGTAAGAGAAGTTTTTTATGATCGCGGACTCTTTCAGGAAAACTATAAAAAACAATCAATTAACGAGAATATTAGTAAAGTTTGTTGAAAAATTGAATGGTATCTTTCAAATTCATTCATAAATTTGCTTGTTTAAAGATTAAAGAATTTCAAATTCTTGATAAAAACATTGTTACATTGATCAGTTTTTTTACGAGCGTAAAATTATGAATAGAGCAATAAAGTACTGGTATTATAGTGGTATATTTTTGTAAAAGTGTGAATGAATCTCATTGCTTTAAGCGGAGCCAAAGCTTTACATTATACACGCTAAAAGGCCTAGTTATTGTGTATGATGCTAAAATAAAACTTTTGAAAATTGATATGTGCTCTGTAAGCTATCTCAATAAAATGAGTTTTTAAAACTAAAGTAAATAGGTTTATTTATCTCTAACACTGTATTATTGAGCGGCTTTATAAGGTAATCTTATAAAAAAGGCTAGGATAAGAAATTCTTTTTACATGGATTATGCTTCGATGCCATGCTTTTGATTGAATGTAATTTTCTATTCATGCTCATTTTGTTTTCAATACTGGGATAGGTTAAGCACATGATATTATGAGAACGCATGCCCAGAATCCGGAGACTTGTAATAGTTATGGCATTCAGCGGCTCAGAGAGACGGTTATATGGAGGTATTTTACTGAATAAGGCGCAAGCTGGTACCATTTTTATTTTTTAGCAGTATTGCCATATCTCTTGGCACTTGAGCTGGTTCATAAAGTGCATTTTTACTCTTTCCGCTAATAGTTTTTATTTACACGCCAGATATTTAATTGAATGCGATGATGGATCATATTTCGTATTGTACATAGAATAATGAATGATAAAATTCCTACCCCAACGCAAAGAATAAATGTTGTGCGTAAGATGATCGTTTTTGAAGAGACTGATGATGTGTTAAGAAAGTTTTTTAGAGATTTTTCTTTCTGAATTTTTTAATTGAATACGTAAAGTGTTTTACAACATGTTATGATCTTTATCAGTAAAGGATAATTTGACGGAAATGTTTGTAATGATACGTAAAACATTGTGTAAAAGGAAAGACATTGGCTATAGTATTTACAGGAAGATGAGTAACCTAAGAGATCAGATGAAGTTATTTTAGAAAAGTTTTTAAGTGTTTTGAACTTTGTATGAAGTGGTTTATCATTTTTGAATGGTTTGTGTTATAATACGCTAAAAAAGGATGAGAGGATAAAAAGTTCTTTTTGCAATAAAAGCGTGTAATTGCTTTTAAGTTAAGAAGAAAATATATAAGTAAGATATTATATTTGATACATTCTTCAGAGGAAGCATGAATAAATGAAATCAAATTTAAAAGCATAAAGTTAGAGAGAGTAATGGGTAATATTTTTTCACCAACGCATTTAATCATAATTTTATTGATTATCTTTGTGCTTTTCGGTCGCGGTAAAATTTCTGAATTAATGGGCGATGTTGCTAAAGGAATTAAAGCCTTCAAAAAAAATATGAAAGAAGAAGATGATAGCATTGAGGATAAAGTTGAAATGGCTCCTACTTCCCAAATGATTGATGTAGAATCTCAACAATCTCAGCCGTTATCGGTAAAACATGCAACAGTGCGCAGAAAGGTTTCTTCTGCTTCTAAAAAAAGCAAAACATCTGTTGCTAAAAAACAGTAACAAAAACGCAATCATCATTGTGCAATATTTTTTGATGAGAAAGTCGAATTAAGAGATGTTTGGGATTGACGGACCAGAGTTTATCGTAATCTTACTTGTTCTCATCATTGTCGTTGGACCAAAAGATTTACCTAAAATATTAAAGACAATAGCAAAGATAAGAGCGTATGTGTATTCAACAGCAAATGAATTTCGTCACCAGTTTGATGATGTAATAAAACAAATTGAGCGCGATGATTTGCAAAAAATATGTTCGGATATTAACGATTCAAGCAAGAAGTTGGCAGAAACTTTTGATCCCACTCAAAATATATTAGAGGATATCCACGATAATTGGGATGTTAAGGAAACACACCATAAATCAAAAAAAGATAAAGAAATTTTGGAATGTGATCAAAAGGTAATCAAGAAAGATATGACAGTTTCTATAGCTGCTCATCATTCTGAAAACATTTTTGTTTCTCCTAAAGATAAAGAAAAAGAAGATGTGTCATGAATGTAAAAAAAGATGAAGTTGATGCTAATATGGCGCCACTTTTAGAACATTTAATTGAACTTCGTCAGCGAATTATTTCTGTCTTGGTTGCATTTATGATCGCTTTTATGATGTGTTTTCTTGTTAAAGATTATATTTTAAATTTTTTACTATGGCCATATCAGTGGGCAATGAAAATAGCAGAGGGTAATCCTGAGGGGATTCGTTTGCAATCAACGCAAGTATGGGAAACTTTTTTAACGAAGATGAAGCTTTCTGTTTTTGGGGGAATTATTTTATCTTTTCCCTATACGGCTTTTCAGTTTTATAGTTTTATTGCACCAGGGCTTTATAAAAAAGAGCGTATGGCTTTTTTACCATTTCTCATTGGGGGGCCTATTTTATTTTGTATTGGGGGAGCGTTTGTTTATGGTCTATTAGCGCCAATAATACTATGGTTTAGCCTTTCTCAACAATTTCTTCCAGATGTTCATTTAAAAATAGAGTTTATAGTGCGTATTTCTGATTATTTGGGCTTTATGACATCGTTTATCCTAATTTTTGGTTTGATTTTTCAATTACCTCTTGTCATCAGTCTTTTAACAAAAATTGGATTTGTAACGTCTCATGATTTGGCGTCTAAACGAAAATGGGCTATTTTGCTCTCTTTTATTATTGCGGCAATCATAACGCCGTCGGATTTTTTTACGATGTTTGCAGTGGCTTTACCAACGATAGCACTTTACGAGATTTCAATTTTAATTGCTTACAGTATAGAAAAGAGAAGAAAATCCGCTTAAGAAAAGTGTATAATCTTATGCGATAAGGAATGAATAAAAACAATATAAATGAGGAATTTTTATGCTTGATATTAAGTGGATTCGTGACAATCCTGAGAAATTAGATAAAGCACTCGTAAGTAGAGGTCTTGAGCCACAAGCTGAAAAGTTAATACAACTTGATCTTGCACGTCGGTCGCATATTGCTAAGGTGCAATTGGCGCAGGAACGTCGCAATGCTGTTTCAAAGGAAATAGGACAGGCTTTAGCGGTATCGGATCAGCAAATGGCTGAACGTCTTAGAGCTGAAGTTGAAGAGATTAAAGCTTTTCTTTCCTCTGCAACAGTGGAAGAAAAACAGCTGACGGAGAGTCTTGAGAAAATTCTTTCAGCACTTCCAAATATTCCATTAGATGATGTTCCAGAAGGTAAAGATGAAAGTGATAATGTCGTCATTCGACATTTTGGTACACCTCCAACATTTAATTTTACACCAAAGGAACATTTTGATCTTGGTCAAGATCTCAAACAGATGAATTTTGAACGAGCTAGTCGTTTGTCTGGAACACGTTTTACAGTACTTTCAGGGGCATTAGCACGGCTAGAACGAGCATTAGGCCAGTTTATGCTTGATGTGCATGTCAATGAGAATGGTTACACAGAAGTCTCAGTACCTCTTCTTGTTCGTGATGAGATTGTTTACGGAGCAGCACAATTACCGAAATTTGCTGAAGACCTTTTTCGTACAACAGATGGTCGATGGCTTATTTCCACAGCAGAAGTGCCATTAACCAATTTGGTCAACGATGAAATTCTTGAAATATCAGATTTACCACTGCGATTTTCTTCTTTATCTCCCTGTTTTCGTTCAGAGGCGGGAGCAGCCGGTCGTGATACGCGCGGTATGTTGCGTCAGCATCAATTTTGGAAAGTTGAAATGGTCTCGATTACCAGTGAAGAGCAGTCTTTAATTGAATTGGAACGTATGACGGAATGTGCAGAAGATATATTAAAACGGCTTGGTTTGCCTTTTCGCACAGTGGTTCTTTCTACGGGAGATATGGGGTTTGCAGCGCGTAAAACCTATGACATCGAGGTTTGGCTTCCTGGTCAAGAATGTTATCGTGAAATTTCTAGCTGTTCAGTTTGTGGAGATTTTCAAGGTCGTCGTATGAATGCGCGCTATCGTAAAGACGGCGATAAAAAATTGCATTTTGTTCATAGCCTTAATGGTTCTGGTACGGCTGTTGGACGTTGTCTTATTGCCGTACTTGAAAATTATCAACAGGCTGATGGATCAATTATTATTCCAGATGTTTTACAACCTTATATGGGAGGCATGCGCTGTATTACTGCTTAATTTTACGAAAGGAGAGACAATATGCGTTTATTGCCAAGAGGTGATGATACACAGACGCAAGTTTTTGCCTTTTTAAAAGAAGCAGTTTGTCAGTATGATAAAAGTGCACCTCCATTGGAGATTGAATGATACTATGGGGCAAAAGGGTATTTTACAATTTCGTGAGGAGTTAGCCGCTCTTGTACTGAAAATGCGTAGCAAAGGCATTGATGACGTGCGATTTTTTTCGGCATTAGAGAAAATTCCGCGTCAACAGTTTGTTGCTGCTCCTTGGTTCAATAGTGCTTATGATAATAAAGTTATTCCCCTTGAGTGTGGTGAATATATGGAACGTTTGGAAGAACAACTCTTAATTCTTTCGGCATTATCGTTGAAAAAAAGGCATCGTGTCTTAGAAATTGGTACAGGATCTGGTTTTTGTACTGCTCTTATGGCATGTCTGAGTGACCGTGTGACAACGATTGATCGTTATAAAACGCTTGTTGATTTAGCACGCCAAAAATTTCAAACTTTAGGAATTGAAAATATTGTTATACGGCAGATTGATGGAAGTCATAATGTGACAGGCTTAGGATCATTTGATCGCATTCTTATTTGGCCATCACGTTTTGATGAACCAAAGGAATTTTTAGAACTTTTAGCTGAAAATGGAATTCTCATTCAGGCGATAGGACCTGACGAAGGGGTACAAACGGTGACGCGCTATACAAAAATTGGTAGTCGATTTGAGTGTTTAGAACTGTTCCAAGTGCGTTACCAACCTTTTATTAAAGGCATTGCAGAGATACTTTAATTTTTAAAAGCTAAGACGTTTCTGCAAATTGTCTACGTTAAATTCATTTTGATCTTATATAAAGATATTTATGAATAAAACATCTCATTTTAACTCTTCGGTAATTTAAAAAAGCTTTAATGGAATGAGTTGATTATTGATGAGTGAGCAAAACGATGTGTCTAAAAGCTTTGGATAATATTTTCCAGCATAATTTTCAGAGAATAACTTTGTTAGCGGTGGTAACTATTGTTGCTGGTTGTAGTTCTGGTACACAGCGTTTTTCCAATACGTTCTCTCATCGTACGGTATCATCTCAATCAAATATATCAAGCACTATGTATACAGACCCGCGAATGCTATCATACGGTAGTGGTATGATACAAAGCACTGAATTGCCACCTGTGGAATCAAGCGATGATTCATGGGGAGATGATAATTCCCCCTATAATTTTCCACATCAAGGTAGGATAACTTCTTCTGATGGTCGCGTTATGGGCGCCCCTCCACGTAACCTTGGAACACTTTCTCGTTCACAAATGGATAAATCTCCTATTTTTCGGCGGAATTCTTATATTGTCCAGAGTGGAGATACACTGCTCAGTATTGCACGACAAGTAGGGGTTAGTGTTGAGGCATTAAAATTAGCAAATGGTATAAACAGCAATTCCATTTATATCGGTCAGGTCCTTGTTGTTCCAAGCAGGCGTACATTAGCAGCTTCAAATGCACACAATAATAACGATTGGGCAGTGTCAACAACAGAATCTGCATCCCAATCTGTGATGTCCTCTATAAAAAACAAGAAGTCCTCTCCTATATATAAAGCTCCTGTAACAACGCCACCCTCTGCAAAGATGAACAAATCAAGTTCTGAGAAAAATTTTTCTAAACAGATGACGCAATTGAAACATGAGACTGGTTTGTCAAGTACTGTTACGAATACAGATAATATGACGACTCCGCAAGCCACAGGAATTTCTAAGATGCGTTGGCCAGTACGAGGGCGTTTATTAAGCCAGTTCGGTCAAAAAAAGGGAACAGTAATGAATCGAGGAATAGATATTGCAGTGCCTGAAGGGTCTTCGGTAAAGGCGGCAGAAAATGGTGTGGTTATTTATGCGGGAGATGGACTAAAAGAGCTTGGTAATGTTGTGATGATTCGACATGAAAATGATATTATCACTATTTATGGATGTAATAGTAAGCTTGTTGTTAACAAAGGACAAAGGATAAGGCGCGGTGATGAGATTGCTAAATCTGGTGTTTCAGGAAATGTTAAAACGCCACGTGTCTATTTTGAGATGCGTAAGAATTCATTACCTGTTGATCCCCTTAAATATTTAGAAAACTAATTTATTGATAACTTTGACATTTGAATAGTCTTACAGTTTATAGAAAATTCATGAAAAACAATTGATTTTCTTAAATCAATAACATAGCAGCAAAAAATCATTGGTTTCAGGAGAGTAGTTCGTGGGGGGCGTTAGATATTACCATCTTTGTATTTATGAAAGTGTAAGACAATAGTATCATACTGTTTGTCAGCTTTGAGTATTCCAATTGCTCTTGCATTTGAGAGAAGCATGAAAAAAGATATTTCACGCCTTTCTTAAAAAGTTTTTATCGACAGGCTCATTTCATATGTGTGACTCATATGTGTGACGTCAAGAAAATCGTTTTGATTAATTCAGAAGATTTGAAATGAGAGCATTTTATTGTATTTAGATCTGTCGTTCGATATCAAAAACGATAAATTATCTATATAAATTAAAGTTTGTTCATTAGAAAAATTATCTTGTATAATTTATTGAGTTAGTGGAAAGATTTATATTGTAGGATATACAATAGGGGAAAGTGAATCTATTTTTTAAGATTTTTCTCATTGTATTTTGGTATTCTGCCTCTTAAGGATTTATTGTATTTTTGTAAAGCTGTGATTAGATTATGTAGTTATTGCTTTTTATGATAAATTCTTTAGGAATTTTTTCTGTATCGGAATTTCATTTTAATAGAGTGGGAAATACCTGAGGTTTAACTATAGGAGATAAAAATGTTTATTACGAACGCTTATGCTCAAGTTGCAGGCGATGTTTCCGGTGGAATTTCATTTGCTAACGCTGTCCCATTCATTTTAATTTTTGCAATTATGTATTTTTTTATGATTCGTCCACAGCGTGCCCAAATGAAAAAACGCCAAGAAATGCTTAATGCAGTACGTCGTGGTGATACAGTTATAACGGGTGGTGGTATTATCGGCAAGGTTACGAAGGTTCACGACGAGAGTGGTGAATTAGAGGTTGAAATTGGTGAGAGTATAAATATTCGTGTTATTCGCTCAACATTAGCTGATGTGCGCGTTAAAGGTGAGCCGATTGCAGAAAAAAAGTCAAAACTTAATGCTAAAGCAAAAACACCACAAAAGTCTAAATCTAAAACGACAACGAAAGAAGATATGAGTATCTCTGAAGAGAAAAAAGCTGTATCAAAGGAAAATGCATCTTAAGGTGTAATGGCAGTTTATTACATTTTTTAAGCATTTTTATAAAAAGCTTGGCAAGATCAAGACAATTTCATTGGAAAAGGGGCTTTTATAGTGGCTACAGAAAATGGAGTTTTTGTTTTCTTTAGATTATTAAAATAGTTGCTTTATTTATAGAATATTACGCAATTTTTTTCTGTTTTTTAAAGAAGATCATTGTTTTTATAAAAAGAAATTTGTGAGTAAATAAGCTGAAGAAACTTTTCAAAAAATAGATTTATTTAAGTAGGTATAGCATTTTACTGCGGTTTATGACCAAATTTTCATATATTTGTTGTATGAGAAGATTAGGGCATTATATAAAAACGTTCACTTCAATACTAGGCTATCTATGTTTAACATATCAATGTTTATATCAGCCTTACTTTAATTTTTATGGTGAGAAGTAGCAAAGACAATTGGATTATTCAAAAATAAAAGGTGCATATTCATGTTCGATGCAATTCAAATTCGTGAAGCACATTTTCCAAGTCGCGCACCTATTGATGCTTATGGAAATGGTGGGTTTCGTTTTGCTGATATGTCTCATAGAGGTTCTATTATTTGTGTCCCATCAGGTATTTATGGCATTGACATGGCAGGGCCTATTCCTACTCAAGGGGATATATCTCGTATTTTAGAAGAAGCTTCTGAAATCGAGGTTTTATTAATAGGTACTGGAATTGAATTATTACGATTACCTGAAGAGTTACGGGTGCTTTTATGGGAAAAACGTATTTCATCAGATACAATGAGTACGGGAGCGGCGGTGCGTACATTTAATGTTTTATTGGCTGAAGATCGCGCTGTTGCGGCGTTATTATTTGCGGTAGAATAGAGTATTGTTTCATAAAACAAAGGCTCTGGTCTAGCATGAAAGACTTGTGTAATTATTTTCTGCTCTGTAAAATACTGTCGTTTAAGGCGGTGATATAAGGGTGTAGAATATACATAACATAACACATTAAGTTTTTTAAATACAGCAGCAAGTATTCAGAACAAAGCTTGCTCGTCGTTCCTAATGAATCACATGAGTGATCAACTCTTGGCACTTGAGACAGTTCAGAAGAGACATTTTTAGTTCTTTCTCATACAGTTGTTACCTACAAGCCAGTTACGCTTGGGACGTGCAAGGGAATAGTTTTTATTGATGTAACATGGAATTGGTTTAAAATGAAAGCATATCTACGATATTTGGAATTCTAATTTAACATACAAAATAACAGATTATGATTATAAATCAATGTATTGATAGTAACAGAAAATCACCGAGAGCAATTGGATTTTTTACAAATTGGTGTTGGTAAGAACCTTTGTCTTTTAGGATGGGGAGGAGGTCAATGATTTGATGAAGTTTTTGTGATCAGTGTATTTTTTATAAAATAACATTGTCATCTATCCACTGAAAAAGTGTTTTTCGTTGTTTGTTGTTCAAGTTTTACTATGCATGTTACGATTGTTTTTTAGCTTTTTTACTGCAAATGAAAACTTGAAGTCCTATAAGATAAGTTTTATCAGAAAAATTATTTATTTAATTTTTTCTTTCTAAAACGAAAAGTGACTAGAAAAGAAACTTTAATTCACAATACAGTTAAGAGACACATTTAAAAATCTTATTTTCTGAACTGTATTTGCTTATCCTTCATTTTTTAATATGAATAAAAAGAGGATATTAATTTAATTGCTAAAAAAGGGACGTTAATAGGTTCATAGAATGATAGGCTCTCTTCCTTATTGTCTTGATATTTTACGTACCATAGATCGTGATCGCTATATATCGGTTTTATTTGCGCCTAAAAAAAAGCGCCAAGCATTGGCTGCTCTTTATGTATTTAATGCTGAAGTTTCTCGTATTCGCGAAAGTGTACATGATCCATTCATAGGAGAAATACGGTTACGTTGGTGGTATGATGCTATTGCTCATGGTGAAATGCAAACGAGTGGAAACAATCCGATTTTGAATGATTTATTAAAAGCAATCACTCTTTTTAATTTACCTAAGACAGCTTTTTTACGTTATTGTGATGCACAAATTTTAGATCTTTATCACAATCCAATAGAAACACTTCATGATCTAGAGCATTATTGTGGTGAGACAGCAGGCATAATTTTACAGCTTTCTTGTCAGATATTAGATCCTGATACTGCACAAGAGTTTACAGATATCTATGAGCATGGAGGGATTTCTCAAGGATTAAGCGGTGTATTACGTCTTTTATCATTCATGCAATCACGATATCAATATTATTTACCTACTGATATATTAAAGGCTGTAGGAGTGAATAGGGAAGATTTGGAATCCCATCGTCTCAGTGATCAACAAAAGGGTCGTATTGTTGAAGCTATGGTAGCATTATCGCGCGATCATTATACCCAATTTTACGAGTATTCTTGTATTTTACCGAGAGTTCTTAAGCCAGCTTTTCTTCCATTGGTCATTGTACCGGCTTCTCTTCAAAAAGCTATACAGCTGGGGGCAGCAATTTTTCAAGAGAGTGCAACTTTGCCATTGATGTATCGCTATTGGTTGATAACAAGGGCAGCAATAAGCGGCAATTTTCCAAAGATATTGTAAAAGAATATTACTACGTTAGAATGCGTAACATGTAGACTGATTTTTTCATAGGAAGATAAAGGAGCTATTGTGATTCCAAACCATTTTTTTGTTATAAAAAATGTTGATGTTTTGGTTGTTATGAACGCAAAAGAATAAGAAATTTTGTGATCTTGAAAATACGGTATATTTCTTCATCAGTAGTATGTTTTATTCAGTATATTGGATGGGTGAGATGCAGAGAAAGAAAAACATGAAATAAAATTTCTATTTTATGAGAGAAGTTATCTTAGCAGTCTATAAGTCTATAAAAAACTCTTATTTTTGAGAAATTATAACATCATAATTGATGACTGTTATGATTTATGAATATATTGATTTATAATGATAATTCGTTTTTTCTCATATTGAATGAGAGTCTTGAATAGAAAAAGATTTCTCCATTTTTATAATGAATTTTAAAAATAGTTTTTTCTCTGTTATAAGTTGGGTGTGTAAATGAAATCATTTAAGGAAGAAGCAATACGCTTCCTATGAATGAATATTAAGAGTAGAAATATGCTGAGCTATGAATGAATGACGATAGGGATGACATTTATAGCTTAATAGGCGACAACCTTTACAACCTTGGATGGATAATGTTTTTTAATGCGTTGCAAAAACGATTCTATATTCCATTGACTATTTTCTCGCAAATCCATACATGCACTGATTTGCGAGAGAATGAAGCATTATAAAAATGTTTGATCCTAAGATATGCAAACAAGAGATCTATCTTACCTCTTCAACTATAGACGAAGAGCTGATGGAAAATTTATCAAATAAGTTCTTTAAATTATATAAAATCTTTTTATTGGAGAGCGTTAAAGATCTGATTATAATTTGTGCTATTAATTTCCAAAGGATGTTCTTTATTGGCAACTTGTAGCATTTCTAACTTGAGATCTTCTCTTATCATCATATCTATATTGGCGCGGGCCTCAGTTGAAAGAGTATGAGACGTGATATCTTTAGGCATGGTTACAGTCTTTATTTGATAAATGATACGGTTTGTTGCAACCGGACCTTTTATGATGCCATAATGACCTTTGGGACCGGAAAATAATGCTTTAATCCCTTCAACGCCAAGGGTTTCAGATGAGTCTTGACGCCGGAGGGTTGGTGTTGTTTGTTTTGTAACACCAAGGGTATGAGCAAGAGCAACAAGACTTTTTCCTTCCGTGAGCTGTTTGAGAGCATTTTGGGCTTTTTCATCAAGAAGACGTTGGATTTCCTCATTTTTCCATTGAGCAAGAACATCTAGCTTAGCCTCTTCAAGTGTCTTATCACGGGCAGGAATAATTTTATCGACCTTGTACCAGAGATATCCACCATTTTGAAAAGAGAGAGGATCAAGATCGACTCCTTCGTTTGATTGATAGATGGCATTCAGTAAAATATCTTTTTGAGGTAAATCCGTGAGTATTGTACCTTCAAGCGTTTTTCCCGTTTTATCAATGGTAATTGTGCGCAAAGATAACTTGTATTGGTCAGCTAACTCTTTGAGAGAAGCACCCTCAAAACGAGCATTTTCAATGGCTACATAATTGTTACGGATATCATCAGTAGCACGATTTTTGGCAAGTGTTTGGCGAATATTTTCTTCTACACTTTCAAAAGGAAGAGAGCTTGAAGGTTCAATATGCGTAACGCGAATGATAACAGGTCCCTGTAAGTCATTTATTACAGGACTGACTTGTCCTTGTTGGAGTTCAAAAATTTCAGATGTCAGATGATTAGGAAGTTCATTTTCTGCGAGAGGCCCTTTTTTTATGTCATTAAGAGTCTTTTTTTCAGCTTTTACCAGTTCATCAAAACTCAATCCATCAGCTATTTTTTTTGCAGCATTATCGGCTTCTTCGCGTGAGGGGAATCGCAGTTCTTCGAATGTACGCTTTTCAGGTATTACAAAACGTGAAGCATTTTGTGTATAATAGGCTTTCGCCTCATCTGTTGAGATATCTTTAGGTTTTACAAAATCATTAAGTTCCATAGATAGCAAAGAGACAGTGCGGTATTCGGGAGCACGAAATTGACTTTGATGTGTTTCAAACCATTTTTGTAATGTTTCGTAATCAGGATCAGCAATTGTTTCCTTTTCTTTTAGATCAATAACGAGATAATCAGCAATACGCATTTCTTCTTGATAAAGAGCAAGTGCTTTATAAAAGAGATTTGGTGCCTTCATATCAGAAAGTAAAGCAGCAATAAGCTGATTACGCTTTTCTTGTTTGGTGTAATAATTAAGAAAAGCGCTTTCACTAATGTGTAAATGCTGAAGATAGTTATAAAACAAGTTTTTATCAAAAGTGCCATTTACTTGGAACATCTTATCAGAACCAATCGCATGAGCTATTGTATCTTTTGAAAGACTTATTTTCATTTTACGTGCTTGTTCATCAAGCAGTACATTTTGTTGTAATTGATTAAATACAAAAGCAGGAATTTGGTATTGCTGCATTTCATTTGCTGTAAACATTCGTCCAAGATGAGCAGCATATGCTAAACGTGCGCTTTGATCGGCGAGTGCAAGACGATAATCATCGACAGTTACTGTGGACTTTCCAGAAGTAATAAGATCTCTTTCACTTTTTTTGTGTAACTGCGGTACCCCCCATAAAAGAATGAAGCATAAGAGTAAAATAGCAAGGAAAATTCTAAAAATCCAAGAATTTGTAGCATTTCTTATGATGTCAAGCATTGTTCAAGTCCATTTTTAATATGAGTTATTATCAAAGCTGGAATGGAATTTGCAATAAAGAGATGAAAGATGCAAGCTTTAAAGACTTGCTTTCATTTTATAATTTGGTAACTACAGATAAACAATGTATTGTAAGAGCTCTTGAGGTAAAAATATGTCTCAAAATATTCGGCCTTTTCTTGCTGGAAATTGGAAAATGAATGGAACGAGTGAATCGCTTGGAGAGTTGCGTGCTATTGCTACAGGCGTTAGCTCTGATCTAGGTCATCTATTTGAAGCCCTAATTTGTGTTCCAGCAACGCTTTTATCGCGTGCTTCTAATACGCTGAATGGTGAAAATCTCCTTTTGGGAGGACAAAATTGTCATTTTGATGATCATGGTCCTTATACTGGAGATATTTCAGCTTTTATGCTTAAAGAAGCGGGAGCAAGTCATGTTATTATTGGGCATTCAGAACGTCGTACAGTGTATCAAGAAAATGATGCGATTGTCTGTGCCAAAGTGCAAGCTGCGTGGCGAGCAGGTCTTGTGGCTCTTGTATGTATTGGTGAAACATTGGAGGAGCGTAATAATAATAAAGTGCTGGATATTCTCACGCAGCAGCTCGAAAAATCTTTACCAGATGATGCAACAGCAGAGAATACCATTATCGCTTATGAACCAGTTTGGGCGATAGGCACCGGCAATACAGCGACTCCAGAAGATATTGCAAAAGTACATCATTTCATTCGAGATAAGGTGCGCTCTCGTTTTGGTAATGAAGGCAATAAGATACGTTTGCTTTATGGTGGATCCGTAAAGCCATCCAATGCATTTGAGCTTTTAAGCATTGCTCATGTTAATGGTGCTTTGATAGGTGGAGCAAGCTTAAAAGCGATTGATTTTTTAACTATTTGCGATGTTTGTCGTAAACTATAGCAGAGAAATTTGAGTTTCCCCTTGGATTGTGCGTTATTTATGTGTAAATAGCTATTAAAGAGTTATTTGAAGAGCAGGGTTTATGCAAACAGTACTTATAGTTATTCATTTTTTGATTGTGATTACTTTGGTTGGTGTTATATTAATTCAACCTTCAGAAGGTGGTGGGTTAGGTGTGAGTAATAGCTCAGGGTTGATGAAAACTCGTGGATCTCGAAACCCTTTAACACGTTTAACTGCTATTTTAGCCTGTTGTTTTTTTGTTGTGTCTATTGGACTTACCGTGGTGAGTAATATATCAAATTCTAGTTCTGATATTTTAAAGCGTATACCGGTTAATTCAGAGCAGAATTCTACCAATAAAGGCTCAGGATCAGTCCCATCATCAGATGGTGAGTCTTCCCCTTCTATTCTTGAACAGCTAGGAGGCACTTCGCATTCCCCGCAGGAACAGAAACAGTCCACAAATCCTGAAGCAGAAAGTCCAGTTCCTCAGGTTCTTGAAAATACAGTTCCAGATAACAGTACAAAATAGTTTTTTAAGAAAACATAGACTTTTTAAAAAAGGTGATTTTTTTCGCCTTTTTTATTTTAGAAGAAAAATTGTTTCTTTTTGCATTTTTTGCTGGAAAAATCATTATAAATTGCTTATCACCATAAGCCCATGGCACGTTATGTTTTTATTACTGGTGGTGTGGTTTCTTCCCTTGGAAAAGGCATCGCAGCGGCGGCGTTAGCGGCGTTATTACAGGCTCGTGGCTATCGCGTACGTCTTCGCAAACTTGATCCTTATTTAAATGTTGATCCAGGTACGATGTCACCTTATCAACATGGTGAAGTATTTGTGACCGATGATGGTGCAGAAACAGATCTTGATCTTGGTCATTATGAGCGTTTTACTGGGCGTTCTGCAAATAGCCAAGATAGTATTACAACAGGGCGTATTTATCGCAATATCATTGAACGAGAGCGGCGTGGTGATTATTTGGGGGCAACAGTCCAAGTTATTCCTCATGTTACGGATGAAATTAAGAGATTCATTACGATGGGAAATGAAGAATTTGATTTTGTTTTGTGTGAGATAGGTGGAACGGTTGGTGATATTGAAGCAATGCCTTTTCTAGAAGCGATTCGTCAGCTTCGCAATGAGCTACCGAGACAAAATGTCGTTTATGTCCATCTCACATTAATGCCTTATATTCCTTCGGCAGGTGAATTAAAAACGAAACCAACACAACATTCTGTCAAAGAATTGCAAGCAGTTGGTATTTCTCCTGATATTTTGCTTGTACGTGCAGATCGATCTATTCCAGAAACAGAACGGTGCAAATTATCACTTTTTTGCAATGTTCGCTCCAATGCAGTCATTCAGGCATTAGATATGCCAACAATTTATGATGTTCCTATGGCATACCATAAGGAAGGTTTGGACTCTGAAGTTCTTTGCGCTTTTGGAATCGATTCGGCACCTTCCCCCAAGATGGGTCGTTGGGAAGATATTACGCATCGTATTCACCATCCTGAAGGAGAAGTTACGATTGCTGTTGTGGGAAAATATACGGGCTTAAAGGATGCTTATAAATCTCTGATTGAAGCGATTGCGCATGGTGGTTTAGCGAATAGAGTGAAGGTTAATATTGAGTGGATTGATTCGGAGCTTTTTGAAAAAGAAGATTCTGTTTCATCTTTACAAAAAGCCCATGGAATTTTGGTTCCAGGTGCTTTTGGGGCACGAGGGGCAGAAGGGAAGATTCGAGCAATTCAATTTGCGCGAGAGCGTAAAGTTCCATTTTTAGGGATTTGTTTTGGGATGCAATTAGCTTGTATAGAAGCTGCGCGCAATATTGCACAGATTGAGAATGCTTCATCAAGCGAGTTTTGCGAAACAGACAATCCAATTGTAGGTTTAATGACAGAATGGCTTAAAGGGGACGTTCTTGAAAAACGTACAAGAAATGGTGATCTCGGCGGTTCAATGCGCCTTGGTGCTTTTGCTGCTGAATTAAAAGAAGAGAGTCATATTGCTCAAATTTATGGGATGACCAAGATTGTCGAGCGACATCGTCATCGTTATGAGGTCAATATTGATTATAAGGATAAGTTAGAACAGTGTGGTTTGATTTTTTCTGGGATGTCTCCTGATGGTATTTTACCAGAAACGATAGAATATGTAGATCATCCATGGTTTATTGGTGTTCAATATCATCCAGAATTAAAATCTCGTCCTTTTGATCCACATCCGCTTTTTTCTTCTTTTATTGAAGCCGCTGTAGAACAAAGTCGATTGGTTTAATGCATAAATTGGATTACTTTGCTTTTGAGGGATAAAATGACTAAACCAAATGCCCGTGTGAAAGTTGGAAATATGATTTTTTCAAATGAAATGCCTCTTTCATTAATTGCAGGGCCGTGTCAGATGGAAAGTCGTGATCATGCTTTTGAAATGGCTGGTCGTATTAAAACCATTACCGATCAGGTTGGTATGGGGTTTGTTTATAAATCAAGTTACGATAAAGCCAACAGAACCTCTTTGAGTGCAGCACGTGGTATTGGTCTTGAAAAAGCAATGGCTATTTTTTCTGATTTAAAAAAAGAGTTTGATTGTCCCATATTAACGGATGTGCATACAGAAGATCAATGTGCAATTGTTTCTTCTACGGTCGATATTTTACAAATACCGGCTTTTTTATGTCGTCAAACAGATCTTTTGGTAGCAGCTGCTAAAACAGGGTGTGTTATTAACATTAAAAAAGGTCAGTTTTTAGCGCCGTGGGACATGGAGAATGTTTTAAAAAAGGTTGTTTTCAGTGGTAATCCGAATGTTATGCTTTGTGAGCGAGGCACGTCATTTGGTTATAACCGGCTTGTTTCTGATATGCGTTCGTTGCCTATTTTACGTTCATTTGGAGCTCCTGTTATTTTTGACGCAACACATTCTGTTCAAGAACCTGGGGGGCAGGGGGCTTCATCTGGTGGACAGCGTCAATTTGTTGAAATTTTAGCGCGTGCGGCTGTTTCTGTTGGGGTCGCAGGTATTTTTTTAGAAACACATCAAGATCCAGATAATGCACCTTCTGATGGACCCAATATGATTAAAATTGATGATTTACAAAGATTGCTTGAGACTTTAATGGAATTTGATTATCTGTCAAAAAAGTTGAGTTGAGAAGAGAAAAAATATTTCATTAATAGGGCATTATAAATGAATCGCGACTTTTGTTGGATAAGGAAACATATATGACTATAATTGTCGATATCATTGGGCGTGAAGTTCTTGATAGCCGTGGTAATCCAACGGTAGAAGTTGATGTTCATTTGGAAAATGGGGCTTTTGGTCGTGCTCTGGTTCCATCGGGAGCCTCAACGGGAGCCCATGAGGCTATAGAACTTCGTGATGGTGGTTTGCGTTATCAAGGGAAAGGTGTTGAAAAAGCGGTTTCTGCAGTCAATGGCGAAATTCTTGAAGAACTTGGTGGGCGAGATGCAACAAATCAAATCGCTATTGATCAAGCAATGATTGCTTTGGATGGAACGCCAAATAAAGCCCGTCTTGGTGCCAATGCACTTCTTGGTGTTTCATTAGCGGTTGCAAAAGCAGCGGCGGATTCATTAAATTTACCTTTGTATCGTTATATTGGTGGTACACAAGCACATATTCTTCCAACACCTATGATGAATGTTATTAATGGTGGCGTTCATGCTGATAACTTGATTGATTTTCAAGAGTTTATGATTATTCCTATAGGAGCTCCTACTGTAAAAGAAGCTATCCGTTATGGCGCTGAGGTTTTCCATACATTGAAAAAGCTTTTAAAAGATGCGGGTTATAATACCAATGTTGGTGATGAAGGTGGTTTTGCACCTCAATTTAAAAGTGCTGATCAAGCAATTGATTTTATTATGGAATCTATCATGGCATGTGGCTATAAACCAGGTGAACAAATTGCCATTGGTTTAGACTGTGCTTCAACAGAATTTTATAAAAATGGTTCGTATTTTTATAAAGGTGAGGGGAAATGCCGTGACACCCAAGAGCAGGTAGATTATTTAGCGCAGCTTGTGAAAAATTATCCTATTATTACAATTGAAGATGGAATGGCAGAGGATGATTGGGAAGGTTGGAAGCTACTTACTGACACAATTGGAGAAAAATGTCAGCTTGTTGGCGATGATTTGTTTGTAACGAATTCAGCACGTTTGCGTGATGGTATCAAAATGGGGGTAGGCAATTCTATTCTCATAAAAGTTAATCAAATTGGTACATTGAGTGAAACACTTGATGCTGTAGAAGTAGCACATAAAGCAGGTTATCGTGCCATTATATCTCATCGTTCAGGCGAAACAGAGGATTCTTTCATTGCAGATCTTGCAGTTGCAACGAATTGTGGACAAATTAAAACAGGTTCTCTTGCACGTTCGGATAGATTAGCCAAATACAATCAACTTATTCGTATTGAAGAAATACTGGGAGCCCAAGCGCGTTATGCTGGTGATGTATATCGTTGATAGTTGTGAGCACAAAGTGTGAGAGTATGATATTATTTAGATTATGAAATTGAGATTTCTTATCAAAGACATGTACTCAGTAATTTTATAGGTATTTAAGTTTATAGGGATTAAGATGAGAGGTATAATTATTACTCAAGATCAAGGAATGTATCTCGTTTCGGGTGATGACGGTAAGCGTTATCAGTTTGCGACTTGGGATTGGTTGGGAAAGAAACCACCAAGGATTGGTGATACTGTTGATTTTGTCTATGAAGGGGGTGTTGTCAGTTCTGTTTTTCCATTGTTGAGATCAGGTACAGAGAACTCAAAGATAATGTTTGCACTTCTTTGTTGGGTTGCAGGTATCTTTGGTGTTCATCGCTTTATGGTTGGGAGAGTTCGGACGGGTACTTTAATGCTCGTTTTATCTTTATCATTGTTTGGATTGATGATTACCGGTATTTGGGCGATTGTTGATTTTATACTCATTATTGCTGGAAAATTTACGGATAAAGATGGGAATCAGATTACAGATTTGTGAAAATTTTACAATAAAAAGAAAATAATAAAGTTTACTTTTTATTTCGATCAATATATTAAGTTGATTAATGCCGAACTATGTCTCTATACTTTTTTAAGGAGAGATTAAAAAACTATGCACAGTTGAATAAAAATATTGAAAAGGACAGTGCTATTTTATATGGGTAATACAAAGGCGCAAATCAATTACAGCGTACTTTAGGTTGCAGCTTATAGCAGCGGGAAATATTAGATTATTGGGGGGGCTTCAAACTTATTTCAATTACACGTTTATCATAGTTTTTATGCGTTTTATTTATACCGTGAGGTTAATCCGCATATTATTGAATTAGAAATAATCTCTTTATGAATAACACATAAGGAGCAGCTTTATAGGTGGGCAAGGATGAAAGGTAAGATTATTGGTCGTGATCGAGAGGCTTATCTCGTTTCGGGAGATGATGGCAAGCGTTACCAATTTTTGCGTGAGGATTGGTTAGGAAAAAAAGCGCCTAATATAGATGATGCGATTGATTTTGTATGTGAAGGAGATAGCATTAAGTCTGTTATCCCTATTTTTCATCGAAAAATATTAGAACAATCAAGGTTGGCTTTGGCAATCTTAAGCTTTTTTTTCGGGGCTTTTGGGATTCACCGCTTTATGGCGAATAAACTGGGAACGGCTCTTGCTATGTTTCTTATAACTATAATGTCTCTGGGGTTAGGGGGGCTTATAACTGTACCTTGGGCATTGATTGATTTTATCGTTATTTTATCTGGGCATTTTAGGGATGCAAATGGCAATAAAATTACAAAGTGGTAGCAATCATATAAAAGTATAATATCAATAAATATATTAATTTAACAATGTAAATTAGTTAGTATATATTTTAAATATTAAATAAAATTATAAATATTTTAATAAAAATATTGAAAATTAAGATAATATTTCTTATAAAAAGCAAAAGTACAAATCGAACAGCGTGCTTTATATTGTCATTTAATAATTGCGGGAATTTTAAATTGTTGGGGGATTTTTAGCTTTTTAAATTGTCATATATCACGGTGAGTACAGATCGTATTCATGCAGTGAGATTTATTTAACATATTATCATATTAGAAGAAAAACTTTCTTATGAATAACAATTTTAGAGGTGGTGAAGATGAAAGGTAAGATTATTAGTCAGGATCAGGGAAATTATTTTGTTTCAGGTGCTGATGGTAAGCGCTATCAATTTGCGAATAGGAGCTGGTCAGGAAAAAAGCCGCCGAAGGTTGGTGATATGGTTGATTTTGTCTGTGAAGGAGATGCCATTAAATCTGTTTTTCCTATCTTGACTAAAGGTCGGTCACAAAAATCGAAAGTGCTGCTAGCAATTGTTTGCTTATGTTTAGGTGCATTTGGAATTCATCGCTTTATGGTTGGTAAAGTTGGAACGGGTATCGTAATGCTTTTTATAAGTTTAATAGCAATGTTATTTTTTATAGGGTTGATATTTTTTGGACTCGGCTTTTTTATAACCATACCTTGGGCATTGATTGATTTTATCTTTATTTTAACAGGAAATTTTGGGAAAAAATCTACAAATTAGTGGATATCCAATATTTGTAATACAAAAAGGGGGCATACAGCTTACTTTGATTGTCTTAAGGGGGGAATTGAACATAATAAGATTATTTAGTGTAGATTTGGTAATGAGGTATTAATCAAAATCGTGCATAGTTGGGCTGATTATTAAGAAATTTGTGCTGTAAAGACTGTGCTATTTTATGTGGACAAAGCAGAAACGTCGATCAATCAAAGTACGCTTTGTACTACCTCTTATGACGGTGGGAGTCTTAAGCTATTTCAGTTACCACATTTATCATGGTGAGTATGGATTGTATTCACGCAGTGAAGTTAATCAGCATATTAGCGAATTAGAAAAGGAGCTTCATAAAATAGAAGCTGAGCGGATATTCATGGAAAAGCGTATTTCTCTTTTACGCAATGGGCATATAGAAAAAGATATGTTGGATGAGTATGTCCGAAAGAATTTGAACTTTTCTAAGCCAAATGAATTGACAATCTTAATACCTTGAAATGATACCAAAGGTAAATGACAAATCGCTTAATTTAAACAACAATCAGCAATGATATTGTTTAAGCCGATTGATAAGGCTTGTAACTTTTGTTCGTAAAGGTTATTCCTAAATAATCATAAAAGGGAGTTTAATATGGCAGAACGACTTAAAAAAAATTCTGCGTCGGCGGCGCGCACTGCATTATCAAGCACCACAAAGAAAGCACCAATAGCAGATTTTACAAAAGAAGAAGAAATTGATGCTTATCGTGAAATGCTTTTAATTCGCCGTTTTGAAGAAAAAGCAGGACAACTTTATGGTATGGGGCTTATTGGGGGATTTTGTCACCTTTATATTGGTCAGGAAGCCGTTGTTATAGGAACATTGAAAGCGGCAAAAGAAGGTGATCAGGTTATTACGTCTTACCGTGATCATGGACATATGTTAGCGGTTGGGATGAGTCCGCGTGGTGTCATGGCAGAATTAACGGGGCGCCAAGGTGGCTTTTCCAAAGGGAAAGGTGGCTCGATGCATATGTTCTCTAAAGAAAAGAACTTTTATGGAGGACATGGTATTGTTGGTGCGCAGGTTCCCATTGGTTCAGGTTTGGCATTTTCGAATCAATATCTTGGTAAAGATAATGTGACATTGGTTTATTTTGGTGATGGTGCTGCAAATCAGGGGCAGGTTTACGAGAGTTTTAATATGGCTTCACTTTGGAAGCTTCCCGTTGTTTATATTATTGAAAACAATCAGTATGCTATGGGAACATCAGTTTCACGTGCATCTGCAGAAACTGATTTTTCCCGACGTGGTCTTTCTTTTGAAATTCCAGGTATTGTTGTTGACGGTATGGATGTTCGATCAGTAAAAGGAGCTGCTGATGAAGCAATTTCTTGGGCACGCTCAGGTAAAGGACCGATCATTCTTGATATGCAGACCTATCGCTATCGTGGTCATTCCATGTCTGATCCAGCAAAATATCGTTCCAAGGAAGAAGTCCAAAAAATAAAAGAGGAGCACGATCCGATTGATCAAGTAAAAAGTCGGATTCTTAAAAAAAATTGGGCGAGCGAAGACGATTTAAAATCTGTTGAGAAAGAGGTCCGTGCAATTGTTGCTGATGCGGTAGATTTTGCACAAAGTGATCAAGAGCCAGATGCTTCTGAGCTCTATACTGATATTTTAGTTTGATGCGAGGGAAGCAAGTATGTCTATTGATATTTTGATGCCGGCGCTTTCGCCAACCATGGAAGAAGGTAAACTGTCTAAATGGCTTAAGAGAGAAGGTGATAAGGTTAGCTCTGGCGATGTTATTGCTGAAATTGAAACGGATAAGGCGACAATGGAAGTAGAGGCCGTTGATGAAGGTACTCTTGGTAAAATTTTTATTCCTGAAGGTTCAGAAGGCGTAAAGGTTAACACTGTTATTGCGACTTTGTTAGAAGAAGGTGAGCGTGCTGAGGATATTTCGCAACCTATTGATACAGCACAAAAAACTAAAGAAACTCCTTTTTCTCTTCCTTCGTCAGTTCCGCAGTCTCCATCTTTTGATACGCCTCCTGATTTTGATATTCCAGCTGGAACACAAATGGTTACAATGACAGTTCGTGAAGCGCTTAATCAGGCTTTGGCTGAAGAAATGCGACGTGATGAAACAGTTTTTCTTATGGGGGAAGAAGTCGCGCAATATCAAGGCGCCTATAAGGTTAGTCAAGGTTTGTTGGAAGAATTCGGAGAACGCCGAGTTATTGATACCCCCATTACAGAGCACGGCTTTGCTGGGTTGGCTGTCGGGGCTGCTTTTGGTGGGTTACGTCCCATTGTTGAGTTTATGACATTTAATTTTGCGATGCAGGCGATGGATCAAATTATTAACTCTGCAGCCAAAACACGTTATATGTCTGGTGGACAAATGACCGCTCCTATGGTTTTCCGTGGTCCCAATGGCGCGGCTGCCCGTGTTGGTGCTCAACATTCTCAATGTTATGCTGCATGGTATAGTCATATACCAGGTCTGAAAGTTGTTATGCCTTATAGCGCTGCAGATGCAAAAGGTTTGCTGAAAGCGGCTATTCGTGATGATAATCCTGTTATTTTTCTTGAAAATGAGATTTTGTACGGGCATCAATTTGATGTTCCTCAACTGGATGATTTTCTTTTGCCTATTGGTAAGGCACGTATTCATAAGTCTGGACAAGATGTGACAATTGTTGCATGTGGAATTGGGATGCATTATGCTGTTCAAGCGTTACCAGAAATTGAAAAACTTGGTATTGATGTTGAATTGATTGATTTACGAACCATTCGCCCGATGGATCTTCCAACAATTCTTTCTTCAGTTAAAAAAACAGGTCGTTTGGTCACAATTGAAGAGGGATTTCCTCAGTCATCCGTAGGAACTGAAATAGCAACGCGTGTTATGCAGCAGGCTTTTGACTATCTTGATGCGCCAATTGCTACGATTTCTGGTAAAGATGTTCCGATGCCTTATGCCGCTAATCTTGAAAAGTTGGCTTTGCCTAATACTGCTGAAATTATTGAGGCCGTTAAGGCTGTGACATACAGAGCATAACGGAGGAAAGCATAATGCCCATTAAAATTACAATGCCAGCGCTTTCCCCTACGATGGAAGAGGGAAATTTAACAAAATGGAATATTAAGGAGGGAGATAAGGTTTCCTCTGGTGATGTTATTGCTGAAATTGAGACGGATAAAGCGACAATGGAAGTCGAAGCTGTTGATGAAGGTAGGGTTGCTAAAATTGTTGTTCCTGCTGGAACGCAAGGCGTTAAAGTAAATGCTTTAATTGTTGTTTTAGCAGAAGAAGGTGAAGATTTAGCTGAAGCTGCAAAAGTTACAGAAGAAATCTCTTCTTCTACAAGACAAGAACCAGAGAGCATCAAACAGACAGATTCTTTGCAACAGACGGACTCAAAGGGAATAAAAATGTCTCATGAATCATCAACTGGGCAATTAATACAGCAAGATAAAAAGAAAGCTCGTCTTTTTGCTTCTCCCTTAGCGCGGCGATTAGCATCTCAGGCAGGTCTTGATTTATCCCTTATTTCTGGAAGTGGTCCGCATGGGCGTATTATTAAGCGCGATGTAGAAAAAGCTGTGAGCAGCGATATTTCTAAAGTGTCTTATTCATTACAGATAGGGGAGCTAACAGCTACAGGTGCTTCGGACAAACAGATATTGAAACTCTTCAAAGAGGATGAATATAGCTTCGCTCCCCATAATAATATGCGTAAAACAATCGCGACACGTTTGGTGGAATCAAAACAGAAAGTCCCACATTTCTATGTAACGGTAGATTGTGAACTTGATGCGCTATTAGCACTGCGTACACAACTGAATACTGCTGCACCAATGGTTAAAAGTCAGGAAGAAACTCAGCCTACTTATAAGCTTTCTGTTAATGATATGGTGATCAAAGCTGTCGCACTTGCTTTGAAAGCGGTTCCTGAAGCGAATGTCTCTTGGCTTGAAGGCGGAATGCTTCATCATAAACATTGTGATGTTGGGGTTGCTGTTTCTATTCCCAATGGATTGATTACGCCGATTATTCGCCATGCAGAGGAAAAGCCGTTATCGCTTATTTCCAAAGAAATGAAGGATTTTGCAACGCGTGCGCGTGAGGGCAAGTTAAAAATGGAAGAATATCAGGGCGGAACAACAGCTGTATCCAATATGGGGATGTATGGTGTGAAAAGTTTTTCTGCTATCCTTAATCCACCGCATGCGACGATTTTTGCGATTGGTGCAGGAGAGCAGCGCGCCGTTGTTAAAAATGGTGCATTGGCGGTTGCGACAGTTATGTCAGTTACACTTTCTGCTGATCATCGTGCTGTCGATGGTGCTTTAGCAGCAGAGCTTGCACAGACTTTTAAGAAGATGATTGAAAATCCATTAGCAATGTTGGTTTGAACTGTTTATACAGTTCTTCACGTAAATTGTGAGAGAGTGTGTTAAGAGAGTAAAAACAAATTCAAAGAGTTCGGAGAGCAATGTTATTGCTATTTCTGGTTTGGGTAAAGCATTTACCTGAAGCTTTAGGCAAAAGACATAAGATAATTCTGTCATGTTGTTTTGCAGTCTTAAGTTCAAAAAATGCATATCCATTTTATATATATCCATGGAGGAATTACTGTGGCAAATCTTTATGATGTAATTGTGATTGGATCAGGTCCAGGAGGATATGTGACCGCAATTCGTGCAGCACAATGTGGCTTTAAGACTGCGATTGTTGAACGTGAACATTTGGGAGGGATTTGTTTAAATTGGGGATGTATTCCAACAAAGGCTCTTTTACGTTCAGCGGAAATGAAACATTTTGCTGAACATGCAAAAGATTATGGATTAAAAATTAATGGTTCAATTGAGGCAAATATCAAAGATGTTGTGGCACGTTCACGTGGCGTTTCAGCACGTTTAAATGCTGGTGTTGGTTTTTTAATGAAAAAAAATAAAATTGATATTATCTGGGGTGAAGCAAAGCTTACTAAAGAAGCGAAAGGAAGCCAGCCGGCAGAAATTATGGTTTCTTCATCCTCCAAACCGGCTATGCAACCGCAAAATCCAATCCCTAAGGGGACATTAGGGGAGGGAACTTATCAAGCAAAGCATATTATTATTGCAACGGGTGCACGTCCTCGTGTCCTTCCTGGTATTGAGCCAGATGGAAAACTTATTTGGACTTATTTTGAAGCTATGATACCGCCCGCAATGCCAAAATCGCTTTTGGTCATAGGATCAGGGGCTATAGGCATTGAATTTGCTTCTTTTTATCATGATATGGGGGCGACAGTAACTGTTGTTGAGATGATGCCCCATATCATGCCTGCTGAAGATATTGAAATTTCAACATTTGCTTGTAAACAATTAGAGAAAAAAGGTTTACGTATTCTTCGCCAAGCAAAAGTAACAAAGGTTGAAAAATCTTCCGATTCTGTAAGTGTACATATTGATGTCCAAGGTAAAATAGAGACAATGACTGTTGAGCGGTTGATTTCCGCTGTTGGGGTGCAGGGTAATATTGAGAATCTTGGGTTAGAATCTTTGGGAATAAAGACCGATCGTGGGTGTATTGTAACCGATGAGTGGAGTTGGACAGGTGTTGCGGGTATTTATGCTATCGGTGATGTAGCAGGTCCTCCTATGTTGGCCCATAAAGCAGAAGAAGAAGGTGTGATATGTATTGAGCATCTTGCAGGTTTGAAGAGTGCTCATCCGCTTGATAAAAGAAAAATTCCAGGGTGTACATATTGTACACCACAGGTTGCCTCTGTAGGGCTTTCAGAAGCGGCTGCAAAAGAAGCAGGTTATGATATACGTATTGGTCGTTATTCTTTTGCTGCGAATGGTAAGGCGATTGCTTTGGGTGAAGATCAGGGGTTAGTAAAAACGATTTTTGATAAAAAAACAGGACAGCTTCTCGGGGCCCATATGGTAGGGGCTGAGGTAACAGAATTGATACAGGGTTTTGTTATTGCTATGAATCTTGAAACAACAGAAGAAGAATTAATGCATACTGTCTTTCCACATCCGACCTTATCGGAAATGATGAAAGAAAGTGTATTGGATGCTTATGGTCAAGTTTTAAACGCTTGATGATTGGATTGTATGAAAAATTTTATATTTTTGATTGTTACTTCGTATTTATAAGGCAAAGGCTTAAATGGTTACGGTTGTTGATAGAGTTACAAATAGACGTTTGCGTCATCCTGAAAAGGCACATCGTCCTGATACAAGCGTTCAAAAAAAGCCAGATTGGATTCGTGTAAAAGCGCCAACATCACCAATTTATAAGGAAACACATGGTATTGTACGTACGCATAAGTTAGTGACTGTATGTGAAGAAGCTGGTTGTCCTAATATTGGCGAATGTTGGAGCCAGAGGCATGCTAGCTTTATGATTTTAGGTGAAATATGTACGCGTGCTTGTGCTTTTTGTAACGTTGCAACAGGTATTCCGCTTGCTGTTGATGATAATGAGCCAGAACGTGTAGCTGATGCTGTTGCACGGATGGAATTAAAACATGTTGTCATTACATCTGTTGATCGTGATGATCTTGTTGATGGTGGTGCTGAGCATTTTGCAAAAGTTATTTATGCGATTCGTCAAAAAACTCCTAAAACAACAATTGAAGTTCTTACACCTGATTTTCGTCATAAGGATGGCGCTTTAGAAGTTGTTGTTGCTGCTAAGCCTGATGTTTTTAATCATAACTTAGAAACTGTTCCTTCTAAATATTTGAAGGTCCGTCCAGGGGCACGTTATTTTCATTCAATTCGTTTATTACAACGTGTTAAAGAACTTGATCCAACAATTTTTACAAAATCGGGAATTATGGTTGGCCTTGGGGAGGAGCGAAATGAAGTTTTGCAATTGATGGATGATTTGCGCGCTGCTGATGTTGACTTTATGACAATTGGACAATATTTGCAGCCTACACGAAAACATCATCCAGTTGTTCGTTTTGTGCCTCCTGAAGAATTTGAGTCTTTTGCCAAGATTGGTAAAGTAAAAGGATTTTTACATATGGCTTCCAATCCTCTGACGCGTTCATCTCATCATGCAGGAGATGATTTTGCCATTTTGCAAAAAGCGCGTGATGAAAAATTTTCCTTACAGAGATAATTATGCCGATTTTTACAATACATCGGCAGATCACCCATAGTGCCAGTGAAATGTTTGATCTGGTTTCAGATATTGAGCGTTATCCTGAATTTTTACCAATGTGTGAGGCTTTAATAATACGTTCTCGAAAAGAATATGGGAAAAAAATATTGCTTCTTGCGGATATGACCGTTGGCTATAAGATTATTCGTGAAACTTTTACGACTCAAGTATTTCTTCAGCGGGAAAAAAGTCTGATAGAAGTTAAATATATTGATGGTCCATTCAAATATCTTGAAAATCGTTGGGCCTTTCATGATATTGAAAATACCAATGCATGTAATGTAGAGTTTTTTATTGATTATGAATTTAAAAGTAAAACGCTTGGATTAGTGATGGGCTCAATGTTTGATATTGCGTTTCGTAAATTTACCGAGGCTTTTGAGAAGCGTGCGCATCAGATTTACGGCTCGGAAGCAACATAATCTATTCTGTTGTTTTTTAACAATACGTATTGCTTATAACAGCGTGAAGGTGAAAACTGGTTTCCATCTTTACTATTTGTTTTTAATTCAGCTTTCAAAATCGTATTGAAGGAATATCATTTTTAATGATGAAGATGATGCACAGCTTCACGCTTTTGTTTCTCTCTTTTTTAATGGATGCACATTCGTTAAACAAAACGCCCAAATAGAACATGCTTGCGTCATACCCATTTCATAATAGTGCTCATAATAAATAGTATAGATCCTTCGTAAAAGTATATAAAATCCACATCTGTACACTTATGAAGAAGTCAGCCTGCACCATTTATTTGCCATCTCTCAAGATATTGCGCCAGCTCGTAGCACTTGAGAGAGGTACGAGTGTCCCTTTCTTTAATTATTTTATTTATACAGTTTTTTTCTCTTGTGGCGTGCAAGTGAATAAATTTGATTAATTCAATATATCCAAGTTATGATACAATAAGATATTTTTTTCAAAAGATTGACGATTATAGACTCAATTTGGAATAGAGAGTTTTGAAATTGGTGTAGGGAATTCAGTGAAGCACTTCCAGAATCATTTTAAAAGCATTTTCAACAGTTGCATAGCGGATAGCATTGCGCTCAAGATGAGCAAAGTGCATTTCTTTGTGCTGGGGAGAGTGATTTTTGTAAGCAACCGCGCAATGCACAAGTCCTATAGGTTTATTGAGACTTGCGCCTCCTGGACCAGCAATTCCTGTTACAGAAACTGCAATGTCAGCTTGTGAATGTTTTAATCCACCTTCAGCCATTGCAAGAGCAACTTCTTTTGAAACGGCACCATAGGTTTTTATAAGTTCAGCACACACGCCCACCAAGCGTGTTTTAGATTCATTTGAATAAACAACAAATCCACAATCAAGAACATCTGACGATCCCGCAATATTTGTGAGGCTTGCAGCAATGAGCCCTCCTGTACAAGACTCTACAGTTGTTAACAGCAAACCTTTTTGACGAAAGGTATTAAGGACTTCATGTGCTTGTTTTTCACAAAAATATGTCATTGGGGAATTTCTCCTGGATAAAGAACGCTTACTGTTGCAAGAGCAGCAATTCCTTCACCACGACCAATAAATCCGAGCTTTTCATTTGTTGTTGCTTTAATAGAGATTCGATCAGGTGTCATTGCAAGTATTGTCATAAGATTTTCTGTCATGGCATGACGATAGGGACCAATTTTAGGATTTTCAGCGATAATTGTGATATCAACATTGGCGATACGACCACCTGCTTTTTTTAGAATACCAAGAGCATGACGAAGAAAAATTTCTGATGATACATTTTTCCATCGAGGATCAGAAGGAGGAAAATGTGTACCGATATCTCCAGCACCTTGAGTTGCAAGAAGGGCATCTGTTAATGCATGAAGAGCAACATCCGCATCGGAGTGTCCATTTAATTTTTTATGAAAAGGGATTTTTATACCACATAATATAAGAAAATCTCCATCCTCAAAAGAATGAACATCATAACCATTGCCGGTGCGAATATCAGGAAATATTTGCATTTTCTTTTGGAGATATAAATGTGCAGTATTAAAATCTTCATGCCATGTAATTTTTATATTATGAGGGTCACCTAGAACAGTAAGCATAGGAATTCCAAACCATTCGGCAATTGCAGAATCGTCAGTGAATTCTTGTTTGCAAGATTTCTTTGCTTGTTGATGGGCCGCTAAGATATGTTCAAAGGGAAAACACTGTGGAGTTTGTGCACTATAAAGATGGGTACGGGGAATTGTTTCTAAAACATGCTGATTATTTATACGTTTAAGGGTATCAGAGATGGGCAGAACAGGAAGAACACCTTCTTGAGGAGTAACGGTAGTATGAATGTTATCCAAGAGTTTGTTATCGATAAAGGGGCGTGCACCATCATGAATATGCACATATTTTGGATGAAATTTTCTGAGGGCTTGAAGTCCATGTAAAGTAGAAATTTGACGAGTATTACCTCCTTCAACGATAATAAGGCGCTCTTTAAAATCGCCAATAGCTTGTTCACAGATTTGACGATCTTCTGGATGAATAACGAGGATGATCGTTGTGATGGCTGGATGCTGCAAAAAACAATGCACGGTATGATAAATGATCGGCTTTTGTCCTAGAAGCCGATATTGTTTTGGAATTTTTTGTGGAGATTCTGCTCTTTCTCCGCGTCCAGCGGCTAATATTATTGCTGCAATAGAAATACTTAATCTCCTTATATTATAATCCTAGTTTACTCTTTTATCATTAATTTTAAAATGATTTTGAAAGGGGGGGCGTTGTAGATCAGCCAAAGATATCACTGATAACACCTCAAAAAAAGCATTTAATGCTTTTTGAAGTGCGGTATTTAAACCACAAAAATCTATCAATGGGCAAGTCGGTTCTGCTGTATCGAAACATTCTGCTAGGGAAAAGTTATCCTCTGTTACTTTTACAACATCAGCGACTGAAATCTCTGCTGCAGGTTTAGCCAATTTAACTCCACCATTGCGTCCACGCACTGTTTGTATGAAACCTGCTTGAACAAGCAGCTGAAGTATTTTAAATAAAAAAAGTTCTGAAACGGCATATGCTTTAGCAATTTCTGGAACACGACAGAGAGTTCCCTGATTATCTGCACAATACATGAGCATTCGAAGAGCATAATTTGTTTGTTTTGTTAATCGCATCTCATTTCCTTCGTAAAGTATCGTCGAACGCAGTTTATTTTAAAGATATTTTGCAAAATGTAGAAGTTCTTTCTCATTGACTGTATTTGCCCTATTTTAAATGTAGTATTAGTATTGTCAATTTTTGCTACAAAAGGTTATATGAGAATAATGGGATAAGGGTATGTAAGCTCATGACGAATATAACATCTGTGACGAATCTTCAAGACATAGATAAAAATACTTATAACGATGAGTTGTATCGTTTAAGTAAGGTATATATTTTTTTAGGGATTACAATTATTGTATTGGCTTTACTTACGGCCTCTGTTTCGTTTATTATTCTTATTGGATTAACTCCTGTTGTTCCCAGTAGAACAGTAACCCTTATTCTTATAGGGATTAATAGTTTTTGGGTTTTAGGGCTTATTGTCATCGTTTTTTATGAGATGATTCCGATCATTCGTGCTTGGCGTTCAAGGCGTGCAGGATCGCGTCTTCATGTGCGCCTTATTTCATTGTTTGCACTTGTTGCGACAATGCCAGCTGTTGCTGTAGCTCTTGTATCGGGTCCAGCACTAAATTTGGGACTTGATCGATGGTTTGATACAACAACGCGCCAAATTGTGGGCTCTTCTATTGATTTAGCAAATGCTTATGCAGATGAAATGCTGCAAAATTTAAAAAATTTATCCTACGCGATGGCACTTGCACTTGATAACAAAAAACTCTTAGAACGTAATCCAGCTGAATATAAGATGCAATTGACACGTCATGCTATAGGACGCAATTTGCGTGGTGCATTTTTGTTAAGTTCTAGCGGCGCTATTTTTGTCTCGAGTGCTCTTGGTGATGAAGATAAACTGCCAATTCCTCCTTCTCATCTTATTGAACGTGCAACCAGTGCGAGACCTTTTTCTTTTCAACCAGGCGTTCATGATTATTTTGGTATTATTTTAAAATTTACCAACATTCCAAACACATTTTTATATTTGGTGCGTGACGTTGATAAAGGTGTTTTATCTGCTTTGCGTTTGACAGAAGTTAATACAGATCGTTATCGTGATTTAAATGAAAATCGCCTGCTGACACAGATTGCATTTGGTATGCTTTATTTGTGTCTTTTTTTTAGTTTATTCTTATCAGCTATTTGGGCTGCTATTGCTGTTGCTGATCGCTTAGTTCGTCCTATTCGTCTTCTTATTAGTGCTGCCGATGATGTTGCTTCTGGAAATATGGAAATTTTCGTGCCAGTACGAGCAAAAGATGGAGATATTGGGCAATTATCCAAAACTTTTAATTATATGGTCAATGAATTGAAAAGTCGGCGTAATGAGTTGATTGCAGTGCGTGATCAAATTGATGAAAGACGGCGTTTTTCTGAAGCAGTGTTATCGGGTGTAACAGCGGGAGTAGCGGGGATAGATGATAATGGTGATATCACCATTATCAATCGGTCTATTGAAGCGATGTTTGATATTCGCTCTGAGCACGTTGTTGGACAAAGTCTTTTATCTTTAAGCGCTGAAATTTGGCAGGTTTTTCAGTTTGTGCGTTCATTAGATCGTAAAAATCATCGTGAACAGGTCACTTTAAACGTTGCAGGAAAAGAGCGTGTCTGTAATGTCCAAGTTACGATGGAGGAGGATGATGGACAGGGGCAATCTTGGGTTCTAACAATTGATGATATTACAGACCTTGTTGCCGCGCAACGTACAGCGGCGTGGGCGGATATTGCGCGGCGTATTGCGCACGAAATTAAAAATCCTCTTACACCTATTCAGTTATCCGCTGAACGCATTCGTAAACGTTATAACAAAGCTATTACACAAGATAGAGAGGTTTTTGAGCGGTGTATTGACACAATTATTCGGCAGGTTGGAGATATTGGACGTATGGTTGATGAGTTTTCTTCTTTTGCACGTATGCCCAAACCGAAAATGCATATTTTAGATATACGAGAATTGTTGCGAGAAGCATGTTTCTTGATAGAAGTGACGCGACATGATATTCATTTTGAGCAAGATTTAGGAACTCTACCACTTATGGGGGCATTTGATAACCGTCTCATTGTACAGGCTTTTTGCAATGTTATCAAAAACGCGAGCGAATCCATAGATTCAGTTATGCGAGAGGAAAATATTCACGGTCATATTCTTGTCCGTTCTTATCGTCAGGAAGAATGGGTAGTTGTGGATGTTGTTGATAACGGGAAAGGACTTCCTAAAGAGCAAAGACAAAAGTTATTAGAACCCTATATAACAACGCGGGAAAAAGGAACAGGGCTTGGGTTAGCCATTGTGCGCAAAGTTATTGAAGATCACGGTGGTTTCATGGAGCTTCATGATGCACCGGAGAGTTTTTATGAAGGTCGTGGTGCGATGATCCGTTTGATATTTCCGGCGGATGGGGGTAAGCAAGGTAATATTATACAAGCCATAAATCATAAGATAGGGGAATAGTATGGTATCAGATATCTTGATTGTTGATGATGAAGCAGATATTCGTGAGCTTGTTGCTGGTATTTTAGATGATGAAGGTTATGAAACGCGTGTTGCTTGTAACTCTGATGAAGCATTGGCTCAAATTAGTGAGCGTATTCCAAAGCTCATTTTTTTGGATATTTGGCTACAGGGTAGTCGTCTCGATGGTTTAGCACTGCTTGATGAAATTAAAACACAATATCCGGCTCTTCCGGTCGTT
The DNA here is from genome assembly GCF_042193395.1 of Bartonella sp. TT29SHDZB. Lineage (NCBI taxonomy): Bacteria > Pseudomonadati > Pseudomonadota > Alphaproteobacteria > Hyphomicrobiales > Bartonellaceae > Bartonella > Bartonella sp. TT29SHDZB. Next base: position 258,751 of record NZ_JBHILQ010000002.1, read on the forward strand.
ATGATCTCTGGTCATGGTAATATTGAGACGGCTGTTTCCGCTATAAAGCGAGGGGCATATGATTTCATTGAAAAACCTTTTAAAGCTGATCGGCTTGTATTGGTTGCAGAAAGAACACTTGAAAATTCAAGTTTAAAACGTGAGCTTTTAGAATTGCGCAAGCGTTCGAACGAGCCATTAGAGTTGCTCGGAAAATCGACAGTTATAAAAAATTTGCGTCAAATTATAGAAAAAGTAGCACCAACCAATAGTCGCATTATGATAACAGGTCCTTCAGGGGCAGGAAAAGAGACTGTTGCACGAACTATTCATGCGCTCTCAACGCGTTCAAATGGGCCATTTGTTACAATAAATGCAGCAACGATTACTCCCGAAAGAATGGAAATAGAGCTGTTTGGCAGCGAAATGGAGGGAAGAGAGCGTAAAATCGGTGCCTTAGAGGAAGCTCATGGCGGTATCTTATATCTTGATGAAGTTGCTGATATGCCACGTGAGACTCAAGGAAAGATTCTTCGGGTTTTAACGGGGCAAACATTTGAGAGAATTGGCGGCACAAAACGTGTTAAGGTGGATGTCCGTATCATTTCTTCGACAGCGCAAAATCTTGAAAACCTCATTTCTGATGGGCGCTTTAGGGAGGATCTTTTTCACCGTCTTTCCGTTGTTCCTATTGTTGTTCCGCCGCTTTCAGCACGTCGTGAAGATATTCCAGAACTTGTCCATCATTTTGTAAAAACAATATCACAGCAGGTTGGGATTAAACCACGTGCAATCAGTGATGATGTGATTGCTATTTTGCAAACACACGCTTGGCCGGGTAATGTACGGCAATTACGTAATAATATTGAGCGTCTTCTTATTCTTGTGCGGGATGGTGATGGTCCTATAACAGCAGACTTTCTTCCCAGTGAAGTAAGTGATTCTTTGCCACGCCTTCAAATGGATTCAGATGAAAGTATTATGGATTTGCCGTTACGTGAAGCTCGAGAATTGTTTGAAAAGAGATATTTAGTGGCGCAGATTGGGCGTTTTGGTGGAAATATATCACGTACTGCTGAATTTATAGGCATGGAGCGTTCAGCTTTGCACCGTAAACTTAAAGCGCTTGGAGTTTCTTAAGCGATGCGTGTTATTATTTGTGGAGCAGGACAGGTTGGTTATGGGATAGCAGAGCGTCTTTCTGCTGAAAATCACGATGTTACTGTTATTGATATTGAAACGAGATTAATTGAAAAGATTCGCGATACATTGGATGTGAGAGGTTTTGTTGGTCACGGCTCACGGCCAGAAGTTCTTTTGGCAGCAGATGCAGACAAAGCAGATATGTTGATTGCTGTCACTTTGTTTGATGAAGTCAATATGGTAGCTTGCCAAGTGGCACATTCATTATTTAATGTGCCCACAAAAATTGCTCGTATTCGCTCACAATCTTATTTAGAACCACGTTATAAGACGCTTTTTTCCAGAGAGAATATTCCCATTGATGTGGTTATTTCGCCAGAAGTTGAAGTTGGGGAAATGGTTTTGCGCCGTATTGCTTTACCTGGTGCAATAGATGTTCTTTATTTTTGTAATGATGATATTGTTGCACTAGCCTTGGAATGCATGGAAGATTGTCCAGTTATTAATACACCTTTGCGTCAATTAACAGAGCTTTTTCCAGATCTTCATACGACGGTTACCGCTATTAAACGTGGCGCGGAATTATTGGTTGCACATTCAGAAACGCAATTACGCGTTGGTGATATAACCTATCTTGTTGTTGCTCGTGAACAGATGCGTCGTGCTGTTGGGCTTTTTGGTCATAAAGAACAAGATGCACACCGCATGATTATTGCAGGGGGTGGTCATATTGGCCTTTATGTTGCACAGGCTATTGAAAAGCGTTTCCATAAATTAAAATTGAAGATTATAGAATCGCATAGAGAAAGAGCTCTCACAATTGCTGATCAGCTTGAAAAAACGACAGTTTTATACGGTAACGTGTTAGATCCAGTGATTCTTCAAGATGCGGGAATTGATCAGTCTGATTTAATGATTACATTGACCAATCAAGATCAGGTTAATCTCTTAAGCGCTATTATTGCTAAAAGATTGGGCTGCAAAGCCAATATGGTATTGATTAATAATGTTGCCTATCAAGAATTTAGTCGTGCTGTTGGTGTGGATGCATATCTTAATCCCCATAGCGTTACAATATCGAGAATTTTGCAACAAATGCGCCGTGGGCGTATTCGTTCTGTTCATTCAGTTTTTAATGGACGAGCAGAAATTATTGAAGCTGAAGTGATGCAAACATCTTCATTAGTTGGTAAGTCATTATCAGAGCTCAATTTATCAGATGGTTTGAGAATTGGTGCAATTTATCGCAATAAGACAATAATACAGCTTTCGGCAGATACGCGTATTTTGTCTGGTGATAGAATAGTGATTTTTTCTCTTGCTGAGTGTGTTCGTGATGTTGAACAACTTTTTCGCGTAAGTTTAGAATATTTTTGATATATTATATATATGGATATTTGTACTTTTTGGTATAGTGGGCAATTAAGATTGTGGATAGGCTTTGTTTGTCCTCAATGGTTAAAACTGGACAGCGCGTTAAGCTTTTTAGTTATGATAAAAAAATAGATAATCTCCCTGTTGGTGTTGAGTTGCATGAAGCCGAATCAATTTTACCACGCTCAGCAATTTATCGCCTTGATCCCGATTTTTCTGACAATAAACTAGGATGTACAATTATTCAGTTCTCGGATTTTTTTCGTGTTATGCTGATGAAATATCAACAAGGTGTTTGGTTAGATACAGATGTTTACCTTGTTAAACAATTTTATCCAGATGCGGATAAGGTTTGGTTGGCAAGAGAAAATAATACCAGAGTAGGCGTTTCGGCACTTTATTTTCCACCCAATAACCCTATTATAAAAATATTTGAGGATTATTGGGCAGGCACAGAAATTATTCCTCATTGGCTTGGGTTTAAGCGTCGTGTTTGGAGACCGTTCTGGTTAAAGAGGAAAAAATGCCGATTTTACCGGGAAATCTTGGCGTTACAATATTTGGCAATGATGGTATTTCACGATTAGCAAAACAATATGGTTTTTTTCATGAAGCAAAGGAAAAGAAAACTTTTTATTATTGGACTGGGCGAAAGACTGAACGTATTTTTGAACCAGCTTTTGGCGTCAAGCCGCTTACAGATTCACGCTTGATAGGCTTTTATATTCACAGAAAGACAAAGACCACGCAAAAACCTCAGGAAGGAAGTTTTTACCATTGGGCGGTATCTCGCATTCCGGATGTTCATCATTTGTTTAGGTAGAGTTATTATTGCTATTTTAATGATTAGGATTTTAATCTATCTTAAACAGCTCTTGATTGTAGCTTGCACAAGAGAGTAATGTTAACATATGGATAAAAACATTGAATGTGTAAAGAGCGGTTGTTATATGAACGGAAAGTAAAAATATGAGTGATCCAATGAAAACAGCATTAAGTCTTGTTCCTATGGTTATTGAACAAACCAATCGTGGTGAACGGGCCTATGATATTTTTTCCCGTCTTTTAAAAGAGCGGATTATTTTTATTAATGGTCCTGTTGAAGATGGTATGGCAATGCTTGTTTGTGCACAATTGCTTTTCTTGGAAGCGGAAAATCCTAAAAAAGAAATTAGTCTTTATATTAATTCTCCAGGTGGTGTTGTAACATCTGGTATGGCTATTTATGATACTATGCAGTTTATTCGTCCTCCTGTTTCTACGCTTTGCATGGGGCAAGCGGCATCTATGGGGTCTTTATTGTTAACAGCTGGAGCAAAAGGTCATCGTTTTACATTGCCAAACGCACGTATTATGGTGCATCAACCATCTGGAGGTTTTCAAGGTCAAGCTTCAGATATTGAGCGACATGCGCAAGATATTATAAAGATGAAACGGCGTTTAAATGAAATTTATGTCCAACATACGGGTCAGGATTATGAGGTTATAGAGAGAACTCTCGATCGCGATCATTTTATGACAGCAGAAGAAGCCAGAGCGTTTGGCTTAGTTGATGATGTTATACAATATCGTGCAGAAACTGAAAAAGAAGAAAAAGATTAAGAATTTTTATAGAAAAAACAGCTACTTTAAATCAAAGAGTTTTATAAAAATATTGCAAAATAAAAGAAACACCTAAAAATATTGAGACATGCATGGTTTTCTATATGTCTTTTGATTTTCATGATGAAAAGCTTCCTTTGAAAAGGCAAAGTATTCATATATCGTGGTGAAAGGAAAGAAAAATGAGCAAAATTAGCAATAGCGGGAACGAATCGAAAAATACTCTCTATTGCTCGTTCTGCGGCAAGAGTCAGCATGAGGTGCGTAAGCTCATTGCGGGGCCTACTGTATTTATCTGTGATGAATGTGTAGAGCTTTGCACGGATATTATTCGGGAAGAAAATAAGTCTTCAGGGGTCAAGGTGCGTGATGGTGTTCCTACGCCACAGGAAATTATAACAGTTCTTGATGATTATGTTATTGGTCAGCAGCATGCAAAACGTGTTCTTTCTGTTGCTGTTCATAATCATTATAAACGGTTGGCGCATCAGTCTAAAAGCAATGATGTTGAGTTGGCGAAATCAAATATTCTTCTTGTTGGTCCAACGGGATGTGGTAAAACATATCTTGCACAAACATTAGCACGTATTATTGATGTACCTTTTACGATGGCGGATGCAACCACTTTGACTGAAGCAGGCTATGTGGGAGAAGATGTTGAAAACATTATTTTAAAGCTTCTTCAAGCCGCGGATTATAATGTTGAACGTGCGCAGCGTGGTATTGTTTATATTGATGAGGTTGATAAGATTTCTCGTAAAGCAGATAATCCTTCTATTACAAGAGATGTTTCTGGGGAAGGAGTTCAGCAAGCGTTATTAAAAATTATGGAAGGAACGATTGCTTCTGTTCCTCCTCAAGGTGGACGTAAGCACCCGCAACAAGAGTTTCTTCAGGTTGACACCACAAACATCTTATTCATTTGTGGGGGGGCTTTTGCAGGTTTAGAACGGATTATTTCAGGGCGTGGTGAAAAAACTTCTATTGGTTTTTCTGCGACCGTTAAGGCTCCTGATGAGCGTTGTGTTGGTGAAATTTTTCGTGATTTAGAGCCTGAAGATCTTATAAAATTTGGTTTAATACCAGAATTTATTGGGCGTCTTCCTATAGTGGCTACCTTAGAGGATTTAGACGTTAACGCTCTCGTGCAAATTTTATCACAACCTAAAAATGCGTTAGTAAAGCAATATCAGCGTCTTTTTGAAATGGAAAATGTTGAGTTAGCATTTCATGAAGATGCTTTGCGTGTTATTGCGAAGAAAGCAATTGAACGTAAAACTGGCGCACGCGGTTTACGTTCTATTATGGAGAAGATCCTTCTTGAGACGATGTTTGAATTACCGGCTCTTGAAGGCGTTCAAAAAGTGGTTATTTCGAGTGATGTCGTTGATGGGAAAGCGCGTCCTCTTTATATTTACTCAGAACGTGCAGAAGATAAAGAAAATGTATCAGCATGACATTGTGCGATGCACAATGTAAAAGGTGGTAATGAAGGGTATTTGATGGGTATTTCTAATAATATCATTATAATGCTTGATTTATGTATGAGTAATGACCACTTCATGTACAGTGAAGAGCTGAGGTTTTCTAAAGGTGGGCTGGTTGTTGTAGATAGCTCATAGGCTCCAGAAAGGAGAATTATGCAATATATTGATGAAAAGACAGATGAAGTAAGAGATGGGGTTTATGCTGTTTTACCTCTTCGTGATATTGTTGTCTTCCCCCATATGATTGTTCCACTTTTTGTGGGCCGCGAAAAATCAATTCGTGCTCTTGAAGAAACGATGGCGGTTGACAAGCAAATACTATTGGTGACACAAAAAAATGCTTCTGATGATGATCCAAAATCAGAGGATATTTATCATATTGGTACATTTGCTAATATTCTTCAACTTTTAAAGCTTCCTGATGGTACTGTAAAGGTTTTGGTTGAAGGAACTGCACGTGCAAAAATTAGTCAATTTGCTTTAAGTGAAGGTTATCATCAGGCTTTTGCAACTGTTACAGAAGAACCTAGAGAGAGTGATGTTGAGATTGAAGCTCTTTCAAGGTCAGTGATTGCTTATTTTGAAAACTATGTAAAGCTTAATAAAAAAATCTCTCCTGAAGTTGTGAATGCGATTGGCCAGCTTGATAATCCTTCTAAGCTTGCCGATACGATTGCTTCTCATTTGATGATTAAACTTGCTGAAAAACAGGAAATATTAGAGCTCTTACCTGTACGGGCCCGTCTTGAACGTGTTCTGTCCTTCATGGAAGGAGAAATTTCTGTTTTGCAGGTTGAAAAACGTATTCGTTCGCATGTTAAACGGCAAATGGAAAAAAACCAACGAGAATATTATCTCAATGAGCAGATGAAGGCTATTCAAAAAGAGTTAGGAGCAAGTGATGATAGCCGAGATGAACTCTCTGAATTAGAGGAACGTATCAAGAATACAAAACTATCCAAGGAAGCACAGGAAAAAGCTGGAGCAGAATTGAGGAAATTGCGGAATATGTCTCCTATGTCTGCAGAAGCGACAGTTGTACGTAACTATCTTGATTGGTTATTAGCAATGCCTTGGGGTAAAAAATCTAAGATTAAAAACAACTTAGATTTTGCTGAAAAGGTCATGAATAATGAACATTTTGGTCTTGAAAAAGTTAAGGAGCGAATTATTGAATATTTGGCCGTACAAAGTCGCGCGTCAAAGATAAAAGGTCCCATTATTTGTTTGTTAGGTCCTCCTGGTGTAGGGAAAACATCATTAGCGCGCTCTATTGCAAAGGCAACGGGGCGTGAGTATGTTCGTATCTCATTGGGAGGTGTCCGAGATGAAGCAGAAATTCGTGGACATCGCCGAACATATATTGGCTCGATGCCTGGAAAAATTATCCAGTCTATGAAAAAAGCAAAAAAATCTAATCCGCTTTTCTTGCTTGATGAAATTGATAAAATGGGACAAGATTTCCGTGGCGATCCTTCATCCGCTTTATTAGAAGTTCTTGATCCTGAACAAAATAGTACATTCATTGATCACTATTTGGAAGTTGAATATGATCTTTCTGATGTGATGTTTATCACAACTGCCAATACGCTTAATATTCCAGGTCCGTTAATGGATCGTATGGAAATTATTCGTATTGCTGGTTATACGGAATGTGAGAAAATGGAAATTGTTAAACAGCATCTTTTACCAAAAGCACTAAAAGATCACTGTTTGTCTAAAAAAGAACTCAGTATTTCTGATGGAGCACTAAGGTCAATTATTCAGTTTTACACACGTGAGGCAGGCGTTCGTAACCTTGAACGTGAACTCATGAAAATTTCCCGCAAATCCGTTACAAAAATTCTCAAAACGCATCAAAAATCTGTAAAAGTTACAGAAAGTAATATTCATGATTTCTTGGGTGTTAAACGTTATCATTACAATCAGATTGAAGGCGAAAATCAAATTGGTGTTGTAACAGGCCTTGCGTGGACAGAAGTTGGCGGAGAGTTATTGACCATTGAAGGAGTTATGATGCCCGGCAAAGGTAAGATGACTGTAACTGGAAATTTACGTGATATTATGAAAGAGTCCATTTCAGCGGCAGCATCTTATGTACGTTCTCGTGCTGTTGATTTTGGTATTGAACCTCCACTTTTTGAAAAACGCGATATCCATGTTCATGTTCCAGAAGGGGCGACACCAAAAGATGGCCCCTCTGCTGGGATTGCAATGGTGACAGCAATTGTTTCGGTCCTTACAGGAGTAGCTGTGCATAAAGATATTGCAATGACTGGTGAAATTACTTTACGTGGACGCGTTTTACCCATTGGTGGATTAAAAGAAAAACTCTTAGCAGCTCTTCGAGGAGGGATAAAAAAAGTACTTATTCCTGAAGAAAACGCAAAAGATTTGGTTGATATTCCTGATGATGTCAAAAATAATATGGAAATTATTCCGGTAAATCATGTGAGTGAAGTTTTGAAACACGCTTTGGTTCGTTTTCCAGATACTATTGAATGGGAAGAACCCTCTACAGGGGCTGTTCCAATCCGGTCAGAGAGCAGTGATAGTGAAGGAATACAGATTGCACACTGATTCACTTATCTCATTTATAACGGCTTTATAACGGCATTTTTTAGGTGGCAGAAGGCGTTTTTGAGGTTATTATTCTGTTTTTTGTTGGGAAAAGTGAAAAATTCCGTGAATAACTGTGATTATTGCTAAAAAAACAATGTTTTGGATAAAAATAAGACTTCTGTTTGCTGTACTTTTCAATAAACTGACCAATAACATGATTAAGTCATGTTGTCAGGTAATATAGGGAAAGGAAATATTTTATGAATAAAAGTGAATTGGTTAGCTCCGTTGCTGAAAAGGCAGGTGTTTCAAAAGCGCAAGCTGGTGCTGTTGTTGATGCTTTTATGGCTTCTATAACTGAAGCTTTGGCTTCAGGGGGAGATGTTCGTCTTCCAGGTTTTGGCTCTTTTGAAGTTTCTCATCGTGCTGCAACAAAGGGGCGTAATCCTTCAACTGGTGCTGAAATCGATATTCCAGCACGTTCTGTACCAAAATTTTCTGCAGGAAAAAGCCTTAAAGAAGCAGTTAATAAAAAATAATTTAAGCTACATTAAAAAAACCCGCTTATAAATAAATCGGGTTTTTTTAACACATGTGTTATGCTCGTTTTCACATAACACTTTGAGATCTTTGCGATACTTTTTATTTTCATGTATTGCTGGAAATATATTGTTTTTAGTCTTTTCATAAAATATTGCACTATATTAATTGAGCGCGGGTATGGCTTATAAAATGTAATATTAACTTTTATTACGCTGAAATGTTACGGTATTTATTTCAAAACAAGATCCGTAAATAGTATGAGGCAAAAAACTCTGTAAAGTTTATAAAAGTTATTATATACTACCATTTACGCTTAACAAAAGCGCATGTTGGTGCCACCATATTATCTATTTTTCTCAGTTCCTATAATATTGTGACTAGCTCTCCGATATCTGAGACGCGTGCGTAAGCGATAGTTTTATTCTTTTACTTATACGCCAACCTTTCTTGTGACGCACCAAGAGGATAATTTTTATTGATTTATTAGAGAGTCTGAAATGAAAGAATCTTATGATATTCAGATTTCGCTTTCAATATTGTGATTTTTCTTGGCATTTGAGAGGGGAGAGATAGCTCCAGCTCTATCTGCAAATATTTGTACCATATCTTTATTTTACTTGTGATATGCAGGAGAGCGTTTTTTCTTCATCACACAAGAGTTAAAATAAGAGAATATCACAAATTTTGAGGGAGGAAGTTAAAAAACAGAAAAATTACTCTTATAAAATAATATACATTACGTAATATAAAAACTATTAATAAAGATAGTACAGTATTATGTGTGTATTTTTCATCTATTTTTTTGATTATTCATAATATATTTATATGCTTATTTTGTTTTTAGTCATTAAATCATATTAAATTGTTGATAGCAGTAAAAGTTTTTTTATAGCGAATAGTTATTTTCGCAGCACCTACACAATTGAATAAATGATGAAACGTAGGGTAGTATTTATTGATTGGGGGAGGCTGTCTTTAAAAGGCTTTAGGATGATTTTTTCACGAGAGTCATAAAGATCTATTCAGTAGGTGAGAGGCGAATCGTATGTTTTTTATAAACAGGAGCTCTTTGATTCTTTATCTGCTAACCACTGAGTACAATCATTGAGGGCTCTCGCTGTTATGGCTTGTTTTTTTACTAATTTTTTTTCTTTACTTGGTAAACGTTTCCCTGAATGTTTAATAGAAGCAATAGGGGGAAAAAGTCCGAAATTGATATTCATTGGCTGAAAAGACTGTGTTTCTGCTTTTTCATCTATGATGTGTCCCCCCGTAATATGATTCAAAAGGGCTCCGAATGCTGTAGTTTGTGGGGGTAGGCAAGGAGAAATATGATGATATTCGGCAGCAGCAAAACGTCCAGCAAGAAGCCCTATTGCCGCTGATTCTACATAACCTTCACATCCGGTAATTTGCCCTGCAAAGCGTAGTTGTTTTGTTTGTTTTAAACGAAGGGTTTGATCAAGAATGATTGGCGAGTTGAGGTAGGTATTGCGGTGAAGACCACCAAGACGCGCAAACTCTGCTTTTTCAAGACCGGGAATCATTCTAAAAATGCGAATTTGTTCACCATATTTCAGTTTTGTCTGAAAGCCGACCATATTATAAAGCGTTCCAAGTTTATTGTCTTGGCGTAATTGAACGACAGCATAGGGTTTAACTGTAGGATTATGGGCATTAGTTAAGCCCATAGGTTTCATAGGACCATGTCTTAACGTTTCAAGTCCGCGCTCAGCCATAATTTCAATTGGTAGGCATCCATCAAAATAGGGCGTTTTTTCAAAGTCACGAAACTCTGTTTTATCTGCATTTTTTAACGCTTGAACGAATGTTTCATACTGTTCTTTATTTAAGGGACAATTAAGGTAATCTTTTCCTGTTCCCTCTGGGCCAATCTTATCATAGCGCGACTGATACCAACAAATATTCGTATCAATACTATCGGTATGGATAATAGGTGCAATAGCATCAAAAAAAGAGAGTGATTCTGTTCCAGTTATTGCTTGCAATTCTCGAGCAAGTGCAGATGAGGTAAGGGGACCCGTTGCGATGATAACATGTTTCCAAGCTTTAGGAATTTTTTGAACTTCTTCACGTTTAATCGTTATAAGAAGGTGGTTTTCGAGTGCTGCTGTAACGGTTTTTGAAAATCCATCACGGTCAACAGCAAGGGCACTCCCTGCGGGGACTTTATTGGCATCAGCAGCTTTCATAATCAACGATTTTGCTAATCGCATTTCAGCATGGAGAAGTCCTACGGCATTTGTTGATGAATCATCGCAACGAAATGAATTTGAACAAACCAGTTCTGCCAATTTATCCGTTTTATGGGCATCTGATTTTTTCTGGGGTCGCATTTCATGCAAAATAACAGGAATTCCTGACTGAGCGATTTGCCAGCTTGCTTCACATCCTGCAAGACCGCCACCGATGATATGGATTGGAGTATCAAATGTCTTTAGCATACTCGATTTTTAGCGTAAGCAGCCGTATATGAAAAGCATAGATTTTGTTTTTGTTATTTATGAGAATAATGTATATTCGTTTTTTTAATATATTTGTTTGCTTTTTTTCTCTAATTAATGGTATAGAAGCGCCGTTTGTATAAGGTTATTAGCTTGTCAGTTTGGCGGATGTGGCGAAATTGGTAGACGCACCAGATTTAGGTTCTGGCGGGAGACCGTGGGGGTTCGAGTCCCTCCATCCGCACCAAAGCAATCCTTTAAGTGCTACGGATTTCTACGTGTCTGGAATTCCGCTTCATGGTGATGTAACACTCAACGTGTTAGAATGTAATGATTATTAGAGTGGGCACGTCCCTCTCCTTAGAAAAATGAAGGTGTTTAATGCAGGTTACCGAGACGCTTAATGAAGGACTGAAGCGCGAAATTAAGATCGTGGTTCCAGCAAAAGATTTAGAAGAAAAGTTGAATGAACGGTTAGATGATACCAAGGGTAAGATTAAGCTTAATGGTTTTCGTCCTGGTAAAGTGCCTAGTGGGCATTTACGAAAAATGTATGGTAAATCTTTTATGGCGGAGATTCTCAATGAGATACTCAGTGATGCGCCACGTTCTATTTTAGCGGACCGCAATGAACGTGCAGCGATGCAGCCAAAAATTGACATAGATGAAGATGAAAAAATTCTAGATGGCAAAGCCGATTTTACTTTTAGTTTAAAGTATGAAGTTTTACCGAAAATTGAAATTAAGGATTTTGAACATATTGAAGTTATCCGTGAAATTGCAACTGTCCCTGAACAGGATATTGATGATCAAGTCAATCGCGTCCTTTCTTCTACGCGTAATTATTCCCTAAAAGAGGGGAGTTCTGAAGAAGGTGATCGTATTACCATAGATTATCAAGGTAAGCTTGAAGGCGTTCCATTTGAAGGTGGGGAAGATAGTGATGCACAACTGATTCTTGGGTCAAAACAATTTATTCCTGGTTTTGAAGAGCAATTGGTTGGTGTGAAAGCTGGGGATGTAAAAACGATTTTTGTTAAATTTCCTGATAATTACAGTGCGGCACATTTGGCGGGACGGGAAGCAGAGTTTGACATTACTGTCAAAGCTGTCTTTAAACCAGATGAATTAAAAATTGATGATGAAGCGGCACAAAAAGTTGGTTTAGAGTCTATAGATCGCTTACGTGAGGTCGTTCGTGGTCAGATTGAAAACCAATATGGTTCAGTGACGCGTCAAAAAGTTAAGCGTCAAATTCTTGATGCTTTAGATGCTGATTATAATTTTGAGATTCCTGAAGAACTTTTAGAAGTTGAGTTTAACAATATATGGGCTCAGGTTAATGATGATTTGAAAAAGGCTGGGCGCAGTTTTGAAGATGAAGGTGTTACAGAAGAAAAGGCACGGGAGGAATATCGTGTTCTTGCACAACGTCGTGTTCGTCTTGGTTTAGTGCTTTCTGAAATTGGAGTAAAGGTTGGTGTTAAAGTTAGTGAGGATGAGCTAAAGGCAGCTGTTTTTGATCAGGTTCGCCAGTATCCTGGACAAGAGAAAGAGATTATGGATTTTTTTCGTAAGACGCCAGAAGCTGTTGAAAATCTGCGTGCTCCGATTTTTGAAGAAAAGGTCATTGATTATTTGTTAGCACAGATAAAAGTGACAGATAAAGAAGTGACAGTTGAGGAATTGATGAAAGAATATGACGAATCAGAGGACATTGAAGAAAAGCCGGCAAAGAAAAAATCTGCAGTGAAGGAAAAGTCCGCAGAGAAAACATCAGCTAAGAAAAAAGCTCCTAAAAAAGCTTAATATTCACGCAAGTAAAACAAGTCCGATAGAATCGGACTTGTTGTAAGATTTATATCCTGGGGTTGCCCAGAGAGAATGGTTTTAAATAAGCCATGAGTATATTTTAAATACATGAGTATATTTTAAATATTGGTAGTGGATTGGCAATGAGCATCATTGATACGCGTACTCCTGATTCTAAGCGTTTTATTTCTGGAGTTACAGGTGATTGGGAAGTCATCATTGGCATGGAAGTTCATGCGCAAATCATATCAAATTCGAAACTTTTTTCAGGAGCATCAACCAAATTTGGTGCAGAGCCGAACAATCATGTATCGCTTATTGATGCAGCCATGCCAGGTATGTTGCCTGTTCTTAATCAAGAATGTGTTCGTCAAGCGGTTCGAACGGGGTTAGGATTAAAGGCGCATATTAATTTAAAATCTGTTTTTGATCGCAAAAATTATTTTTATCCAGATTTACCGCAAGGGTATCAGATTTCTCAATTTCGCTATCCCATTGTGGGAGAGGGAAAGATTATCATATCTGTTGGTCCAGATTCGAATGGCCAATTTGAGGATATTGAAGTGGGAATTGAGAGGTTGCATCTTGAACAGGATGCTGGAAAATCGATGCACGATCAACATCCAACGATGTCTTTTGTAGATCTTAATCGTTCTGGTGTTGCTCTTATGGAAATTGTTTCCAAACCTGATATGCGCTCATCAGATGAAGCCAAAGCCTATATGACAAAATTGCGTACGATTGTTCGTTATTTGGGCACTTGCGATGGCAATATGGATGAAGGTTCTATGCGTGCAGATGTCAATGTATCTGTTCGTCGTCCTGGTGAAGATTTTGGAACGCGCTGTGAAATTAAAAACGTTAATTCTATTCGCTTTATTGGTCAAGCAATTGAATATGAAGCGCGTCGTCAGATTGCAATTTTAGAAGATGGAGGCGTTATAGATCAAGAGACTCGACTTTTTGATGCCGCTAAAGGTGAAACGCGCTCTATGCGCTCAAAGGAAGAAGCGCATGACTATCGTTATTTTCCTGATCCTGATCTTTTACCATTAGAATTTGATCAAGCATTTGTGGATGCTTTGGCAGCAGACTTACCAGAATTGCCTGACGCTATAAAAGCACGTTTTGTTAAGGAAATGGGATTGACAGTGTATGATGCTTCCATTCTTGTGACAGAAAAGGCTATTGCTGATTATTTTGAAGAAGTAGCACGTGGGCGTGATGGAAAAATAGTTGCCAATTGGGTGATTAATGACCTTTTAGGGGCTTTAAATAAAGATAATCGTGAGATTGAAGAGTCACCAGTATCGCCAAATCAATTGGGAAGCATTATTGATCTCATAAAAGAAGGAGTTATTTCTGGAAAAATTGCCAAAGATCTTTTTGAGATTATTTGGAATGAAGGGGGAGATGCACGCCAAATTGTAGAAGAGCGAAATATGAAGCAGGTGACGGATACAAAGGCTATTGAAAGAGCTGTTGATGAGATCGTTGCCAATAATTCTGATAAAGTTGCGCAAGCAAAGCACAAACCTGCTTTAGCTGGTTGGTTTGTTGGACAGGTAATGAAAGCAACAGGTGGTAAGGCAAATCCCCAAGCTGTTAATGAATTGGTTAAGATTAAACTTGGCATAGATTAAATTTTATGGGGTGGAGCAGAAGCCATACATATGATATCTTCTCGAAATTAAAGGATAGCACGTTAACCTATCAATTGGAATTGTAGTTGAATTTACGAGTAACTTTTTCGATAATTTCAATCGTTAATAATTTTATTCCAACGATTAATTTCATGAGCGCACTAAATGAATGGAATAGCAGATGGCTCGTTTTTTAAAGCAAATCTTCACATGGTGGAATGGCAATACCATTGGTACGCGTTTTTTTACATGGCGCAAAGGTAAGCGGATAGGGGAAGATCAATTTGGAAATATATATTATGAAGGAGGACTTCATAAGGATGGTTATCCGCACCGTTGGGTTATCTATAAAGACTATTCTGAGGCCTCTACTATTCCACCAGGTTGGCACGGTTGGATTCATCATCGCTGTGAGTGTCCACCAACACAGGAGGATTATCATCCTTATGAATGGGAAAAGCCTCATGTTGCAAATATGACAGGAACAAGTGAGGGCTATCGACCAAAGGGGGCTATCACCTCCAGTGGAGAGCGTTCTTGTGTGCATGAAGATTATGATGCGTGGTCACCTAAAAAATAAAATATTTTAATGTACGTGTGTATTTTTGTCTTATTTGACTCTATGTTATGAAAAGAATTATTTTTTAAGGTGCGATTGATTTTGATATGATGAGATTTTTTTTATTGTTAGGGGTGAGGCATTTTATATATATTTTTTTTATGGGAATTTTAGTGTTTTTATCCTTAAATAATGGGGTGCGGGCTGAGCGTATTAGCAATGGAATTGCTGTTTTTGCAGGTCTTGACAAAATCACGGGACGGACCACACGTTTTGAAGTTACTCTTGGTAAAATTTATCAGTACGGCGCATTACAGGTAACTCCACGTGCGTGTTATACGAGCTCTAAAGATGAGCCAACGCGTACAACTGGTTTTGTCGAAGTCAATGAAGTGACATTAGATAAAAAAATACGACGTATTTTTACAGGATGGATGTTTGCAGATAGTCCTGGGTTGAATGCTGTTGAGCATCCTATTTATGATGTGTGGTTAAAGGATTGCAAGCAGAATTCTCAAGATCTTCCTCTTCAATGATTAGTGTGTTATCTATTTATAATACATTGATTTATAATGGTTTTTGTTATTTTGCAACTTAATAGGAGGTTAAAATTCCTATGATTGCCTCATTTAAATTTTTTTTATATTGAATTAATCCGAACTATTCTCTTGCGCGTTATAAGTGGCGGATGCGTAGATAAGACCGTCTAAGAAAGGAATAAAAATTTCTGTCATGAATTGTTTAAATTCAAAGATGCATCATTAGAATAAACATATTTTTTCAGTGTTTCATAGGAGACAGTTCTTGCATTATATCTGTTAAAGGTTGAAATGAAAGGCTTGTTTATATTTGTTAAAGAGATGAACTGACGCTTTTGCATTTATGAGGAAAACAGACTATTAAGTAAGTAATTCATTATGAAACATCAATTAGTATATTTAGAGAACGCTGTGTTGGTCGTTTTTTTCTCATAGAGATGTTGTTTTTCATTCAAAGAGTAGAAGCAATGCAAGCCATATTAATGGAAAAATTGAGATTTAAGATTATTTAAAGTTTATCAGTCGAAGTATAGCTTGATTAAAAAATGCAATGATCAATATATTTCTAGTAAGAAAACAATGTTTATGTATTTTTATTATATACCACACTCATAAGTGAGTTTATCTATTCGTAAGTTATTGTATATTGTATAATAACTTCGCATTTAAGTAAGCAGGATACCACTAAGTTTGTAAATCATATTCTTGATATCCATGCTTTTTTTAATCTTTTGTATAAAATACAGGTGTTTTCATATAGAGCTATTGAAAATTTAAAAAGGGGCTTCGAAGAGGCGTTAAAAGGATTCTGCATCACTGGGAGTGGTGTATTTATTTTGTATAAAGAATAACCCATTTTCTGAAAAATACGAGATTTTATACAATGAAAGTTTCTAGTCACCAGCATAATGATGTTTCCCGATTGCCGAAACAACCTAAAGAACCTTTATTGAATGTTCCATTTATTATAGTTGTGTTAATAGCATTTTGTTTTTGTCTTTATTGCATTTCTCAGTATTTTTTTTCTCATCAGGTTTATGTTGAAAGCCTTGAGTTTTTTTCATTTATACCAGCATTGTTTAAGAGGGATCCTGTAGCATTTTGTTATACCATGGTGAGTTATTCATTTATGCATAGTAGTTTTAAACATGTTGCTCTTAATATGGTTTGGCTTTTGGTTTTCGGCTCTCCTTTAGCAAGGCATTTTGGTGTTTTACGTTTTTTAATTTTTTGGGTGTTAACGGCAGTTATTTCTGTTTTGACTTATTTTACATTTCATCAAGAAAGTACCATATCACTTGTTGGGGCATCAGGTGCAGTATCTGGAATGATGGGTGCTATTGTACGTTACGGTTTGCCCAGCCGCTATTTAGGTGTTAAAGAATTTGGGGGGCATTTATTGTCCATCAAAAAAGCTCTACGTTCCAAGGGGGTGCTTGTTTATATGAGTATGTGGCTGATAGCTGACTTTATCATAGGTATTTCTTCCATTCTGTTTGAAGAAAACGGTATCTCAATAGCATGGGAAGCTCATATTGGCGGTTTTTTTGCGGGTTTTTTGTTGGTTGGTTTTTTTGATGTTTCACAAAAAAAATTAAAAATTAGAATCTAAGATATTTATGCGCTACATAAAGTGCTATTGTTGCTGCGTTTGAAACATTTAATGATTTAATATTTCCTGGCATATCAAGGCGTGCTAGAGCGCAAACGGTTTCACGTGTTTTTTTACGCAAGCCTTTACCTTCTGCTCCTAAAACAAGAGCAATTTTATTTCCTGTTAATGCTGTTTCTAGAGGTTGGTCACCTTCTGAATCGAGACCAAAGCTCGTAAAACCTGTTTGATGAAGTTCTTGAAGAGCTTCAGCGAGGTTTCGTACGGTAATATAATGAATCATCTCCAGAGCTCCTGATGCAGCTTTTGCAAGAACACCGCTTTCGTGGGGAGAGTGACGGCAAGTTGTAATAAGTGCTTTAGCTTTCAATGCAACTGCAGAGCGCATAATAGCGCCAACATTATGTGGATCGGTAATTTGATCCATGACAATGACCAGATCAGTATTGGTCAGTTCCGACAGTTTGCATGGTTTGAGGGGGAGAGTTTCCAAAACAATACCTTGATGAACAGCCTCACTTCCAACAAGCGAATCAAGATATTTGGGGGTGCATAATGTAACAGAGCAAGGATAATCTGATTCGGATATATTTAATCGTTTTAAGGCATTTTGTGTAACATAAAGACATTTTAAAATTCTTTTTGGGTTTTCTAAAGCAGCCTGAACAGAATGAATGCCATAAAGATGGATGATTCCTTGCTGTAAAGAAGCAGTTTTCTTCTTTGGGTGTGTAAAAGATCGAGAAGGAGAGCCTTTTGTGTCGCGATATCGGCGACGTAAACGAGCATAATGAGAATTTTGTGATATTTTTTCTTTCATAGCTTCTTTATAGCGTGTTAATAAGAAAAATAGAGAGAAAAAATCTATAATTTAAAATTATGAGCAGGAAATTTGTACAGAATTGTATTTATTCTGTTGACAGATACAATAGTAATCGTCATAACCACTTCGCAATCAGATTGAATTGAATGGGTGTTCAAGATGGTTGTCGTGATGTCTCATTGCGCGACTTTATCGGTGTAATGGAGGGGTGCCCGAGTGGTTAAAGGGGGCGGACTGTAAATCCGTTGCGTATGCTACGTTGGTTCGAATCCAACCCCCTCCACCATTCATCGAAGGAGAGTTAGTACATGGGTCATGCGGGTATAGCTCAATGGTAGAGCAGCAGCCTTCCAAGCTGAATATGCGGGTTCGATTCCCGCTACCCGCTCCAAATGGTTGTTGATGATTGGGCAAATAGGTATGATGGAAAATATTCCATTTATAGATTGGGTGGGATTTTCCGTCTAAGAGTTGTGGTGATTGGGCTATATACAGTCTGGTCAGACTTATTTTTGCAGAACTGTCCCTAGATGCTAACAAAAATAGGGAATAAAACAAGAGATTAATAGCAATGGCGAAGAGCAAGTTTGAACGAACAAAACCGCATGTTAATATTGGTACGATTGGTCACGTTGATCATGGGAAGA
>NZ_JBHILQ010000020.1:0-25171 GCF_042193395.1 Bartonella sp. TT29SHDZB
TCAGCACCTAAACGCCCGATTAATGTCACTTTATTTAGCATGTTTTTTCTTACCTTAAACTTGTACTTTAATACATAGAAAATCTTAGCATAATTTGCATATTTATTCAATTATTTCAAAACGGTATTGTTGTTTTTTAACATATAAAATTATGTTTAATATGCTCTTTGATCAATAATCAATTGACATAAATGCATGGTGTATAGTATCAAGTATCAAGAGGGTATATATGGCAATCGTTAGTTTTAAGCATAAAGGGTTGAAATTATTCTTTGAAAGAGGAGTCTGCAAAGGCATACAACCCGCGCATGCTAAAAAATTAGCAAACATTTTAGTAATTTTAGATACAATATCCGCGCCTGAACAAGTTACTCTTAAATCGTATCGTCTACATGCGCTTACGGGCGATTTAAAAGGTTACTGGTCAATGCGTGTCAATGGAAATTGGCGTGTTACTTTTCGTTTCATTGGGACAGACGTTGAACTGGTTGATTATCAAGATTACCATTGAGTTTTGAGGTGTTATTATGATGTACAATCCTCCACACCCTGGCGGCATTTTGAAAGAAGAATTGCTTGATGAATTAGGGTTAACAGTAACAGAAGCTGCAAATCGTCTTGGCGTTGCACGTTTAACTTTATCCCGCGTCTTAAA
Organism: Bartonella sp. TT29SHDZB; assembly: GCF_042193395.1. Classification (NCBI taxonomy): domain Bacteria; kingdom Pseudomonadati; phylum Pseudomonadota; class Alphaproteobacteria; order Hyphomicrobiales; family Bartonellaceae; genus Bartonella; species Bartonella sp. TT29SHDZB. Next base: position 656 of record NZ_JBHILQ010000020.1, read on the forward strand.
CTGCCATGCGGCGATTAGTATTAACTTAGCTTTACGGTTAGAAAAAGCGGGTTTAAATGATGCGGAATTCTGGCTTAAATTGCAACAAAAGCATGATTTGTGGCAAGCTCGGCATAACAGCCCAATCCCACATATTTCACCTTTAGAGCAAGTAGGGCATCTTTAGAAAGACTTACCCCATCCTTCTTTACAACTAGAGGTCATATTCTTTAAAATCAAGCAGCCCACGATAGTTTTTTATCTCCTTGTTGATTTCATCTATGAACGGTGAGAAGAGACAACGCTATTTAATCTAAACAGTTTTATAAAACCAGGAATTTTACTATGGCTTTTTAATTGAGCACTGTAGTGTGTAAATAGATATATTTATTAAACTGCGTGTGCGTAACATAAGAAAAAATGTACAAACTAAAAAGGAATACAAAAGAGCAATATCTGAGTACCAAAGAGTATCTAATGAAAAAGAAAGCTTATACTCCACGTACTTAGAAATAACAGGAAAAGAAACTGTTTCCTTATAACTACTTGGGAAAATTAAAACGACAAGCGCTAAACTTATTAGCTTTAAGAGTTTGTGCATATACTGTTGTAAATCACGTGTTAATGTCTTCCAACCTGTTGTATTTCCGCGTTTGTATTTTGGGTTGCTCTGCAATTCAGAAGGAATCTTGGAATTGCATAAAATTGCAAAAACCGCTGTGACTATTACCAAAGAAACAGACGCAAATGTCAAAATACTTTGAATAAAGTCAAGATTTTTTTTAATTCCTAAAAAACATAAAAATATAAAAATTATAATGCCAAACAAGTCTCTTAGCTGTTTATCTGTCAACATATTTATTTCCTGTGGTTTTCGATAATTTTTTGATCTCTTTATTGATCTCATCTATGAGAGGTTCGTAATTGAGAACGCTTTTCGGAATATTCCCACCGTAAACCCATGCTTTCACTTGTGCTTTGGTACTAAAATCTGCATTCTTAGGTGTTTTGTAATACTGACCACCATCAAATTTTTCACATTCTCTTGTGACGTCTTCATATTCTTATTCTTAGAGGTTGTAAAAATACTCTGCCGCTCCGTCTCCCCAAGGAACATAACCAACAGCTGTTGCAACAAACTCTTTTTGCATTGGCTGTTTACGCTTTTTTAAGAACAGGTCTTTTAATATTTTCATGTTTTTAGTCCATAATTTTACCAATAGGTTAAATTACCTTAAATTTGACCGTACAGAGCGTTTTTATATTGCGATTTTTATCATAAAATCTTTAAATCGCTTTGTACGGTACCTTTTTGTCGATTTAAATGCATGTCTAATCGTAAAATGATCAGCACTTTTCATTAGTTTGTTAATTTGCAGTGTTTTTCACTTGCTTTTCAACCAACACGAGTGGTCTTGAATTCTCTCTTATTGCCTTTTTTCAGCTTTTTTTCACGGGTGTTCAAAACAACCTTGTGTACAAGATTGGCTTTCGTCAAAAGACTATTTTCCAAGTCACGACTTACTAACTCACGAGTGCTTGGAAAAAACGTATCCGATAAACCTTCTACCTCATCGCATAAAATCCCTTTAATCATTTTTATCAGTGACCACGCAGAAACACTTTCCAAAATCATTCCATAGGTAAGCGCTATACCTTCATGATCTACCTGTTGCGAAACTTTTAAATCACACGGAAGCATCCGAATTGCCTTGGCTATGTCCTCTTTGCTCGCTTTTACTGAAAACAATTCATGAAGTTGATCACAAGCATCTAAGGCAATTGTTTTTTGCCGTTGTGTCAATGCTTGCCACTCTTCAAAACCAAAGGAAGCTCTAGAGCTATTATCTCGTGAATGTGTTTTAAAGTGACCTCGAGATTTGATATCAAGGATGCTGTCTGAGATGTGTTCACCAACGCTTTTTTGCCTTTGAGAGTGATTTCCATAGTTTTTTCCTTTCTCTAAATCTTCGATAGCTTTTTGCACCCAGTTGCGCCACATTGCTTTTCAATCTGTTTTGCGTGCATCTTTGCCTGTTCTAGCTTTCCAAAAATCTCGAAATTTTGCCATTTCGGCTTTGACACGCTCTGGAGTCAAACCCTCTTCGATTGCGAAATCATAAACAGGTTCGAAATCATTAGGATACGACAGCCACAGTCATTTCTAACCCGTTTAGTTTTTTTCGGAAGGTTCTTTTGCTCGTGAATGGAAGGTTGGTTTTCTACACCCGTTTTGATTTGCTCTGATGTGATCTCAACAGCAGCAACCTCTGTTGGTTCTCCAATCAAATTGATAGTTTCTAAATGTTCAGAACCAATTTTTTTGCTAATACGATAGTATTAGTTTTATATATCTATATTCTTTATCTTGCTCAATAAGTTTATCATTCTTCATAAGATATTCGACAATAGTTGCAAACTTTTTTGCGAGCAATTGCAAGTGCGTGCAAGGTTCCAAAATCTTCTTTAATTGGTGCTTTTTTATCGTACATGCGAACGAGAAGCGTTATATAATGCCCCTTTGCTCCAATGTCATTCCATCTGTCTCACTGTTCCAGTCATTCAAAAGGAATCTTATCCATGGCATTGCATTAGACATGCGCATTCCCTTCTTTAACTAAATATAAAATTGCTAAAGCATTTGCTTCGTTGTCATCTTTTGGATTGTATTCTTTTGCACTCACCGTCTTAATCATCTCTTCTTGTGAAGCTTTGCCTTTATCTGTTGTTATCTTCATTTTTGTAAGCCATTGCTGAAAACACAAATAGCGCATACCATCGCCTTTAGAACGATAAGATTAAAAATTGACAAGTGCCACTTGTTATACTGCTGTCTACACGAGAAATTGCCCAGCTTGTCCTGGTACCTAGATCAAGGTAGAGAATGCTTTGTGTATTGATGATCATCTTCCCCCATTAAAGGCTGTTGCGTATTTATATGTGCGCTATGACAGAGCGTGTTGTGATTGCTTGTCTTGAAAAAATGTTTGTGAGAAAGTACTTGAAACTACTTTTGGGCTAAATTTTTTACTGCCATTCGAGGAAAAATAATTTTAGAAGCAGTTGATTTTCGAATTGACGCTTCTTGTTTTTGAATCACATCTTTTTGTGCATGTATTATTTCAGCTTCTTTATCTATAATTTTGTTTTTTTCATCTATCTCTTTTTTGAGCTTTTCGTCGTTTTACAAGAGTCATGAAGAGTATAAGCCAATCCCAAATTAGCAATACAATAAATAACAACTGCTACTACTAAACTTAGATCTATCTCTATACCTCACTTATGTTTCTTCGTCTTATCCTACTCCGGTTAAGAATGTGAATTAAGAATGTGAATGGTGCTGCTGGTGTTGGAGAAATCTTAGGATTGATGAAAAGGCGTTTGTTAGATGCAAATGACCTCGAAGAAGAGCTTAAGCATTACAAATCTGTTATAATAGAAGCTAAGCGAATTTTACCAAGCCCTGTTGTGAAAGCTGCTTAACGTTAAAAACACGACTCATTTCCTCATCCTCAAGGATGAGGAAATCAAGATTAACTGCCTCTCCATCTTAAAAGACGAGGAGGAGGAGGTTAAAGTGCTAAAAAGGTACCTCAAAAAGCAGCAATGATTCGTATTTTAGCATCATCGCGGTGCCGTCTGATAGCGTTATAATAAAGTTGCGAAAGGTGGTTTAGAAGATATTTTAATTTTTTTGATTTTTAATAAATCATTGGAAAATAAGAGAGATTAAGATAATCTGGTGCGGACGGCGGGACTTGAACCCGCAAGGTCTTCGACCGGCAGATTTTAAGTCTGCTATGTTTACCGTTTTCATCACGTCCGCGATGTGAGTTCTCTCATAAGCTATATCTTTTATTGAATCAAGAATTAATGACAAAAGAAACATTTTTCATTTTTTAGTGAAATTTTGACTGACAATAGTTTCCTTTATCGATAGAAAAAGCTTTTATAATGTAAATAAAGTATGAAATGATTAGTGTTATGAATCAATTTATTCAAGACGTCACAAAAGCTATGGTGGGATTGCATCACGTGTTTGCTGAAACACCACTTCAAAGAAATGATTTTCTTAGTCAAAAGTATGATGCAGAAATTTATTTAAAGCGTGAAGATTTAACACCGGTGCGGTCTTATAAGATTCGTGGTGCTTTCAATTTTGTTTCAGAAATGCTTAGCTGTATATCACCAGATTCTGCATTTGTTTGCGCTTCAGCGGGGAATCACGCGCAAGGGGTTTCTTTTGTTTGTCGTTATTTTAAACGTAAAGGCGTGATTTTTATGCCTATGACAACGCCACAACAAAAAATTGAAAAAACACGTATTTTTGGTAAAGAATTCATTGATATTCGTTTGGTTGGTGAAACATTTGATCAATGTTATGAAGCTGCGCAATCCTTTGTCGTAGAGAGCGGTGGTGTAATGGCTCCACCTTTTGATGATATTCGCATTATTACGGGGCAGGCAACAGTGCTTTGTGAAGCTGCTTTACAATGGAAAAAACTCAATGGAGAAAGCGAGCCAGATTTAATGATTGTGCCGGTAGGGGGTGGTGGTTTGGCAAGTGGAGTGAGCAAATTTTTACATGAATATGGTTGGAAAACAAAGCTTCGTTTTGTTGAGCCGCAAAGAGCTGCAAGTTTGCTTGCTTGTTTGGAGAGTGGAAAACGCGTCAAGCTTGAAAACATTGACACTTTTGTAGATGGTGCTGCTGTGGCTGAAATTGGTGCACTAAACTATACAATTTTAAAGCAATTTCCCCCTGATTCTGTCATTACGGTTCCTGAAAACCGCGTTTGTTCTACGATGGTTGAAATGCTTAATGTTGAAGGTGTGGTTCTTGAACCGGCTGGTGCTTTATCGATTGATGCGCTTAACAGTATTCCTCCTCAAGAGTTAAAGGGGAAAAAAATTCTTCTCGTTATTTCAGGAGGTAATTTTGATTTTGAGCGTTTGCCAGAAATTAAAGAGCGTTCTTTACGTTTCCAAGGGTTGAGAAAATATTTTATTTTTAGTTTTCCGCAACATCCTGGTGCATTGCGTCATTTTCTTTCTACATTATCACCAGATGATGATATTGTGCGTTTTGAATATCTTAAAAAATCAGCGAGAAACTTTGGTTCTGTATTGGTTGCGATTGAAACAAAAAAATACGGTAATTTTTGTCTTTTAGAGGAAAAATTTCAAACGTTAGGTTGGCGTTACCGTGATATTACTGATGATCAAACGTTATTTGATTTTGTTATTTAAAAAACTGAAATTTTACTAAAAAAGAAGTATAATGATGAAACCTATTTTTTATTCGGTGCTGAGTCTATTTTTCTTTTTGATTGTTAATCAACAGAGTTTAGCATCTCAGCCAACAATAGTACAAAAAGATGAACTTTCAAGTGTCGTTGTTGATGTCAATAATGCTATAAAAAATGGGGATTTTGCGTCTATTTCTCGTTATATGCCTGAGCGGCTTTATAAAGAGATGGCACGTCGATTGAATACAACAGAGAGTGCTTTACGTAGTGATTTTCTTCAACAGTTGCATAGGAAGTTTGAGGGGTTGCCTTCTGGTGCTTATTATTTAGATAAAGAAAATATAGAGTATTTACAAACTGATAACGGTACTGTGTATGCTTTAATTCCAACAGTTCTTGAGATGAAAGATCGCATCATTCAATATAAAACTTTGGCGATTTTTGATAAAACACAATGGTATTTAATTTATGGCGGTCAAAAAACTTTACAAAATCCAGTTTTTCTCGAGATTTATCCTGATTTTATCAAGGTACATTTACCGATGAACACAATCATTAAAAAATAAATGATCTAAATATTGTTTTTATTCATGATAAATGTATTTCGTAAAGTTCTTGCTTTTTTATCATAATCCAAAGATAATAGAGGTGAAGGCATTTAGGCTGGTTTGTTGGCTTTTTGTAAAGTGAAGTTTATACGCCTTTATCTTGATTTCAAGGTGTTCATGAGTTGCGCAAGCCGCTTTTTAGGCGTTGCTTCATTTAAAATGTCAGGGATTTCTCTTGCGCGGATTCTTGAGTGGAGAGTTCAGATGGTTACTTCTTTTGGGTTCTTCAGCTAAGGAAAGATTTTATTTTGCCTATAAAAGAAGAAAATGTTTTTACAAAGTTAGGTTTGCCTACTCTTTTGATTAAAAATTTACTCATTGCTGGGATGAGTAAACCTAAACCTATACAAGAACAAGCTATTCCAGTAATGTTGAAAGGACACGATATTTTAGGTGTTGCACAGACAGGTTCTGGAAAAACCTTGGCATTTAGTTTGCCTATTTTAAGTCAGATTTTGGCTTTGGGTGATAAACGCTGCCCTAAAACTGCACGCGCTTTGATTTTAGCTCCAACGCGTGAACTTGCTGTTCAGATTGATGAAGCAGTTCGCACTGTGGCAAAAGGGGCACATCTTTCGACGTGTCTTATTTTTGGGGGCGTATCACGTTTAAAACAAATTAAACGTATGGAAGCAGGTGTAGATATTTTGATAGCGACTCCAGGGCGTTTGAGAGATCTTGTTCGTGAAAAGTGTGTTGATCTTTCCCAATCTCGTTTTTTGATTTTGGATGAAGCAGATCGTATGTTGGATATGGGGTTTATTCATGATGTTAAGCAAATTGCAAAGCTTTTGCATCAAGAGCGTCAGACAGCACTTTTTTCTGCAACAATGCCGAGGGAAATTGCTGCGCTTGCAAAATGTTTACTCAATGATCCGGTTAAAATTGAAGTTGTTCCTCAAGGTACTACGGCTGTAGAGATTTGCCAAAAATTATATTGTGTTCCTACGAATGAAAAAAAGAATGTTTTAAGTAAACTTTTGACAAATCCAGCTTTTGATTCGGTTATTGTTTTTACTCGAACGAAACATGGGGCTGATGCTGTCACACGTAGTTTAGCAAAGATAGGATATTTAGTCGCAACAATTCATGGGAATAAATCACAAGGTGCTCGCCAATCTGCTTTAAAAGCTTTTCGTGAAAGATCGGTACAGATTCTTGTTGCAACAGATATTGCTGCACGCGGTATTGATATACCAGGGATAAGTCACGTTATTAATTACGACTTACCAGATGAAGCTGAAAGTTATGTACATCGTATTGGTCGTACAGGACGTAATGGCGCATCTGGTGTAGCACTTACGCTTTTTGATGAGAAGATAGAAAGGTCCCGCTTGCGTGCTATAGAGCGCTTGATTCGTATGAAATTGGTGGCTGAGGCTGTTCCAGAACAATTTGCAGCGTTTCCAGAAAAGCCAATTGTGCGAGAAAGTAAAGAAAAAGAAAATGATAAGGAACGCCGTTTTAAAAAATCTAAACGTCAAAAACAGTTTTTAGGTCGAAAAGATGATACCGCACAGTTGCAGCGGAAGAATTCTTCACCTCAAAATGAGAGGCATAAAAAAGCAAAAGCGTCAGCAAAGCGTGCAAAGACTTTTCGTTTTCGGAAATCAGTTAAGAAGGCTGCTTAGATAAAGTCTTGAAAAAAGATCATGTATGGAGATTTTTTATTTTTGTGGATTTATTCTCAATTGAAAAGAGCTATAAAGTACTCTTGTCAAAGTAAGAAGATCCTTCAGAGGTTTTCATTTTTTAGAAATGAAAATTTATAACTGTTTGGATTTATTTAAAAATCATTAAAAAATCATTATTGTAGAGGCAATTATTTATTTGCTTTATTCCCATTTTTTTTAATGGGAATAAAAGTAGATTTTATTTATATAAAATTATTTTTATAAAGGATGTGTTTTATCTTTAATGATAACTTTTAATTTTTAAAATTGATGTCTAATAATAATTCACTGTTTTATATATTTAATAATTCACTATATCGTAAAATTTTTTCATTTCGAATCTTTTCATATTGATCAATCAAAAATATTCACTTGCACGTTACAAGTGAGATTCTCGTGTGGATAAACATTTAAGAAATAAATAAAATGATTCTTGTAAATTCTTTTAAAGGCAAAAGGGGTATTGCTAACATTGAGAGCTGGAAAATAGTATGATGGTATACGGCTTTATTGTACGTAAAGATGGGGCTGATCAGTGGATTGTATTTTGTACCATTTATTGGAGCCATTGTGAAAGAGGCTGGGGGGATTTAAGAGATATCTCTTAAAAAAAACGTGTGACTGCATAATACAATAGCGAGAATGTCATGTCTTCTGAAGGCTTTCTCAGGATTCTTAATAATTTATCTCTGATAAAAGAAATCGCAATTTATAATGTGCAAATAATTGCAGTGCTCTCTTATAAAGGCGCGGTAGTTTGAAAAAAATAATCTTATTTGTGCTATTTAAAAATGAATCAATTGTTTTTTGCGTTCATTGCAAAAAAATACATCCCTAGGATATTACTTTTCTACTTTATTGCAAAAATCCTATTCCATTACTTTTATTAACAAAACCTTCATGTCTAAAAGTTTTAGAAAAAACAATAAAATACGTGGAATAAAAGAAAAATGGCTCCCCGGGCCGGATTCGAACCAGCGACCAACCGGTTAACAGCCGGTTGCTCTACCGCTGAGCTACCGGGGAACGGTGCCCAATCATTTAATTGAAAAGGCTATAGCAAAGCAATACTGATTTGCAAAGGATAAAATTACTTTTTTTAAAAAAATATGATAAATTGTGTAATAAGAGGAAAAAAGGCGAGAGAAGATTTCTACACCTTGACGGATGCGTTGCCTTCCCTTATTGAAACCTTTATGTTTGTTGACGAGGCCTCGTGGCGGAATGGTTACGCAGAGGACTGCAAATCCTTGTATCCCGGTTCGATTCCGGGCGAGGCCTCCAGCCGATTTTAAACGAAACGGCTTTTAGGGGAGATAAGGTATAGGAAAATAGATTATTTCCCTTTATTCTTGTGAAGACACTTTTGTATGAGAGATTATATAGTTAAAATCTAATTGTTGACTATAGCGTCCTTTTTTGTAACACCCATAGTTTAAGAAATCTTCGTCCCTTATTGTCGCTGTTTTGTTTGTTTTTTGTAGGTTAGGAGAAAATATTCGTTATGGTTGCAGATTTTGCTGAGCTTCGTCGCAAAATGGTTGACAATCAAATTCGTACAGTCGATGTAACGGATTTATCAGTTCTTGAAGCCTTTTTAATGGTATCTCGTGAAGATTTTGTATCGGAAGATATAAAAATGTTAAGCTATCTTGATACCGATATTGTTCTATGTCCAGTGCAAGATGGGATTCCAGCACGCTATTTGATGAAACCTGCGTCTTTAGCAAAATTACTACAGCTTGCCGCTGTAAAATCATCAGATGTTGTTTTAGATATTGGTGCAAATAGTGGTTATTGTGCAGCGTTGCTTGCAAAACTTGCAGGGTCTGTGATTGCGCTGGAAAGTGATAAATCTCTCTTTGAACGTGCTCTTGACGCTTTAGAACGTAATCAATGTGATAATGTGGTTGTCGTTCATGGTCCTTTAGAGCAAGGATATGCCGTTGAGGGACCTTATGATGTGATTTTTATTGAGGGATCTGTTGATTTTATTCCTCAAGGTATCTTTGATCAAATGAAAGACTGTGGACGTCTTGTTGTGGTTGAAGGGCATGGAAATGCTGCTGTTGCACAAATCTATATAAAAGAAGATGGGATCATCTCAGCTCGTCGTGCTTTTAACCTCGCTGTAAAGCCTCTTCCTTGTTTTTTCAAAACACCTAGTTTTGTGTTTTAGTGCTTGTTTGTTTTGTGAATAAAAGATAATTTTGTAATTTATTTGGGGTTTGTTATTGTGTGTATTATGTTTAGAATAAACAAGAAGTTTCAGGCGTGTTTATTGCTGGTGTTGAGTGTTTTACTATCAGAGGCTGTTTGTGCTGAAACATTGATGGATGCCTTTTCTAAGGCTTATAAATATAATGCTAAGTTGAATAGTGAACGTGCAGCTGTGCGTATATCCAGAGAAGATGTTATCATTGCGCGATCAGGGTTATTGCCGCAAGTTGAAGGAGTTGGCAGCTATGGGCGTAATAAGTCTTTTACAGGTCCTTATGTCACTTCTGGATCTATAGGCGTGAGATTAAATCAAAGATTATTTGACGGATTTATCACGCAAAATATCTTTTCTTCAGCGCAAGTTAAGTTGCAGGCTCAACGTGAGTATCTTCGTAATGCTGAACAAAATACTTTTCTGGAAACTGTGACGGCTTATGCTAATGTCTATCAGGCACGTCGTATTGCCGATCTTCGGAGAGAAAATTTGGCAGCTCTTGAAGAGCAAGTTCGTTCCGATAAAGCAAAATTTGATGTGGGTGAGGGAGGGCGTGTTGATCTTGCTCAAGCTCAAGCAGCGCGTTCTGTGGCAGTTTCAGAACTGAGTCTTGCTCGTGCTGATGTAAAAGCAGCCGAGGCAGTGTATCGACAAGTTATTGGTTCTGATCCTGAAAAGTTAAAAAGCCCTCCCGTAGCCAGAGATTTTCCTGCCAACCTTGATATGGCTTACCAAATGAGCGTTTCTATGCATCCAGCAATCCTTTATGCTAAATATTTAGTCGATGCGAGTGGTTACAATGTAAAGGCAAAAGAAGGTGCATTGCTCCCTAAGGTCGATTTTTCTGCGACAGCGTCTTATAATCGAATTTACAGTGGTCCTGGAGAGGATGGCGTTTCTAAATCAATAGGGTTGTCAGTAAGTGTCCCAATCTTCGAAGGGGGACGTACGTCTGCGCAGATTCGCCAATCGAGGGAACAGCTTGGACAGGCACAACTTCAACTCGATTTGGCGCATAGCAATACGAGACAAGCGCTTACTTCTGCTTGGTTTCAGTTGGAGGGCGCACGCGCATCTGTTATTGCTTACCGTGAAAGCGTTCGTGCTGCTGAAATTGCTCTTAAAGGTCGTGTGCAAGAGAATCGTGTAGGGCAGGCAACGACATTGGATGTTTTAAATTCTCGTACTCAATTGATTAATGCTCAAATTGCGCTTGCAATGGCAGAGCGTAATGCTGTTGTGGCAAGCTATAGTGTCCAATCTTCTATTGGTAAATTGACTGCAAGTTATTTAGGGTTAAAAAAAGCTCAATATATCCGATAATGCATAAAAGTAGCTTTTTGATCTTAAATTATTTTAGTTTTTAAAAGATTAGTAAATCAACAGTTGAATATGTTGAAAAATATTGCGGCGAGATGTTATTTTTATAAAGTGTAGAAAACTGTGTGTAGCGCCCTCTTTATGACAAGCATATTTGAAAATATCGTGGGAGGCATGTTGATCTTATAATTCTTTTGCATACACTGAAAATATGATTCTATTTGTTGTTGCGTCTTTGAGAGGTTGTAAAGTATGGTACAGAGTTCAAGCGTGTTACGTGAGCCAAGTATGGATGAAATTTTAACATCTATTCGTGAAATAATCGAAGAAAATGCGGTTCAATCTGATCACTTTTTAAATGAAGATGTTGCAGTGAATGCTTCAGAAGTGGCATCCGAGGGTATTTATGATACAACCTTATCGGTTGATGATGCTATGAAAGCTTTAGCTGATCGTATTGGTCTTTCTTCTGAAAATCAAGGAGGGAAGATAACGCAAGAGAAAGAGGATATAGAGGCAGAAAATAATACAGTTGGTATGGATATGCAAAAGATGAAGCTTTCTTCTGAAGAACGGAATTCTGTTTATAAAGCAAAAGAATATGAAGATGAGATAAGGAAATCACAATCAGAAGCTGGAAGGGATGGTCATGTGGAATTGTCTGCATATTGTATTTCTTCTGCAGAAAAGATTGCTAAGGATGTGTTGCGTCCGGCTATAGCAGAATGGTTGCAGTCTAAATTGCCTATTTTGCTGGAAGATATTTTGCGTGAAGAAATTGTGAAGGCGATTAAAAAAGCATCTTAATTATTTTTTACATTATTTTTATGTTTTTCATTTTATGGGAATTTTGTTTGCGATTTTGCGAGCTCTCGAGTGAAAGGCTGAGATTCACGAGATTCTGATCGGTTTTTGATCATATATGGTGTTTATTGTGTTTTTTAGCGGCCGTTATGGATGGATAGAATGTTAGAAAAAAACTATGATGCTTCCTCTATAGAGCAACGGGTTGCAAAGAGATGGGAGACTCGTGGGGCTTTTAAAGCGGGAGCGGGTTCTAAAAGTGGTGCAGAACCTTTTTGTGTTATGCTTCCACCTCCTAATGTTACAGGCTCACTTCATATGGGGCATGCGCTTAATACGACAATTCAAGATATAATAGTTAGATTTCAGCGGATGCGTGGAAGAAATGTGTTGTGGCAGCCTGGTATGGATCATGCTGGGATTGCTACGCAAATGGTAGTGGAGCGTCAACTTGCAGAACGCCAAGAGCCAACGCGTCAAGAAATGGGGAGAGAAAAGTTTATTGAGCGTATTTGGGAATGGCGTTATGAAACTGGAGGCGTTATTGCAAACCAGTTGCGCCGCCTTGGGGTTTCATGTGATTGGTCGCGTGAGCGGTTTACAATGGATGAGGGGTTGTCGCAGGCTGTTCGTGAAGTCTTTGTCACGCTTTATAGGCAAGGGTTGATATATAGGGATAAGCGCCTCGTCAATTGGGATCCTAAATTGTTGACAGCTATTTCAGATCTTGAAGTTGAGCAAAAAGAAGTTCAAGGACATTTGTGGCACTTTAGATATCCACTTGAGGGTAAAACTTTTGATCCAAATGATGCGACAACTTTTATAACAGTGGCGACAACACGACCAGAAACAATGCTTGGTGATACAGGAATTGCTGTTAATCCTGAAGATGAGCGTTATAAAAATCTTATCGGTAAAAATGCTCTTTTGCCGCTTGTTGGTCGTAGGTTATTAATTGTTGGTGATACGCATGCTGATCCTGAAGCTGGAAGTGGTGCTGTAAAAATCACACCAGCTCATGACTTTAATGACTTTGAAGTAGGACAGCGTAATCACTTACGCTTGATCAATATTTTTACTCAGAAAGCCGAGATTTTTCTTCGTGAAAATGAAGAATTTTTCGATGGGTTGATTTTATCAGATGAATTGAAAATGTTAGTAGAAGACCTCGATAAATCTGATCGTTTTGTTGCTCGCCAGAAGATTGTTTCTTTGATGGAAGAACAGGGATATTTAGCTTCTGTTGATGATCATACCCATATGGTTCCTCATGGAGATCGCAGTGGTGTCCCTATTGAGCCTTTTTTGACAGATCAATGGTATGTTCATGCTGCTGAATTAGCAAAGCCAGCGATAGAGGCTGTTCAACAAGGAAAAACGCAGTTCGTTCCTGATAACTGGAAAAAGACTTATTTCAATTGGATGCAAAATATTCAACCTTGGTGCATTTCTCGCCAATTATGGTGGGGACATCAGATTCCTGCTTGGTATGGTCCTGATGGAACGGTTTTTGTTGAAAAAAGTGAAAAAGAGGCTTTAGATTCAGCTTTTGCTCATTATGGTGAGGTTGTTGAATTAATCCGTGATCCGGATGTTTTAGATACTTGGTTTTCATCAGCTCTTTGGCCTTTTTCAACATTAGGATGGCCAAATAAAACGACTGAATTATCTACTTTTTACCCAACATCTTTATCTGTGACAGGATTTGATATTATTTTTTTCTGGGTTGCTCGTATGATGATGATGGGACTTCACTTTATGGGTGACGTTCCTTTCCCAACGGTTTATGTGCATGCTCTTGTGCGGGATCAAAAGGGTGCAAAGATGTCAAAATCAAAGGGAAATATTATTGATCCCTTAGAGCTTATTGATCAGTATAGTGCTGATGCACTTCGTTTTACTTTAGCTATTATGGCAGCACAAGGTCGTGATGTAAAACTTGATGTTTCCCGTATTGCTGGTTATCGTAATTTTGCTACGAAATTGTGGAATGCTACTCGATTTGCACAGATGAATGGTGTGAAGCATGATCCAGCTTTTAAACCAGAACAAGCAAAACTGGCGCTTAATCGTTGGATTTTAACGGAGCTCTCTAAAACAATTTCAGCAGTGACGACTGGTATTGAACACTATAAATTTAATGAGTCAGCTGCCATTCTTTACCGTTTCATTTGGAATACACTCTGTGATTGGTATTTGGAGCTTCTCAAACCTATTTTTCAGGGGGAAAATGAAGAGGCTAAAAATGAGGCTCAAGCTTGTACTGCTTGGGTTTTAGATGAAGTTTATAAACTTCTTCATCCTTTTATGCCTTATATGACGGAAGAGTTGTGGTCTCTTACAGAAACGCAAGCCGTCAAGCGTGAGGATATGCTCGCATTGACAAAATGGCCAGAGGAAACATTGATAGATGAAGAAGCTGCTGATGATATCAATTGGCTTATTGATGTCGTCACAGGGATTAGGGCTGTACGTTTTGAAATGAATATTCCAGTGGCTACACAGGCACCTCTTGTTGTTGTTGAAGGAGGGGAAGTAACGCGAGAGCGTGTAAAGCGTTATGATGCACTTCTTAAAAAATTAGCGCGTATTGAAGTTATTGATTTCTCTGATAAAGTTCCGGAAGTATCAGCACAAATGATTTTGGGAGAGGCTGTTTTTTGTTTACCATTAGGACAGTTGATTGATTTGGAGGCTGAGCGTGTTCGTTTGAGGAAGGATGTCAGTAAAATTGAACAAGATATTGAAAAAATATCGCTTAAGTTAAACAACCCCAAATTTATAGCAAATGCGAAAGCAGAAATTGTTGAGCGTGAGCGGAACAGGGTTGTAGAACTGCGTGCAGCGCAGAAAAAAATATTTGTTGCTTTAGAGCGGTTAGATTGATTTCAACTTTTTATTTTTTTTGATAGATAATTGCATACCAGTAGGGCTGGTATAGATCTTCTTTAAAGGAAACTTTTCTTTTGTTAGTTTTTCATGAACGATCATAAAATCTCTACTGAAATCCATTGTTTTATGTTTATCATTAAAGAGACATCTTTTAAGGCATCCAAGCCTATTCCACGACGTAGATCATGAATGGTATAACGGTAAATCCATTGAGCTTCCTTTCTTTATGCTTGTGAAGTAACAAGCGCCGGCACCATTCTGTCCAATCCGGACAACTCTTAGTTCAGACCGTTCATAAGAGGCATTTTTAGTTCTTTCTTACACAGAGTTTTTATCCACATAGCTCTCTCTACTTGTAATGTGCAAGCGGATGGTTTTGAGTGATTTAACATGGAACAGATTTGGAATGAGAGAATCTTACGATATTCGAGGGACTCATTCAAAGTGCAAAAAGGAAAATTATAATTATAAATCAATTTCTTGCTTTATTACTATAAAATATCATCATTTAGAGTAGCAATAGAAGGTATGTAAATTACACATGTGGTATTTTTTTGTATGTAGTGGTGAGTATTCTAAGGTAGAACTTGTGTGTAAAGTATGAACTAATCCCATGTGAAATGATGTCAGGTGCAATCTGTTAAACAAAAAGCTGTATTGTTTATAGATTGGCGGAGACAAAAAACTTGATCTTTAAGGTGGTAAGGTAGTTGTGAAGTTATAAGTTAACTATCATCATTATATTTATCCATCTTTCGTATTGTTTTTTATACTTAAACGCTTATCATTCATCATGTATTCTCTTCATTCTCAAGTTGCTGTTTAATGCACGTTATTTTATTGAATGATTTTTGCTCATACGTATAAAATTTTAAGGTCGATAAATCCTAGAATGTTAAAGGATGTGTTACAAAATATAGAATGATGATTTATATTTAAAAATCAATTTGTTATATATAAAAATGGATACTTAATTTTATCGAACATTTGGGATGGTTTTTATCTATTTGTTTTTTCTTTTTAAATTTTTACTTTAAAATCTTTCATTTTTCTTACTAAAAAGAAGAGTTTAAATATCTACAAAGAAATTTGTAACAGATATAACAATTAAAATTGAGATAGGGGGAAATGATCAAAAGCTTCAGATATGGAAAAAAGCCACGATTGTTGTGACGTGAGGGGGATTTTTTTCTACTGTTAATGCAGTAGATGTTAATAGCTTGCAAGAAGCCAATGATAGTTCGTTTTATTTTTTGAAACGTGGCATGTCTGCTTATAAAATGGATATATCAATCAAGCTATTCCAGCACTCCGTTGTGCTGCTAAGAGGGGCCATATCGGTGCGAATTGGAAACTTGGCTACATCTATGCAAAGGGTGATGGTGTTCCTAAAGATGATTACAAGGCATATCATTTTTTTGCATATATCTTTGAAAAAGGTACAGATCTTGGTTCAGAAGATGAAAGTTATGTTTCTGATGCATTGATTAAACTTGCCGGATATATAAAAAAGGTATTCCTCAATCACCTGTGAAACCTGATCCTTCTTATGCTGCTCATCTTTATATGCAGGCTGCGGTAAACTATGGAAATCCTAAAGCTCAGTACCATTTAGGAAAAATATTTTTAAAGGGAGAGGGAAGGGAGAAAAATTCTATACAAGCCACGATAGTTTCAACTCTCAAAAAAAAGGAAATCCTTTTGTTCAAACAATGCTTGGAAATATGTTTCTTCAAGAAGGAAAAATTATTTGCGGAATGGCAATGTTAACTGCAGCCTATAAAAAAGCTAACGTAAAAGATAGAAACTGGATTCGCCTTTTACTCTTTGTAATGAATTTGAGAGACGTACAGTAATTTCACTTGTTTCTGATATTTTAAAAAATAACAGTTTTTAAATCTCTGATTGTAATATTTTTTACATTCTTCTATCTGATATTAAACTCTTCCTTCTTATATCCAATTTCATAATAGAGATAGTTTTTGGTGATAATATAATGGTTAATGACTTAGGATTTTAGACAAAAATTCTTGTGTTCTTGGTGTTCGCGCTTGCGGATCAGAAAAGAATTCTTTAGACGAACAGTCTTCAAGAATTGTTCCTTGATCTATGAAAATAACACGCTCCGAGACTTTTTGTGCAAAACCCATTTCATGTGTTACACAAATCATTGTCATCCCTTCTTCTGCTAAGCTAATCATGACATCGAGTACTTCACCTACCATTTCAGGATCTAGAGCAGATGTTGGTTCATCAAAAAGCATAACAAGTGGATCCATGGTTAAGGCACGTGCAATAGCAACACGTTGTTGTTGCCCTCCGGAAAGTTGACCAGGATACTTATCTTTATGTTCAATGAGTCCAACGCGTTCAAGATACAACAAACCGCGTTCAAGTGCTTCTTTTTTGCTCCGCTTTAGGACTTTAATTTGTGCAATTGTCAAATTTTCTGTGACAGATAAATGTGGAAAAAGTTCGAAGTGTTGAAATACCATTCCCACCTGACTCCGCAATTTAGGCAGATTCGTTTGTTTTGAATGAACTGGTATTCCATTAATCCAAATTTCACCTTTTTGAAAAGGGACTAGAGCGTTAATGGTTTTAATGAGTGTTGACTTCCCTGATCCTGATGGACCACAAACGACAACAACTTCTCCTTTATTAATGTTGGTTGTACAGTTTTTAAGAACTTTAACTTCGCCATACCAGTTAGAAACATTTTTTATTTCGATCATATGAGTAGACATTTTTTTCCCCGTTAGCGAATAATGGACACTTTTTTTTGTAAATACAAAACTATTTGTGACAGTGTAAAACAGATAACAAAATAGAAAATAGCTGCTAAGATGTAAGCTTCTTGCTTTACACCAAAATTATTAGCAGCAATATCAAAACCATTCAAAAGACTATGACCACTGATGGCATAAACAAGGGTTGTATCCTGAAAAAGGATGATGACTTGTGTTAAAAAGACTGGAAGCATATCTCTAAAGGCTTGAGGAAGAATGACAATGTACATACTTTGCCAATATGTCATTCCAAGAGCTTGCCCCGCATATTTTTGTCCTTGTGGAACTGAATTTATGCCAGCACGCATAATTTCAGCAAAATAAGCAGTTTCAAATGCGGTAAAGGTAATGAGTGCTGATTTATTTGCACCGATGGATGCTCCCGTTAAAAAAGGCAGAAGCACGAAAAACCATAAGATAACCATCACAAGTGGTATTGAACGCATAGCTGTTATGTAAACGATTGCAAACCAAGAAAGAAGTTTTATGGAAGAAAGGCGCATGATTGCTAAAAGCGTTCCGAAAATAAATCCTAATACCGTTGCAAAAAGAGTTAGAAAAACGCTGAAGAGTAAACCTGATAAAATGTAAGAACGAAATACATCAAAAGTGAAAAAGGAAAAATCAAAGTCGGAAAAATTGAAAGGAAAATAGTGTCCAAACTGAGAGCTTATGAAATTTATCATATTCAATTTTCCTTTGTTTGAAAATTAGGAATTTTGAGTATTTGTTCAATAACTGTCATCACAATAAATATGAATAAGGCTATAAGAATATAAAGAATCGTAACAAGCAAATAGTTTTCATAAACATGACTTACCTCTTCAATTGTTTGGTATTGAAATTGCATGAGCTCATTTATTGAAACGGCGAATGCTATAGATGAATTTTTTACAATGCCCATTGCTTCTGAAGTAAGCGGGGGCATAATTGTGCGCATAGCACGCGGCAGTATAATATAGAGATAACTTTGATAAGTTGTAAATCCCATTGCCATAGCAGCATAGCGTTGTCCAGAAGGAATAGCTTCAATGCCTGAACGAACCTGTTCAGCAATGCGCGCAGATGTAAAGAATCCCAATGCGCATGTTATTAAGAGAATAGGGGAAAATTTCATCGCTGGTGGATAGACCTTAGGAACAACAAAATACCATAAAAATACCTGTACAAGGAGGGGAATGTTACGCATAATCTCTACCCAGATAGCACCGATAGTGCGAAATACACAATTGATTATGGAAGTATTAGGTAAAGTGCGCATTGTTCCTATAATAATACCACATAATACAGCTAATATAAGTGAAGTGATGGACAATATAATTGTATTTTTTAAGCCATCGAGAAGTGTATCTAAATAGGTATGATTCACGCCAGGAGTTCCCAAGCATCCTGCTACCAGTGTTTGAGTAAGGTCATCTCTACAAAGGAAAGAAAAGTCCATTAATTGATATTCCCTCAAATTAGTCATTCACAAATAAGACAATAAATCAACCGTATCTACATAGGCGGAATTTATCAAAAAGTGAACTAAAATATAAACCACACTCAATTTTTAAAGAGTGTGGTTCTTCTTTCTTTATTCTATAAATCTTTTTCTGTGTAGCTTTCCCGAGGCTTATTGTTTGGGTGATCCCAAGCATATCTCGTTTGTTTTGATAAGGGAAGGTTCATAACAGTATTAGCAGGTGGAATCGGCTTCATAAACCACTTATTGTAAAGTTTTTCAAGTGATTCGTCTTTAATCTGACGGACGATACTATCGTTGATTGCTTGTTCAAGTTTTTTGTCATGCAATCTGAGCATGCAGGCGATGGGTTCAACTGAAAGTACGGTGTCAAGAATGACATAATCAGATGGATTTTTTGATTTTGCAATATGTCCAGCAAGAATTGAGGCATCCATAACAAATGCATCAGCACGACCAGATTCTAATAATAAGAAGCTATCTCCGTGATCTTTTCCTTTGATGACCTTAAAGTTAATGTTTTTTGCACGTTTGTTTTTACGAATAAGTTGGACAGATGTTGTACCGGTGGTCGTTGCAACTGTTTTTCCATTTAAATCGTCAAGAGATTTAATGTTAGAGTTTTTCTTTACAGCAATTCTAACTTCTTCAACATATGTCGTATAAGCAAATGCTGCTTCTTTACTGCGGGCAATATCATTTGTTGTTGAGCCGCACTCAAAATCATAAGTATTATTTTTTAAGAGAGGAATTCTATTTTGAGAAGTGATGGGAAGATAATGAATTTTAATTGGTTTACCAATTTTTTTTGAGATATCACCAATGATCCGTTCTGCCATTTCTGTATGAAAACCTACATATTTATTATTACCAAGGGCGTAGGCTAAACCAGATGATTCACGGACACCTAAAGTAATTTCCCCTGTTCGTTTTATTTTTTCAAGAGTATCATGTTCAGCATGCGCGAAACTTGAGAATCCAATGGCCGTTGCTGCAATAAGCATTAATAATGATTTCTTCATTTATGTCCTCCATTTATTTATTGTAGTTGTTTAAGATATAATCTTTAATACGCTGTAGCATAGTTATTATTCTGAGTGGAATTTTTTTGTTATCTTATAAAATGAGGGCTATATTTTTTAATTGATATTAAGGTGAACCCAAACAGGAACGTGGTCAGATGGTTTTTGATATCCCCTTACGTCTGTCTGACTATGAGCGCCAATAAGATGATCAACAGCTTCTGGTGATAATAATAAATGATCAATGCGAATCCCATTATTTTTAGGCCATGCCCCAGCTTGGAAATCCCAAAAACTGTAGGAGGGCGTATCGGTGACATTCCGGATAGCATCGTAAAGACCTAAATGAAGAATACGTTGGAATGCTTTTCTTGTTTTTTGAAGAAATAAAGCATTTTGATACCATTCTTGAGGATTTTTTGCATCTAATGGGGTGGGAATTACATTATAATCACCCGCTAGGATAAGAGGCTCTTCATACGCAAGCAATGATTTTGCATGTGTATATAATCTTTCCATCCATTCTATCTTGTAGGAATATTTTTCACTCTCGATAGGATTGCCATTTGGCAAATAGAGAGATGCAACACGAACAACACCTTTGTTTGTTGAATAAACAGCTTCAATGTAACGTGTTTGTTTATCATTATCATTGCCTGGTAATCGACGGATCACTTCATCTGGTGTTTTTTTAGAGAGAATCGCAACGCCATTAAAACTTTTTTGTCCGTGTGTTTCTATATGGTAACCTAAATTTTCAATTGCATCGCGTGGAAAATTTTCATCAATACTTTTAATTTCCTGTAAACAGACTATGTCCGGCTGGCTTTGCTGCAGCCATTGACATAATGTTTCATGTCGTGCTTTTATTCCGGCAATATTCCACGTTGCTATTTTCATGGCGCTCATCATTAGATATAAAATATGCAATCCAATTTACTGCATTTATGTTTTAGTACAGTCATATCGCTACTTTTTTTATTTATAGGGGATATTACTATGGTAAATTGATTTATCAAGAGTAGCGGTAAAAGCAAATTTAAAGCTTTAAAATTTAATTTATTTTAATTTTAAAAAACTTTCTGCTGTTTAGTTCTTGACGAATGTACGTGTTCTCGCTATTAGAGATGGACATAACCGATGTGGGTGTAATCAGGTGTTTTGGATATGAGCCGGAAGATTATTCACAGGTGTTAAGAAGATTAAAAGCAAATCCTAGTGCAAAAGGCTATTGCCTTCTCTGCTTATGGTCGGGTGAACTGTTTTTTGCAGGTGTGCCCGATTTTGTGTGTAGACTTAGATATCTGTTCCGATTCTGTTGGGGTGGATGGAAATAAAAATAGAAAAGCCCGATTGGGTGAGAAGAATATAGATCGAAAAGAGGAAGGTTGCATGCCTACCGTAAATCAGTTGATTCGTAAGCCGCGTGTGGTGCCAGTTAAACGTAATAAGGTTCCTGCTCTGCAGTCGAATCCGCAGAAGCGTGGTGTTTGTACGCGTGTTTATACAACAACGCCGAAGAAACCTAATTCTGCTCTTCGTAAAGTTGCTAAAATTCGCTTGACGAATGGATTTGAGGTGATTGGTTATATTCCTGGAGAGGGACATAATCTTCAAGAGCACTCTGTTGTGATGATTCGTGGTGGTCGTGTGAAAGATTTGCCAGGAGTTCGTTATCACATTATTCGTGGTTTGCTTGATACTCAGGGTGTCAAGAATCGTAAACAGCGTCGTTCAAAGTATGGCGCAAAGCGTCCAAAATAATATTGAGAGACAAAGCCAATGTCCCGTCGTCATAGAGCAGAAAAACGTGAGATTAATCCAGATCCCAAATTTGGTGATTTGGTTATTATGAAATTTATGAATGCCATTATGTTTGATGGTAAAAAATCAGTTGCAGAGCGTATTGTTTATGGTGCGCTTGATTCTGTAGAAAAAAGAGTAAAAACAGATCCTGTGGCTCTATTTCATCGGGCGTTAGAGAATGTTGCTCCTCATATTGAGGTTCGTTCACGCCGTGTTGGTGGTGCTACTTATCAAGTTCCGATTGATGTTCGTCCTGATCGTCGTCAGGCTCTTGCTATTCGTTGGTTAATTGCGGCGGCGCGTGGTCGAAATGAAACGACGATGGTTGAGCGTTTATCTGGTGAATTGATGGATGCTGCTAATAATCGTGGTTCTGCCGTGAAAAAGCGTGAAGATGTTCATCGTATGGCTGAAGCTAATCGTGCTTTTTCTCACTATCGCTGGTAGAAGTTTTAAACTAAGGCAAATATAATGGCTCGCGAATATAAAATTGAAGATTATCGTAATTTTGGTATTATGGCGCATATTGATGCTGGTAAGACTACGATGACTGAGCGTATTCTGTTCTATACCGGTAAGAATCATAAAATTGGCGAGACCCATGATGGTGCTTCTACAATGGATTGGATGGAGCAGGAGCAGGAGCGCGGTATTACGATTACGTCTGCTGCGACAACGACGTTTTGGGAAGGGCAGGACGGTCGGAAGCGTCGCTTTAATATTATTGATACGCCAGGGCACGTTGATTTTACGATTGAAGTTGAGCGCTCTTTGCGTGTTCTTGATGGTGCAATAGCTTTGTTGGATGCAAATGCTGGTGTGGAGCCTCAGACGGAAACTGTTTGGCGGCAAGCCGAGAAATATCGTGTGCCTCGTATGGTTTTTGTTAATAAGATGGACAAAATAGGAGCTGACTTCTATCGCAGTGTGGAAATGGTTGGTTCTCGGTTGGGTGCTAAAGCGCTTGTTTTGCAGTTGCCGATTGGTGCTGAAAATGACTTTGAAGGTGTTGTTGATCTTGTAGAAATGAGAGCTTTAAAGTGGGATGGTTCTATTGGTGCCTCGGCGGTGATAAGTGAAATTCCCTCAGATTTAAAAGAGAAAGCTGAAGAATATCGCGAGAAATTGATTGAGATGGCTGTGGAGGTTGATGAGGCTGCGACAGAGGCTTATTTAGAAGGTGTTATGCCAACCAACGAGCAGCTTGTTTCTCTCATTCGTAGGGGGACAGTAGAAGTTCAGTTTCATCCGGTTCTTTGTGGTACGGCTTTTAAAAACAAGGGGGTGCAGCCACTTTTGGATGCTGTTGTTTCCTATCTTCCTTCTCCAATTGATATTCCTGCGATTAAGGGTATTGATGTAAAGACTGAGTCTGAGACGACGCGCGAATCTTCTGATGATGCTCCGCTGTCTATGCTTGCTTTTAAAATTATGAATGATCCTTTTGTGGGGTCGCTGACTTTCTGTCGTATTTATTCTGGTAAAGTTCAAAAGGGTATTTCTCTTGAGAATACTGTGAAGAAGAAAAAGGAGCGTTTGGGGCGTATGCTTCAAATGCATTCTAATTCTCGTGAAGATATTGAAGAAGCATTTGCTGGTGATATTGTTGCTCTTGCGGGACTTAAAGAGACGACAACGGGGGATACTCTTTGTGATCCTTTGAAGCCTGTTGTTTTGGAGAGGATGGAATTTCCGGAGCCTGTTATTGAGATTGCAATTGAACCGAAAACAAAAGCAGATCAAGAAAAAATGGGTATTGCTCTTAACCGTCTAGCAGCTGAGGATCCTTCATTTCGTGTTAAATCGGATGAGGAATCTGGTCAGACTATTATAGCTGGAATGGGTGAGCTTCATCTTGATATTATTGTTGACCGTATGCGGCGTGAGTTTAAAGTTGAGGCAAATGTTGGGCAGCCTCAGGTTGCTTATCGTGAGTCAATTACTAAAATGGCGGAAATTGATTATACGCATAAGAAACAATCGGGTGGTGCTGGTCAATTTGCTCGCGTGAAAATTGTTTTTGAGCCTCATGATGGTGATGACTTTATTTTTGAGTCAAAGATTGTTGGTGGGGCTGTTCCTAAAGAATATATTCCCGGCGTTCAGAAGGGAATTGAGAGTGTTATGGGGTCAGGTCCTCTTGCGGGCTTTCCTATGCTTGGTGTAAAGGCGACTCTCATTGATGGTGGCTATCACGATGTTGATTCTTCGGTTTTGGCTTTTGAGATTGCTGCTCGTGCAGCTTTTCGTGATGGAGCAAAGAAGGCTGGTGCACAGCTTCTTGAGCCGATCATGAAGGTGGAAGTTGTTACGCCAGATGATTATGTTGGTGATGTTATTGGTGATCTCAATTCTCGTCGGGGACAGATTTCAGGAACTGAAGCGCGTGGTATTGCAACGGTTGTGAATGCAATGGTTCCTTTGGCAAATATGTTTGGTTATGTGAATACTCTTCGCTCTATGAGTCAGGGGCGTGCGCAGTATACAATGCAGTTTGATCATTACGAGCCTGTACCTTCGGCTGTTGCTTTGGAGATTCAAAAGAAATACGCGTAATTTCAGGTTGGTAATTAATTTTTAACTTAGTCCTTGGCTTGGACGGAAAATGGAGAGCTCAAATGGCGAAGAGCAAGTTTGAACGAACAAAACCGCATGTTAATATTGGTACGATTGGTCACGTTGATCATGGGAAGA
>NZ_JBHILQ010000158.1:0-579 GCF_042193395.1 Bartonella sp. TT29SHDZB
GAATGTACTCAGTACCTCCAAAGTAAGCTCGCGATAGGTGGGCACATCAATATGAAGTACGGTGTCCCACCCGTCATGTGAGATAAGATCCCGGACGGTACTGGCAATGCCCAAAGTTGTCAAGGTTTCCCAATCGATTTTCCTGACGGTGCCGAATTCCCGTCGAGATAATAACGCGAATCGCGCCTTGTGGGCATCACGCTTGAAGGTGGGCTCGCGAACGGGCGGTGGAGAGACACGCCGAACTCGTTTGCCTGCCCTATGCTTGATCGGCATACCTACAAGGCAACAATAATCATCAATGGTCAAATTTTTGGGATGAAAAATGGGAAATTAAAACAAAGGGCTGATTTTCTAGTATGTGCTACAGTAAAGACCGAGAAAAATTTGGAAGAGTTCATCTTGTAAAAGTAGAGATCTAGAAATACAAGGCTTTAAAATGTAGATCTACTACTACACAAGACATTCATTCACATTCACAACAATTTTCCCTTCCAAACAACCCAAGAAAAACCAAGAAAAACCCAAGAAAAATGGCTCACCTTGAGTTAGGGCTCCAACCAAAGAATGGGGAGAAAT
>NZ_JBHILQ010000159.1:0-572 GCF_042193395.1 Bartonella sp. TT29SHDZB
GAACTCCATGCAGTTCCACGTAGTGTGAGGCTATAGGAGAGGGACTCCCTTAGGGCTTAGTTGAGCGATCAATAGAGTGACGGGTTGTAGTGAAACCTAGTGTCAAGGCATAGTGTTGGAACTAGTCGCGGTTGACCTTAGGTTTGTGACGGTGTGCTTTAGGACTTCCACGACTCATTAGATATCAATTAGAAGGCGTAATACTAGTCTTTCACTAGAAGTATTAGTCCTAGGGGGAGCATTGTCCGGGTACCCCATCTTTATAGTGATTGCTCCCTCCTTACCCTTTGCTTGCATACTTTTCCTACTTTTACTTTTTCTCTTCTTATCCATACATATTGATTTCACACACCATCACTCTTTGCACTAGTTAAATAGCAAATTACTCTTGTTTCTAAGCACTACTCCCTCTGGATACGACTACCTTGCTCACCAAGATATTTTATTACTTCGACACTTGTGCACTTGCGGTGTATACACGCAATTCGGACGTGTCAATAATCAAGGCAAGAGCTCAATAATGATATCTTCTAATCTTTGGTAGTCTAACCCTAAGAGGTTGTCATGGGCCT
>NZ_JBHILQ010000160.1:0-241 GCF_042193395.1 Bartonella sp. TT29SHDZB
TTGCTTATGAAAAAATAGAGAAAGGCAAAACCGAAAACACATTACCTTCAAAAAACTTCAAATCGCTTCAAATCAAACCTGAACTTTTAGCACAAGCTTTGCCTAATGTTGCTATGTTCATGAAACATGGGTTGCAATCCGAAAGGGATTTAATCGGATCTATGGAGTTTTTAGCTACAATGAAAGGGATTTCTTCTCATGCCGTGGAAGATGCTAAAAAAACTATGGGAATTAAAAAAGC
>NZ_JBHILQ010000160.1:323-571 GCF_042193395.1 Bartonella sp. TT29SHDZB
TGATTGCTAAAGAAAATCGAGGAGAACTCTATCTAGAACGTTCTTTCTATGCACTACTCAATGAAACTTCTGAAGAAAAATTAAACGATTGGCGTGTGCAAAAAACAGAAAAAAACGTTCTAACTAAATCAAACGATCAAAAAAGTGCTTTGTTTAAAGCGCAATTGAATGAAGTTCTTAAAACTTGGAACCTGCAAACAGATTCAAAGAAATTTGCAAAAATTTAAAAGGAAAACAACTTCAATATG
>NZ_JBHILQ010000161.1:0-569 GCF_042193395.1 Bartonella sp. TT29SHDZB
TATTCTTCGATGACGGTTCAGAAACACTTCTCTTGAGGCACTTCATTTGGAAGCTTTAGCTATCTTTGCACAAGTAGGGACATGAAGGTGTGGCTGCCCTTGTGCCCTTCCAACACATGAATTGGCTTGAATCTTCTTGGAAGTTGGTACACACCCTCATGTTCATGGAATCCTCTTGTGTCTTGACACTTGTGTTGTACAAAAGCTCCAACAATACGTCTTTATAACCCATCTTTGCTTCCTAATTCTTCTTCCACACTTTCACAACCTAATTGCAAAAGAGAACACCAAAATACACATAATGAGACATAATCCATGATAAAATGATGCTCAAAGTATGTAAACAAGTAGATAAAATATGTCCACTCAAGCAATTATCAGGCTCCTCGCAGTGGGAGGCTGGGGACGTTTATTGTCTATCAGAGACCCAGCCTCCCGAGACATTACACTGGAGGTCCTAGCGTCGTTCGAGTTCGACAGGGACTATGAGAGTTTTTCAGACATAGAGACCATCCAGTTTCGGGCTTTGGGAAGGCACTTTGCACTTAGCATGACCCAGTTCTCCGTCA
>NZ_JBHILQ010000162.1:0-568 GCF_042193395.1 Bartonella sp. TT29SHDZB
TATACGGAATTTTGGGATGGTTCTGTTTTGCACCGCTTTTCTTTTAAACGGGGCGGCTGGCTTGTCCGCAATGGGCAAGAGATCGGTTCTCGCCGCCGCTCTATTCTCAACTTATAGGAATTGATCATGACAAGTTTACAAACCAGCATTGACGTGGAATTGCAGGTTCCGCTTCCTTATCAAGATAAAGGTGGCAAAGAATCTCTCTGCAAGAAACTGACCTTTTATCGCCCCACTTTTAAGCATGCCAAGCAATTAGCGGTGCTCATTGGACCACAATTGACAGAGCTGCTGCTTCCTGAGTTTGGAGAGCAAAAAACAACTTTGAGCAATGATGTGCTTATCACGAAGCTTTCTCAAGTTTTGTTCACAAGTGAGGCAACAGAAGGCATCACAGCACTTTTGGCTGATATGTCACATGAATCTATTGAATTGATTGATCGAGTTGATGTGATGGATATTGTCGCAATATTGAAGGCTTTTTTTGCTTTTTTTCCGCAACTCCAATCCTCTCTGCCGGACAATTTGGGGCAGAGCTAGCCCTTTATTATCACTGGGCGCCTTCAGA
>NZ_JBHILQ010000021.1:0-24358 GCF_042193395.1 Bartonella sp. TT29SHDZB
AGTGATGATGATTATTTTCGTGATGAGTATGAGGATGTTGCGTAAATAAAATAGCAGGTGCGGGGGGCGCCTGCTTTTTAGGTATAAAAAAGCCGTATCATAAAGATGCGGCTCCATTTTGAGATATAAACACTGAATAAGAATTTTAAAAAGTCTATACTTTTTTCAAGTGATTTAAAAAATATTAATTTATATAATAATGGATTATAAGAGCAAAAAAACAGAGAATATTTGCTAATAAACTAGCACCTATTAATATTCCATAATTTCTGAGTTTTTTTAAAAATCTTTCCATATTATCATCTACACTTGATTTTATAGCAGACACTTTGGATAACGAGATTTCATATGATTTCATTTGTTCAGAAATATAATTCAAGTTTTTACTCATTTCTTGGTTGATTTCTTTGTTTATATATGTGGCTGCTTCAGTTATTAATTTTCCAGCTGTTTTTTTTTCTTCCTCTACCATAGCATTACGTGCAGTTAAAATGTAATTGATCATTTGATTTTGATGTTCGTGAAGTGTTTTTAAAGCTGAATCTAGCATTATATCAGATAAAAAAACAGTCATGAGAATTGGATCATTTGGTGGAACAAGTTGATTAAATTCTTTAGTTATTTTTTGCCGAATGGCATCAATATCAACGGACATTTTATATTCCTGGAATAATAGCTATCTGGTCAAATAATATGCTTTTGACGCGTGCTAAGCGGCTTTTGGCCATAATGCTGAATTCGTTTGAATTTGTAATTTCGTTAAAGGTTAATTTTTTATCAAGCATTGTTTTTATATCCTCCCCAAAAGTGCTAGATGTTTGTTGTGGAATTGTAACAATAGCAGAAATTCTTTCTTTAGTTTCTTCAAATACTTTCATTTCTTCAAAGTTTTTTCCATTAGCTGTAATGGGACCAAAGAATTCATTTTTCCAAACGACGATATTTGCTGTTTTTGGAATTTGGGTACATATGGAAAATAATCCAGATAATGTATCGGCCAGTGCTTGTCCACCAGTGATAATTGTATGAATAATTACATTCTTTTTAGCAGCGGCCAACAGATCAAAAGCTTCATTTTCCTTTAAATAATAGGCTAGAGGTAAAAATGTTGTAGCTCCATTATCAATAACATATTGACAATTAGAATGAAGCAATTCTTCCATAAGAGTATCAAAATTACGGGGAATAATTACGCTTTGCTCGAGAAGTTTTAAATGCTTTACATTAAAATTTTTATAGTTAGCAAAAGTTTGATTAACAGGATCAGTGTCTATACCTTTCACGTCTATTTTATTTTCTAGTAAATATTGCATCACAAGACTAGCTACAAATGATTTTCCTACTCCTCCTTTACCTTGTAAGGTCATGTGAATATTTGTCATATCATATCCTCTAATTTTTTGTTTGTATCGTGTATAAATGTACGTGATTTTTGTTGTGTTGTAATAGGATTAGCAGAAGTAGATTCTTTGGATTGAGTTTTTACTGATAAATCTGATGTAGCAGTAGTCTCAAGATTCTTTTTAAAATATTTTCGCACATATGATGCTAAGGCGTCATATGAAATATTTAAATTTGGATTTTTTCTTAAAATTTCTTTTAGGGAATACCCTTCTTTAATGGATTTTAAAATTAAATCTTTGTTGGCTAGAAAGACTATTCGCATTTTCCCCCATTCTGTTTTTTTTTTCATTAACTTACCAACTTTTTATAATTCTTTACAAAATTTTTCAAATCTTTACAAAAAATAAATAGAACTGTCAATTAAAGGGATATTTTGGTAATTTTTATAAAAGTTTTTCTTTAAGAAAACGGCAAGATGTGTAATGTAGCGCTACGCAACTAACATTACCCAACTTATTCGCATAAAATGCTCAACGTATCTTGCTCTACGAGGTTTGATTGCATCCGCAATTTAAGAGGGGGAAAATGACACGACCAAGAAAATTTAGATTAAGTGTTTGGTGCACTTTCGAGGAAAAAGAAAGCATAGAAGAAAATGCAAAACAGACAGGCTTGTCTATTTCTACTTACCTGCGTACTACTGGACAACTTGAACCCGTAAAAGCGAATATAGATTATGAGGCGGTAAAGGACCTCACTAAGCTACAAGGCGATTTAGGGAGAGTAGCTGGTTTATTAAAATTATGGTTAGTTACAAATAATGGGAAAGGTGGAGTACCAAATGATATAGATAAAATGATGGTAGCATTTCGTGAACTCCAAAAACAAATTTTTGAAAAAATATCCGCACTATGATTGCTAAGCGTGTTGAAAGAAAAAAATCAACATCCAATATGGCACGATTGGCTCGTTATATTATGGATTTAGATGGGGGAAGTTTACCAAGAGATTGGAAACTTACATCCGATTACATAATTGATGATAATATACAAAATAGCGCAAAAGTAGCATCAGTAAGAGTTACAAATTGTCATACAGATGATCCTGTTATGGCAACAGAATTCATTTTAAAAACTCAAGATCAAAATAAAAGATCAAAGACTGATAAAACATATCATTTGGTCTTATCTTTTCCGGTTGGAGAAACTCCAGAGAGAGAAACACTCTACGCAATTGAAGATAAATTTTGTGCTGCGCTAGGTTACGAAAATCATCAACGTATTTCAGCTATCCATAAAGATACAGAAAATCTGCATATTCATATTGCTATCAACAAAATAAATCCTGAAAATTTTCGTAATTACGAACCTTTTTTTGACAAACGTACACTTATGAAAACCTGTCAAACAATTGAACAAGAATATAACTTAATCAAGACACCACATGGATTAGAATGTGACATTGAAAATATCAAGCAACCAAAGATAAAAAACTTTGAGTATAGGACCGGAGTTGAATCTCTTTCAACTTATGTTGGAAGGATATCTAAAGAACTTAATTATACAGATTGGTTAGCGCTGCATAAGAGTTTTGCTGATCATGGTCTCGTTGTAAAAAAACAAGGGAGTGGATTAGTCATAGGAGCTTCTGATCTTGATTTATGGGTTAAAGCTAGCAGTTGTAATAGAGCATTGTCTTTACGAGCTCTTGAAAAGAGACTTGGTACTTATGAAGATTATAAGCCAATTATACAGAAGCAATATGTACCAGTTTTACGTGGAAAAAACAGTAAGACTAAGACACTTTTGTATTCTCGATATAAGGAACAAAAAAATGCAAGCGATTTAGAAAGACGAGAAAAATATCAAATATTACGTACGCAAAAGGATGCTTTTTATAATCAACTGTTTATGTGGTATAAACAACAAAGTTCTTTATTGAGACTGACACCAAAAAGTTTACGTGCGGGAATACGAAAAACGTTAAAATTACAAAAAGCATTTCGTCAACAAGAATTAAGAACAAAGCAAGCGATAGCTAAAAGAAAGTTAGCAGAAACTAGATTTCCAAATTGGTTAGATTGGTTACACCAACAAGCAAATATTGGTGATAAAGATGCTATGGATGTTTTGCATTCAATGAATGAGCGTCGCGTTGTTTTATCTAATAATTTGTTAACTGGGAAAACAGCTGGAAAAACAGGTAAATTTTTACGTAAGAATTTAAAACCTTCTTTTTTGAAGAATGGAAATATTTTGTATAAAAGCATTGATGGTGGGACCATTATTGATGCTGGTGAGAAAATTCATGCACAAAAATTTACTACTGGGTCAGCGTATATTGCTTTAAGTCTTGCTGTTGAAAAATTTAAAGATCAGCCACTTGTATTAAATGGCACAGAAGAATTCAAACAAGAAGTTGCTAAATTGGCTGGTGTTCACAATATGAATGTTGTCTTTGATGATCCTGTTTTAAACGCTTTAAAGAATGAAGTGAAGCAACACAGCAAAGATAACATTGATAATTCACTTCAAGAGTGGATAGAAGAGCGAAATAAATATACTGAAAATCTTCCTTATGTTGCATGGAACGGTGAAGAATCCGTATTTAATTATGTAGGGCGTAGAAAAATTAGAGAAAAGAATTATCTTCTTTTTGAAGAAAATCAGAAAATTTTTGTTAAGGAAACTACAAAGAGAGGTTTCATTCAAGCTGGGTATTGGAAAAAAGGCATAAAAGTCAAGATTACAAAAAACAGTGTTAAAAATATTTCAGATAAAGAAATAGAGACTTAAAGTATGTTTTTCAGTTAAAAAATATATTTTTTTGATTTGAGATAATTATTTTATGGATAAGTCGGAATTGTTTTCTTCACATTCAACGAAAAATGTTTCATAAGAAAGTTAATTTATCTTTAAAGAGAGCTGTTTAACTTTATAATTAAGGGGGGACTGTGAAAGCAAGCAAAGATTCTATAAAAGACAAACCCTCTAATCCCTATATTATAGCGCGTAGAGAATGGATGGAAAGGTATGGGGATTATATTAAATCCGCTAATAATTGGCGTTTAGCAACTTTTGGAATGATTATTATTACTGCAATGTCAGTAGGAGCATTCATTTGGAAAGCAAATGAAGAAACTATTGTTCCTTATATAGTGCAAACCAATTCGGTCGGTGAGGTAACGCATTTATCAAAGGCAAATGTTGCTTCTAAACCAAACGCAACCCATATTCGGGCGGCATTACGTAATTGGCTGATTGGGGCACGTACTGTTTATGTTGATATGAGAGCAGAAGAAGATCTCATAAACCAGACATACTCAATGACCTTACCTCAATCACCAGCATATGCTATGCTTGTTGAATATCATAAACAAAATGATCCTTATTCACGTGCTTCAATGGAGACAGTAGAAATTCAAGTTAATGCAATTGTTCCTGTTTCTAATGATACTTGGCAAATTGAATGGACTGAAAAGAAAAGAGCACGATCCGGAGCTATTATTGATAGTAAACTTTGGCAAGCTACCGCTACAATTATTTTAGCAATACCAAAAACTGAAAAGCAAATGATGCTAAATCCTATTGGATTATATGTTAAACAATTTGCATGGACGCCAAGACTTTAAGAACAATCATAGTAAAGCGTAAAGCGGGAATTTTATGTTTAAGAAATTTATTTTTATAAGTACAGTGATTTTTGTAACATCAAAAGCTCTGGCGACAGATGTATCACACAACATTAATTTTGTTTCTCCTCAAAAAATACATCTTACTGATAAGGAAGCATGGGGAATTAGATTAGCAAATCAATGGAAGAATAATCCCAAAAGACCTATATATTCTGGTGACGGCAGTGTTAGATATCTTTATGGAGCTACTTTGCCTACATTGGTGTGTACACCATTAGAGGTTTGCACGATACAGTTACAATCGGGAGAGACTATAAATTCTCTCCATGCTGGTGATACTGTAAGATGGAAAATTAGTCCCACGGTAAGTGGTGTAGGAGCCGCAGAAACAACTTATGTTGTTGTAAAGCCTGTAGATGCTGGTTTAACAACAAATCTCTTTATTACGACGGATCGCCGTACTTATATGATCAAACTTGCTAGTACGCAAAATTCTTCAATTCCTGTTCTTTCTTTTATTTATCCTGATGATACAGATCAAGATTGGTCTGCGTATAAAGCGGCTACAGATAAAAGCCGTAATACATTAGCAACAGGTCAAAACTTAGCTGATCTTGATTTTAACTTTCGTATTACGATTAGTGATCGAAGAATTAAATGGTATCCGAGACGGGTTTATACAGATGGGTTTAAAACTTACATTGAATTACCTAGTGATGGAATTAGAGGAATGGCGCCTGCTTTAATTGCTGTTGGTGATGATGGTGGCTTCTTAAAAAAGCCTAGTGAAAGATTAATAAACTATCGCATTATTGGAAATAGATATGTTGTTGATGCCGTTATTAGCAAAGTAGCTATGATTTCTGGTGTAGGAAGTTCTCAGCAGAGAGTAACAATTATTAGGGGGCGTTAAAATGTTAAAATATTTATTGCTGTTACCTCTTGCTTTGACAGTTGGTTGCACGTCTATAAGTCGCCATTCACCTTTGTTGGTTAATTATGTTGATCAAAATATTACGGAGAATGACGCAAATTTAATTACTAGTGATTTTGTTCGCTATCTTAGAGATCCTTTGCCGCCTGCAACTACAACATTTATTGTAAAAACAAATGATACAGAAGATAAGTTTACATCTTTATTGGTTAGTCTTCTACAAAGGAATGGCTACGGTGTAATTTATACAGATCAACCAGAAAAACATAAAAACACGGGTATAAATTTAACCTACAAAGTGATGCCCTTGGATCAAGGTATAGTATTGGTGGCACAATATGGTTTAACTGAAATAACGCGTCATTATGTTCGTTTAAAAACTGGAAATATTGTACCGGCCGCTCCTTTTATTGCTCGTGTAGATGATGGGGGTAAAGGGTGAAAAACGATCAAAAAAGTAGTCCTTCTGAATCTCCTGATTTTTTTTCTGTAAAACCCAAAGGACGAGGTGTACGGCGGTTAAACAATATACCTTTTATAGGTGCTATAGGTATCATTTTTTTTGCTCTGCTTGGTATTACATATACTTTTATGTTGCGACAGCAATCTAATAATGTTGTCTTAGAAAACAAAAAAAAATTATTTGTGGATGAAACACCGTTGCCAATTCGTCCAGAGGGTGATGATTATGTTCAAGCAAAATTACCAGAGATCTTACCAGCACAGTCAACCAAACCAATTGAAACTAAGAAGTTGCTAACAAAAGATCCAGAACAAAAGCCGCTCGATGAAACTGTAGATGAAGAAGATGAAACAC
Source organism: Bartonella sp. TT29SHDZB (assembly GCF_042193395.1). Taxonomy (NCBI): domain Bacteria; kingdom Pseudomonadati; phylum Pseudomonadota; class Alphaproteobacteria; order Hyphomicrobiales; family Bartonellaceae; genus Bartonella; species Bartonella sp. TT29SHDZB. The sequence continues at coordinate 6,730 of NZ_JBHILQ010000021.1, forward strand.
AAAAGAGATTATTAACACATATTGTAGAGAGGCGTTTTGCTAAAATGGAGGCTGCTTTAGATTCTGATCCTATGGTTTCTTTTACAATTAATTCAAAGATGCAAAATCAGTCTCAAGTTCAAGATACAGATCCGCAAAAAGCAACTCTTGAAAATTTATTTGGTCGATCTGGATTATCCGCTAATTCATCGTTGTACAATGGTGATGGAGGACATGATCCTAATATGCAATCACAAAAAATTGCTTTTTTATCTCAATCTCCAGAAGCAGCTGTTTATTTAAAAAATACGCGTCAAGAAGCTATCAAGGCAAGTCTTGAGATTAAGGCTGGAACCATTATTCCTAGTGTTATGATAAGTGGTATTAATAGTGATTTGCCTGGACAAATTATAGCTCAAGTAAGAGAAAGTGTCTACGATTCCGCTACTGGTCAAAATGTTTTAATTCCTATGGGGTCGAGGCTGATAGGAACATATGATAGTCGTGTATCTACTGGTCAAAAAAGAGCGCTTATTGCTTGGTCGAGAGTTATTTATCCTGATGGTTCTTCTTTATCTCTTGGGAATATGCCGGGGACAGATCAGTCTGGTTATGCTGGATTTAAGGATAAGGTTCATAATCATTATTTAAAAATTTTTGGTAATGCTTTTTTACTTTCTGTCATTTCGGGAGCTTCACAATTGTCTCAAAAAACACATAAGACAGGTAATGATGATAGTAAAACAGAGACAGCAAAAGAAACGTTAGCGGCAGAGCTTGGTAGACAATGGGGCGAAGTCGGTATTGAAATGACACGTAAAAATTTAGGTATTCAGCCAACAATAATTATTCGTCCTGGTTATAATTTCAATGTCATGGTAACAAAAGATATTATTTTACCTGCTTGGAAAGGTCATCCAATGGCGGCACGTCCTTATTAATTTTAAAAAAAACAGCTTTAATTCTTAGTAGAGATTTTTGGGAAATTCTCATGCTACTTATTTTAGATTGAAAAAACAATTTTGTGTAAAGAAACCATAAGCATTTTAATTGATCATATTCAAATATTAAATTAAATATGGATAAGGGGGGAAAATTGGGAAATCAATCTACACATACACCCAAAAGAAAATCTCGATTGATATTTATCTTTTTATTCATTGTATATTTTATTCTCCTTAATCAATTTTGTACACAATATTTAGCACATACTTTTCATTATAGTGTTTCTCTTGGTTCTAATTTTAAAGGAGTGTATTCGCCCTTTTCTTGGTTTTCTTGGGTCTTTAAATTTTATGATTATGCTCCTAGTCAGTGTAATGTAATATTTGTTCTCTTTTGTGCTGGTCTTTTGATTGGATTTGTTGGTTTTACTCTTTGGGCTGGTTTTTCTTCAAGGAGTAACAAAAGTACCGATGATTTACATGGAACAGCGCATTTTGCAAATTTTGATGAAATTCAAGAAATGGGGCTTATACCACATAAAAAGAAAGGAGAGGGTGTATATTGTGGAGCATTTGCTGATCCAAAAACAGGAATGTTGCATTATTTGCGTCATGATGGACCAGAGCATATAGCAGCTTTAGCGCCTACACGTTCTGGTAAAGGTGTTGGTTTAGTAGTACCTACTCTTTTGAGTTGGCCACACAGTCTTTTTGTTCTTGATACAAAAGGTGAAAATTATGCCATGACTTCTGGATGGCGGAAAAAGTATGCAGGGAATAAGATCCTAAGATTTGATCCAGCAGAACCAAAAGTTGGATGTTCATGGAATCCATTAGGAGAAATTCGTTTCAGAACACGTTATCAAGTAGCGGATGCACAAAACATAGCCTTAATGGTTATTGATGATGATGGAAAAGGGATTGCTGGTGATCATTTTAGATCAGCGGCTTTTGAACTTTTGAATGGTCTCATTCTTCATGCTCTTTACAAGGCAGAAAAAATTGGACGTATACCTTGTTTGCAAGATTGTGCACACATGTTAACGGGAGTAGGAGATTTTGCTACTGTTATTGAAAATAATGATGATTTTGATGAAGACGGTGATCCAAAAGCGCTTTCTAGTTTGTTTCATGAAATGGAAAATCTTGATATAAAAAGTGATGATCCTCTATTTCAGGATGCAGATAAAGAAGCAAAACTTGTTATCAACGGTGTTGGTCGTCGTATGGCTGGAACACCAGCACGCGAGTTAGGGTCTATTATTTCGACGGCAAATAATGCTCTGTCTCTTTATCGTGATCCTATTGTTGGTGAAAACACAAAATATTGTGATTTTTATATTAGTGATTTGATGGATACAGAAGATCCCGTCTCACTGTATTTCATTACAACGCCGCGTAATTTAGATAGAATGAGACCATTAGCACGATTGCTATTGACCCAAATGGTTCTTTCTCTTTCAGATCGCATGGAATTTGATGATGGAAGATCCAAAACCAATCACAAACATCGTTTGCTTTTAATGCTTGATGAATTTCCAACTTTGGGAAAATTGGAAATTTTTGAAAAGGCTCTTGCCTACATTGCTGGGTACGGGCTTAAAGCTTATATCATCACTCAAGATGTGCAACAGCTCTACAAAGCTTACACTACAAATGAAAGTATTATTTCAAATTGTCATATTCGTATTGCTTACGCTCCTAATAAAGTCGAAACAGCCGAATGGATGAGTAAAATGGCGGGAGAGACGACGGTTGTTCGCGAAAAGATTTCCACTTCTGGAAAACGTTTTGGTATGGCACTTGAACAGGTTTCAACGTCTTATGAAGAAACACGCCGCCCATTGATGACGCCCGATGAAATCATGCGCCTGCCTGGAGCAAAAAAAGATAATTCTGGGAATATTGTTGAACCTGGGGAAATGCTTATTTTTGTAGCTGGAAATAGCGTCATTAGAGGAACACAAATTCTTTATTTTTTAGATCCAGTTTTTTCAGAAAGGTCAAAAATTTCTCCTCCTGCTACAGATCGTTTGCATGAGAGAAATAAAAGCAAAGAAGATAAGAAAGGCTTTGTTCTCTCATGAAAAAAGCCATGGCCATTCTTACTTTATGTACTATTACGCTTGCATGTTTTGTTCTATTTGCCGTTTCCCAAGGGTTCAGAATTAATTATTCGCATTCGGCGCCTGTAGGTCTTTGGAAAGTTAATTATTTTCAAAAAGAAGTACGAAGGGGGGAGCTTATGGAGGTTTGTCCTCCAGATGTACCTATCGTTAAGATGTTTATTGAAAAAGGATATCTTCAATCTGGAGCTTGTCCTAGCGGGTCTGTTCCTTTTTTGAAACCATTAGTAGCTCTTTCTGGTGATGTGATTAACATAACTGAAAAAGGTATCAGTGTTAATGGTCATTTATTGAAAAATAGCCAAAGAAGAGGGGGGATATCAAGTATGCCAAATGGAAAATACCTTGTTGAAGAAGGATATGCTTGGTTTGTTTCAAGTTTTGATCCTGTAAGTTTTGATAGTCGTTATTTTGGAGCTGTTTCGATTATGAATATTATCGGTGCTGCTAAACCCATTTTAACTTTTAAGAATTGAGATTTTAATAATGAAAAAAGCGCGAATACAAGTATGTCATGTAATTTCTACAGTTTTAAATGATGTTTTTATACCCGGAATACAAGTTGAGTTGGATTCAGAAGAAGCAGAAAGCTATGGAGTTTTTTTAGAAACAGCCCTTTCAGAAGAAGACGCTTGGGATTCGTCGTGTATTACAGATCCATCTGAAATTGATAATTTTAATGATATAGGGGGGAGTGATGAGTTTTGATTATGCAAAAACAGTAACAGATCATTTTATTAAACTGCTTCAACAAGGAGCAGCACCATGGCAGCAACCATTACCTCCCGGATGTGTGAGATCTCCTTATAATCCACAAACAGGTAAAAATTATAATGGTATTAATAATCTTTGGCTTGCAAGCCAAAAATATACTGATCCACGTTGGCTTACATATCAGCAGGCAAATGAAATGGACTGTAGAATTAAAAAAGGTATGAAAAGTACGGATATTATTTATTGGAAACAGAATGAAAAGGTCTCTTTTTATGATGATGATGGAAAAAAACATGAGAAGTTTGAAAAACTTTCTTACCCCCGTATTTTTTTAGCAAAAGTTTTTAATGGTGAACAAATTGATGGATTACCTCCATTGGAACCACGTCCTATTTTATCGGAAGAGGTAAGACATGCACGAGCAAAAGCACTTTTAACCGCATCAGGCGCAAAAATTGATATTGATGATAGAAATCATGCTTTCTATCGTGGTGGTGATAATGATACTCTTTTTTTACCAAAACAATCTCAATTTGATTCAAGTGATTATTTTTATGCTACAGCATTACATGAACTTGGACATTGGACTGGACATTTTTCAAGACTTAATCGTGACATGATGTATCCTGTTGGGTCTTCTGGATATGCCAAAGAAAAGCTTCGAACAACTATTGCCTCCTTTATGATTGGAGAGGAATTGAATATAGGTTATGATCCAAGTCATAACGCTTCCTATGTTTCTTCATGGATTGAAGCTATGCAGAATGATCCAAAAGAAATTTTTAGAGCGGCTTTTGAAGCAGAAAAAATCAAAAATTTCATAATAGGATTAGAAACAGTCAAAGTTGTTGAGGCTGAGAAAGAGTCATTTATATCGATAAACACTGATCGTGAACTAGCTAATACAGAAAAGATTTTTTTGAATGTTCCTTATTCACAAAAAGAAGAGGCAAAAGCCACTGGAGCTAAGTGGGATAAAGATGCAAAATCTTGGTATGTTCCTGCTGGTACAAATTTAATTGAAAAAGGTTTTGCTAGGTTTTCTCATGGAGATGCAGAACCAAACACAACTTTGCCGATAGAACAACAGTTCAAGGAGGCGCTTCGTTCTGCTGGTTTAATTGTTGAGAATCCACTTATGGATGGAAAATTGCATAGAGTTTCCGTTGAAAATGATAAAAAAACTCAAAAGAGTGGGGCTTATATTGGTTATTCCTCATTGGATGGTGGCTATATTCAAAATTTTCGCACTGGTGACAAAATTTATTGGAAACCTGAAAAGTCTGCGGCGCCTTTATCTTTAGAAGAAAAAAAAAGATTAGCCATAGAAGCTAAAGAGCGACAAGAAATTTTAAGAAAAGAGATTGCAGAAAAACAAAATAATGCAGCGACACTTTCATCACAAATATGGGAGGCTAGTAAAATAGCAACTCCAGATAATGCATATTGTAAGCTTAAAGGTATAAATCAGACGAGTGATTTAAGAGAGGTTCCAGATGATTTTCCAGAGGACATTAAAAAACAAGGGGTGAGAGTTGCAAAGTCAGTTGAGGAAGCAAAAATAATAAAAAAAAGCAATCCTAATATCCGCACATTTTTGGCAGGTGATTTAATTATTCCAATATGGGATAAAAATAATAATTTAAGTACCCTTCAGACGGTTAATCCTACTTTTAAATCTTTTATGAAAGATGGGAAAAAACATGAGTGTTTTACGATTGTAGGTTCTAATAATGTAGGAATATCCGCCCTTAATAATGATTTAGAAAATCCTATCCTTATTGCGGAAGGATATGCAACAGCTTTTTCTGTAGCACAAATGACTCATATGCCAGTTGTAGCGGCTTTTGACTCTGGAAATTTAAAAAATGTAGGTAGAGTAATGCGTGATAAATATCCAGATCGCGTGATTTTGTTTGTTGCGGATAATGATCATGCTTCGCAAGAAAAATTACTTTCTAATGGAAAAAAAGGAACCAATGTTGGAATTACCGCTGCTTATAATGCGGCAGCAGATGTTGGAGGAGGAGTAGTTTATCCGGAATTTCAGAAAGAAGAGAACAAATTTTCTGATTGGGACGATTACAAAAGAATACATGGTAGTGATAAAGCCAGAAGCGATTTTACATCTAAAATGAAAATTGCCGAAATAGAAGCAAGAGTGATGTCCGAGCGACTCCAAACACTTGCAAATATGCAGGACCAATTTGCTATTGATGACCCAACAACAGCACTTGATGATCAATATGTTTATGAAGAGCGTGAAGCTGCTAATCAACTTCGCCAAAGAGCAACTACCCTCAATGGTCGTAATATTAATTCAAGTGATAAAGCTATGATTTCTCGTGTAAGATCTCATATTTTGCAGGATAGAGAACAAAAACTTTCTCAAAATCCCAACGCAGCTTCATATAGAGAAAGAAAAAATCGCGAAATTGAAAGTGAGTTTTAGTTAGGTAGAGGATTTGTTTTTTATTGCTCAGATCTAGCCTTTAAATTAATATGTAAACATACACTAAGATAAGGAGGTTTTCATGGAAAATAAATTACCAAAAAGTTATATGACTGATGCTGAACGCGAGGAATTACGAGCAGGTGGTCTTTCTCAAAACAGTATCTATATGGTTGAAGCAGAAGCAGCTTCCAAGGCGAATGATAACAAAGCAACTTGGGAATGGTTAGCGATGGCTGAATATCCAGCACATGCACTTTTACTTCTTAGACATCAACGTGGAGCGCAATTTATACGTGATATGGGATTTTCTACCAAAAGTGCTGATGAAAAATATGGCCCGGACTGGTTAGATAAAGGTGTTGTAATAGGAGGTCATCATTTCTAATAAATTAGAAGAGCTTTTTTTACAACAAAGTATACTAGTACAAGATCTTGAAAAAACATTAGTATCTCAAAAATTACACAATGTGCGAAGTAATCTATGTGATCATATTCGTAATGTTGGAAAAAGTGGGGATTTATCATCGCTTCTTGATACGGAGAGTGATCTTATAAAGGATGATTTGCTTCGGTATGCTAATAGTAAAGCTATGGCCAGTAGCCTTGAAACAGCATTAACCGAAATAGATGTTGTTAAAGATCACATAAAATTGGTTTCTAATTCTGAGAAATATGATGCGATAAATAGAGGACATAGTCTACCAAAGCATCGTAAAGGAGGATTGCCTTATGATGAAGCGCGAAAAGCAATGGCGTCTCATTATACACGACTAGGAAATCTGGACAAAGCGCGTTTAACATCAGTTGAGAAATCAATCATTGATGTGCGGAGGGACAATATGAAGGTGATGCGAAAACTTTATGAAAAAATGCAAGCTAAAGCTATAGGTATAGATCTTGCGCGCGATAAAGGTCATTCTCTTTAATAAAAAACCATAGAATTTAAGTAACAGGAATGTGGATTTTTGCTATTACGATAGATATTTTTGTTGTTCAAATTTAATCTTTAAATTATTATGCCGACATTATTTTAAAAAGCTTTAAGTTTTACATTCTTCTCATTATCTAGAGTGAACGGGGTATATTCTTAAAAGCGGGGATGGGAGAATGGCTGTTACAGCATTTAAAGGTGGACGAAGTTCAGAGCAAAATAGACGTCTCATTGAGAAGCTGCGTTTTGAATTTGGACCGCAGATATGGGGTTACCTAGATGATCCTACAGTCATAGAAATTATGTTAAATCCTGATGGTACATTATGGGTTGAACATTTGGGAGAACCTAAAAAAGCTGTCGGCATGGTGGATGCGCATAGGGCAGAAGCCGCTATGGGAACAGTAGCTACAGCTCTTGGAACGCAAATTACCAAAGAAAATCCTATTCTTGAATGCGAATTACCAATGAATGGAAGCCGCTTTGAAGCGGTAATTCCACCTATCGTTTCCGCCCCAACATTTACAATTCGAAAAAAAGCAACGAAAATTTTTACTTTAGATGACTATGTTGCAAAAAACATCATTACTCCACATCAAAGATCGCTTTTAAATGTTGCTGTTAAAGATCATAAAAATATTCTTGTTGTGGGTGGAACAGGAACTGGAAAAACTACCTTAACGAATGCAATCTTAAAGGAAATGACAGATACATTTCCTGAAGAGCGCTTTGTAATCATTGAAGATACAGCTGAACTTCAATGCGCTGCACCTAATACTGTAACATTTCGAGCTGTGGAATATATTGATATGACGCGGTTGTTAAAGGTGACTATGCGTATGGCACCAGATCGCATTATTGTTGGCGAAGTAAGAGATGGCGCAGCTTTAGCTTTGTTAAAAAGCTGGAATACTGGACATCCAGGTGGAATAGCAACTGTTCACGCCAATGATGCAACAGCAGGATTAACAAGAATCCAACAATTAATATCAGAAGTAACCATTGCTTCCATGCAATCACTGATAGCGGAAACAATTGATGTAGTTTTGAGTATTGAAAAAACCTCCTCAGGTCGCAAAGTCAAAGAAATTATTGAAGTTTGTGAGTACGACCTCGCACTCAATAAGTACATAACAAAAATCATTCATTAAAGGAGCAAAATATGCAACTATCTTTAACACAAACAAGAAGTAATTTATATAATCACATTGTGTTGTTTTTTCTTATTATAGGGGCGGCAGTCTTTCTCTATCTTATCTTGGGAGATATTGCATATGCTTCTGATGCAACATCTGGTGGTGGAGCATCTCTTCCATGGGAAGCACCTCTTGAGAAGTTAAAAAAATCTGTTTCTGGTCCTGTTGCTTTCGTGGTTTCTTTATTGGGGCTTGTTGCTGGTGGAGCTACACTGATTTTTGGTGGTGAAGTTAGCGAGTTTGTAAAGCGTATTATCTACCTTGTTTTGGTTATAAGTGTGATTGTTTTTGCAAACACTCTTCTTACAGGCGCTCTCTTTTCTGGTGCTGTTGTTCCTGCTAACGTTGTGGTTGGAGGACTTTAATGGGAGGCAAACAATATACACAATTGTTTCGTTCTCTTCACAGACCTCAACAAATTATGGGAGGAGAACGTGAATTAATGCTGCTATCAATGCTTTTAACTGGAATTCTTATTGTTTCAGCAATGAACATTGTAGCAGCAACTATTGGTATTTGTATCTGGGTTGTTTGTCTTTACGTTTTACGTAGAATGGCCAAATTTGATCCTATCTTGTCTCGAATTTATATTCGTCAATTGAGATATCGTAGTTATTACGCTCCGTTTTCACGACCATTTCGTGTTGCAAAATCAACAAGGCCTTATTAATGTTTAAGTTAAAACATTTTCGCTCTACGCTTGCTGGACTTCCTGATCTTTTAAATTTTGCAGCTTTAATTGATGACGGCATTATTTTGGGAAAAGATGGTTCTTTATTGGCTGGGTTTTTTATCCGTGGGGATGACCCCATGTCAGCAACGGATGCAGAAAGAAATTATATAACAAGTTTGGTTAACACATATCTCTCTCGATTTCATTCTGGATGGGCGATATGGGTCGATGCTATACGCCTAGAGTCGCCAAGTTATTCAGATCCTGAATTGTCTCATTTTCCTGATCCCATTACAGCGTTGATTGATGCAGAAAGACGGTTTTATTTTCAGCGAAGTGATACGCACTACGAAACAGAATACGCTTTATTAATGCAGTATCTACCGCCTACACGAAAATCGTCAAAGTTGGGGGAAATTGTTTATGAAGACGATACCGTTGAATCAACCACACCTGCTGAACGTTTACTCGACGATTTTAAAAAGAAAATAGAGGATTTTTATGTTGGTCTTGGTGATCTTCTTAAAATGCAGCGAATGAAAGCGGTCACTATTAGGAATGGTGATGAGACTTATGAAAGCGACCAGCTTGTTAATTATTTACATTATGCCATTAATGGCAAAGCGGTTGCTCTTCGAATACCAGATTGTCCTATGTATTTGGATTCTTGGCTAGGTTATACTGACTTGTGGCCTGGTGATACTCCACGTCTTGGAGATAAGTTTATAACATGTATTTCAATTGATGGTTTTCCATCGGCTAGTTATCCTGGAATATTAGATATTCTTGATGGGTTTCCTTTACATTATAGATGGTCAAGTCGTTTTATATTTATGGACCAACATGAAGCTGTTGCCGCATTAAATAAATATAGATTGAAATGGCAACAAAAAGTGAGGGGTTTTTTTTCGCAGGTTTTTAAAACTAATAAAGGAACTATTAATACTGATGCTTTGTTGATGGCACAACAAGCTGAAACAGCAATGAACGAAGCTCGTTCAGGTCTTGTTGCTTATGGTTATTATTCACCAACAATTGTTTTAATGCATGAAGACCGTGAGGTCTTAGCAGAAAATGCTAGATTAATTAAACGCGAAATTGAACATAGAGGTTTTGCCGCTCGTATTGAAACAGTCAATACAATGGAAGCATGGTTAGGGACAATTGCTGGTCAAACTTATCCAAATATTAGACGTCCGTTAATTAATACTCAAAATCTTGCTGATATGTTACCTCTCTCAAGTGTATGGCCAGGTTTACAATTTAATCCTTGTCCACTCTATCCTGATAATTCTCCTGCTTTATCTCAAGTAGTAACGACAGGTGCAACGCCATTTCGGATTAATTTACATGTTGATGATGTTGGCCACACACTTGTATTTGGTCCAACTGGAGCTGGTAAATCAACACTTTTAGCGTTTTTATTAGCGCAAGCGCGTAGATATTGGTCAAGAGCAACAGATCAAGATGGTAAGCATTTACCTGCTAATATTACTGCTTTTGATAAAGGTCGTTCATTATATACATTGTGTTATGCTATAAATGGACGTCATTATGATATTGGTGATAGTGATAGCGCTGTCGGTGCTCTTATGCCTCTTGCAGACATTGATACAGAAGCCGATAATCTCTGGGCGCAAGAATGGATTGCTATTTGCTATGAATTACAGACGGGGCAAACACCGTCTCCTCAGCAAAAAATGGAAATTCATCGTGCAATGAAGCAGATGAGTCAAACACCTAAAAACATGCGTTCACTCAGTAATTTTGTTACTTCGATTCAGAACCAAGAAATCCGTAATGCACTTGCACATTATACGATTTCTGGTGCTATGGGACATTTGTTAGATGGTCAAGAAGAGTTTGAAGATCATAATGATTTTATTGTCTATGAAATTGATGAACTCATGAAGCTAGGTGATAAAAATGGTTTACCTGTTTTGTTATATCTGTTTAGACGTTTTGAAAGAAGCTTGAAAGGACAGCCATCTATTCTTTCACTTGACGAAGCATGGATTATGCTTGGCCATCCTGTTTTTCGTGAGAAAATTCGTGAATGGTTAAAAGAACTAAGAAAAAAGAATTGCCTCGTAATCATGGCAACACAAAGCCTGTCTGATGCAGTTCGTTCTGGTATTCTTGATGTTTTGTTGGAACAATGTCCTACCAAGATTTTGTTACCCAACGAAGAAGCAGAAACAAAAGGTGCTGAGGGAGCGCCGGGAGCAGTTGATCTGTATAGAATGATTGGTTTGAATGATAAAGAAATTCAAATTATCAAAACAGCAAAAAAGAAAAGACAATATTATTATAAATCTATTCTTGGACGCCGTCTTTTTGAATTAGGATTAGGTGATATTGCTCTTTCTTTTGTAGCGATTTCTAGCAAAGAAGATCTCGCTGTAGTTAAAAATCTTATCAATGAAAATTCAAAAAACTGGTCTTTAAAATGGCTTGAAATGAGGGGAATTAATTATGAAAAATATCTTGAAAAAATTTAAATTTCTTTTTTTGTTTAGTACGTTTTGTTCCATGGTTTATTCAACAAACGCTTCTGCATTTTTTTGTGCAAATTGTGCAACTGTTTGGAACCAAATGAGCCAATATGTTGAAGCTGTTAATACACAAATCAACACAGCTAAACAACTTCAAACGCAGCTTCAACAATATAAAGATATGATAAAACAGGGACTTTCATTTTCGAGTCCACAATTTGATGGTTTGCAGAACACTTTACAAAAATTGAAACAAGTTTATCAAGACGGCCAGAGCATTTCTTATAGTATGGGAAATCTAAATAGCAGATTTGAACAAATGTTTCCTGGTTATGAAAATTACTTAAAAAATTCTGGAAAGGTAAATCCAAAAAAAGATTATAGAAAGTGGGCAGAAACTGGTCTTTCTAATTCCCGTATTGCTATTGAAGCCGCAGGGATTAACACTAGCAGTTTTGATGATGAAGACAAACTTATGCAAAAACTTGTTGATCGTTCAGCAAGCGCAGAAGGGCGTATGCAAGCTATTCAAGCTGGAAATGAAATTGCCGCACAACAAGTGAAACAGTTGCAGCTACTTCGTGATCTTGTTGCTAATAATACCACTTTACAAGCAAACTACACGGCTAATGAGGTGGAGCGCAGAGCAAAAAATGAAGCTGCTGCTGAAAAGTTTTTTGACGAAGAATTAACCTCTACAGATCGTAATCATGCATTTTAAAAAAATAGAAAATTACCAAATGGTAATAAATAAAAAAATCATTTTTTTAATATTTTTTCTGGTTGTTATTGGCTGTACCATTTTTGCAGATGTTTCTTTTGCAAAATCTGTAGATAGTACTAAATCATTTAATGGTTTAATAGATTTGATACAAAATCAATCTCGTGGTTGGGCGGTGAAATTACATCATTATGGTTTTCGTATTTTTTGGTCATTGGCTATTCTTCAATTTCTTTTTAGCTTTATTCCTTTTTTGTTTAAGCAATCTGATATTGCTGATTTAGTTGGGGAGTTAGTGAAGTTCATTCTTGTTATAGGTTTTTTTGCAGCTCTTTTAGAATATTCTCAAGAATGGGCGACAGCTATTGTTGAGAGTTTTCGTACAGCAGCAGCTCATGCGAGTGGAAGAACTCGATCTCTTCTTCCTGGAGCAATTTTAGATGAAAGCATTAAGCTTGCTCTAGCTATGATAAATACTACCACTTGGAATCCTATAACTGCTGTGTTACTTGCTCTTCAGGCTGCCGTTGTTTTTTTATGCTTTGGTTTTATTGCAGTTTTACTGGCTGTTACAATTATAGAGTCATATATTGTGATTAATTCCTCTGTAATATTTATGGGTTTTGGTGCTTCTCAATGGACACGAGAAATAAGCATAACGGCTTTTCGTTATGCTGTCTCTGTTGGAGCAAAGCTTTTTGTAATAACACTCTTAGTGACCTTGATGACAGATTCCATAATGGAATGGAGAAAAGCATATATTTTTTCTGATGCATCAAATTGGACACTGCTAGGACTTTCTTTGTTATGTGCGTATTTAACAAAGACTATTCCGGAAATTATTGCTGGTTTAATTTCTGGAACAAGTGGTGGGAGTGGTGCAACTATTGGAGCAATGGCTGGCGCTGCTATAGGAGCAGCTGCGAGCGTAGCTGCTGTAGCAGCAACTGGTGGGGCAGCAGCACCAGCTGCTGCTGGTGGAGCATCTGCTGCTGGTGGAGCATCCGCTGCTGGTGGAGCATCCGCTGCTGGTGGAGCATCCGCTGCTGGTGGAGCATCTGCTGCTGGTGGAGTATCCGCTGCTGGTGGAACAGGAAGTAGTGTAAACGCTTCTAAAATGACTGGAAACTCTTTTAAAGATAGTGGTAATAAACCTACATCGGGCGCAAATCCACGTGTAGCAGGAGGGGAAAGCCGTTCCACTAGCACTAGTAAACCTCAATCTAAATCGGCTACTTCAGACCAATCTAATTCAGTTCTTCCAAAAATGAGAGATGCTGCCGATATGACTTTAAAAGGTCTTGGACATATGGCTGCTTTTTGTGTTCCAGGAATGGAAAATGCCACAAACCTTAGTCTTAATGCCCCACCTACACCACCAGAATATAACGATATCCAATTTTCTAGTGATAATAAACCTCAATCTGATATTGAAAATACAATTTCTGGAGCAGGATCTGTAATAGATAAGAACTAAAGAAGCTATGGTTTTATTTTTTGAGAAATAAATAGTAACTTCTTTAGTTAGAGATTGATACTAGCATTTTTTAAAATGCATGATCACGATCTGTAGAGGTTAATTCTTCATCAAAAAACTTTTTAGCTTGTTCTTCTTGTTGGGCTCTACGTTTTTCCTCTTCACTTTTACCACAACCTGTAATATTCAATCCTATAGTCAATAGAGCTAAGCATATTAAAATAATTTTTTTCATTTTTCCCCTCTTTAAAAATTATATGTATTAATATCATCAAACTAAGGTATGAGATGATTATCTATTGTATTGGAATACAGATTTAATTATCGTGATCTTTTGTTTTTTTATTAGTATTGTTAATGGAAAAATATGTGAACAGTTTATTGTAAATATCTTATAAGTTTATCATAATAAAAAATTAGAAGGAAAGAGCCAAAACCTAATATAAACGAACAAATTGTAATGTTTATTAGTGCTTTTGACCAACCTATTGATAATATCATAATAGGAATTGTAAGCAATCCTATAAACCCCATTATCACTATAAGGCTTAGTATCAATCTTAAAGGACCACGAAGCCATAAAAGCAAAAGGACGAGCGCCTCTTTGCTTATTTGTGATTTTGACATTATTTTCCCCTCACGCGCTTAAATCAAGATGCTCCATAATATACACAGTACAATAAATGACACAAGTTATTTTGTTATAAAATCTTCGAGATCTGTTTGATGTTCAACGGATGAAATATCCGGTTTGGTAGAAGATGATTCTATTTGATATTCTTTCATAAAAGCAACTTTTTCTTCTTTGAATAACAAAATAGGATTCACCCAGTATTGATTAGGCAATTTTGGTTTCAAAATTCCTTTTTGTATAAGTTCTCTTAAACCGTTGTGAAAAGTTCTGTCGACCATATCGCGCTTTTTTCCATTTATACCCCCATCAAACCAAATTAAGGTAACGCTGCTGGGGTCTTCGTTTGTTGATTTATTAGATTGATATTCTTCTAAAACTATTACCAAAGCACGATGTCCTGTACGAGATAAATTAAAAATAGCTTGAATGCCATCAGCAAATATTTCTATAAAATTTTCTTTATTTGTTTTTTCTGTGACGTGAATTATAGGTACAACGTCTATTTTATCAGTGTCAGAATTGACAAACTTTTGTTGTATAATGCACGTTTTAACAATTTTATTATCAGCAAATATTTCAGAATTTTTAAGAAAAGGATTTTCATACGGGGAATATTTTTGCTTTCGCAAGTTTATTTTATCCATTTTGATCGTCCGTTGATTTTTTATCACCTGTTACGACTTAAGAAAGTTTTTCTTCGCAAAAATAAAAGTCATATTGACACTTGAGCGAATGTAAATTATCCTTATTGGAGATTCGATTTATTATTTTAATATGGCAATTGTATTACCATAAATGACAGTTAGTATATCAGATAAACAAAGAAAGCAAACCGTTAGGCACGATCAGAGTCCTTTCATTAATGATATTGTGGTTTCTATTAAGGATCCAGAAGAGCAGATTCTTGTCAATGTGGCGCTAATTTTTGATTTAAAAGCAGCAGGAATAAAAGTTTTTTTAGTTTTGGCTTGGATACTTCAAAACAGATTAATTCGCACTAATACTGTCATTTTAGATAAGGCTATTTTAAAAACATTTCTTGAAGCTCAAGAAAGTAAGTTAGCATTATCACCAACAACCTTTTTTCGTGGTGTAGCTGAATTAGAAAAAGCTGGTATTATTGCTAAACAAAATCATAGAGCTTGGTATTTTATTAATCCAAGTCTTGTTTTTAAAGATAGGAAAGTTGTTTTTACAAAAAATGTTGAATTAGAGAATGGGAAAATGGGGACTTAATTTTCCTTTACTATATTGAAAATATTTTTCTTTTGAATATAGTTTCATCTTGACTCATTATGTAAATCTATGAGTCGTTTCAAATAGAGGGAAATATAATGGCAAAAAAATAAAAACCCAACTGCGTTAACAGAAGGGTTTCTAAAATACCCGTACCACATATACGGTAAATTAAATTCAAAAGAATTAAATTCAACAAACTAATTCCTAATTTAATTTATCGTGAAGCATTCTGCAAGAGAAATTTTGTAGAAAAGGGATATTTTTAGCATTTTTTTGCCTCCAATAGAGAGGTTTTAAAAATTATGGTTAAGAAAACATCTGGTAGAAAATTAACTTCAAAGCACTGGGAATATATAAAAATTGCTGATAATACTGATATTGGACACATTAGTAGAAGCCAACTTATTTTTCTTGTACAAGAATTACCTATAATTGGTCTTATCAAAGGAACGGAAGTCCATTTATTAACCAAACTTTTGAATACTGTACCCGTTTCGCATTTTGAAAAAGGTAAAATTCCACTAGTTTTTAAAAGCAACCATCAAATTGGTCTAGAAATTGGTTGTACGTCTGTTCATGTAAGTAGATTACTTTCACGCCTTTTTGATAAAGGTCTTATTGTGATGCGGGATTCTGGTAATTATAAACGCTATAGTTTTAATTCTGCTAATCACGTACCAATTGCTTGTGGTATTGACCTTAGCATTTTAATCGCGCGTTACCCTGAACTTCAGCACTCTATTTTAACGATTAAAGAAGAAAAGAAACATCACGATATGGTTGTTAGGACCTTTTGTGGTGTTTGTCGTCGATTGCAGCTTCGTATTGAAGAGATAAAATTTACATCTATTGCTTCAATGTTTTTAAATCGTATGAATAAGATTAAATCTGTTCTTGGGTCTCCTTTTAAAGCGTCTACCTTTAAATTGGAAAAAGCTATTAAGCTTTTTAATTGGCTCCTAGATCGTTTATTTTTTACAAAAATGTTATGCACAAATAACAAAAATGTTATGCAATTACATAATACAACCCCTAACTATAATTGTAATTGTAACAAAAATGAGTGTTCAGAATTATCTGAACACACTCAAACCATTAATGTGACCTCCGGTCACGATAAAATGACTTATGAAAATATAGAGAAAGGCAAAACCAAAACATCACTTCCCTCAAAAGGTAGTACATTGCCTCAAATTAAGCCGGAGATACTAGAAAAGGCTTTACCAAATGCCGTCTTGTTTTCTGAATATAATCTCCAAACAGAAAGCGATTTGATACGTTCTATGTATCCTATGTACAGAATGATTAAAGTTTCAGAACATGCCGCTGAACAAGCTACAAAAATCATGGGGCTTAAAAAAACAGCTCTAGCCATTGCCATCATTTTTGAAAAATATGCTAGAGGACTTGTAAAATCACCAGGGGGATATCTCCGCGGCATGATTGATAAAGAAAAAAAGGGAGAATTGTATCTAGAGCGTTCTTTATTTGCTTTATTGAAACAAGCTGATCAAGAAGAAATAAATAGTTTAAACTTAGAAAAAAATCAGAAAATAAAGCTAAACGAAGAAAAAAGCTCTTTGTTTGAGTTTGAACTCAATAAAACGTTAAATAATCTAAAAATGCCAAAGTTTACATAAATAATAATTTATATACGAAATAAATATTTTAATTATTTATCGTTATTTTTTAAAGGCGTAACGGAGGTCGAAAATAGTAAAAATTTTTGATTTTGAAAAAGGAGAAAGAGATAAAATGATCAACTTATCCTAGCGGGGATAGTTTGTTGTGACCTCTCTCTCCCAAAAAAGATATATACAAGATATTTTTATTTAGCAATTATTTTATTAGTTTTTTATACTTTTAAAAGAAACATTAAAAATATTAAATATTTTCAGTTAATCCTTATTTTTTAATGAGAGGCTATCCGCCTCTCAAACTCTCCGGAACGCTCACCAAAATCATGACATCAGACCCGCGTTTAATGAGAGGACTAACAAGTCTTGGTTCTTAGTGTCAAGGAAACCATTACATGGCGCCTAAAG
>NZ_JBHILQ010000163.1:0-563 GCF_042193395.1 Bartonella sp. TT29SHDZB
CCACCACCTCCGCCACCGCCTGCGGTAAGAAGTCCCTGAATTATTGTTTGACCACCTATGCCTCCCCTCTCGTTATTACCGCCTTTCCCACCACGTCCAATTTGAGCATTTTTTGAGTTTCCCAGCTGGTATCCTTTGATTTTAATACGTACGCAACCGCCGCCACCTCCACCACCGCCTTTTATATTACTGCCGCCTCCACCGCCACCCCACGCCCATATTTCAATATCGGTGTAGCTATTAACACTATCAGGAAATGGAATGGTACCACTTTCTGTCATGAGGATTTCAAGGGGATTAAGCGCGGTAACTTCTTTCAGTTTTGCAATCTCATTGCGTATTTTTTGAAGAACAGTGGTAGCCTCATCTTTTGTGTAAAGTGCCTTACCATCAACAGTTGCTGGACCTTTAAGCATGCTTCCACTTGCACTTAGACTTGTCACAACTTTATTATTGTGGGTGAGATTAAACGACGAATTACCCAACAGTTCTAAGCCACCACTCATAGTGACTTTGCTGGTAAATTTATTATAATTCTGCCATTCATTTGGGCTGGCTAAGCG
>NZ_JBHILQ010000164.1:0-563 GCF_042193395.1 Bartonella sp. TT29SHDZB
TTGTTGCTCTTACG
Source organism: Bartonella sp. TT29SHDZB (assembly GCF_042193395.1). Taxonomy (NCBI): domain Bacteria; kingdom Pseudomonadati; phylum Pseudomonadota; class Alphaproteobacteria; order Hyphomicrobiales; family Bartonellaceae; genus Bartonella; species Bartonella sp. TT29SHDZB. The sequence goes on from NZ_JBHILQ010000164.1 coordinate 15, forward strand.
CGGAGGTTTCCACGACTCTGTCTGGGGTAATTAATAATAGAGGCTTGCCTCTATTAGGAGTGTAAGAACCCACGAAACAAATATGACATTTGTGATTCGATATATCGTCTGGTGTCACGATGCCAGGCGCGTATTTTTGATCCTACAAATCTATTGTAGTTCTGTTTTATTATTCATGTTCTGCTTGTTAGGTTTGACTCTGACCAGGTCAATTCCGAGGCCTTGCACCCAGTGGGGCCCAGCTCCATTGGATGCGGCCGATCTGTCAGCGGGGCGGCTGTGGGGCTGGGGCGTGACAAGCGGCGAACTTCCCTGGTGATGATGACAAGCGACGGACAACAGTCGAGGTGACGGGCGACCTCCCTTCCTCCTGGTTCATCCTTCCTCCCTTTCATCTTCTTTTTTTTTTATTGCTGGTCTCCTTCCTTCGCAGGTTCCTTCCCTTCTATTCCCCGTTCAGTGGTTGGTTTCTTTTTTCCAGAGGCGGCATCCTTGGACCGGAGACGCGCTGCCCTGGGCTTCTTCTCAGCAGTAACTTTCTCGGCGACG
>NZ_JBHILQ010000165.1:0-561 GCF_042193395.1 Bartonella sp. TT29SHDZB
AGTGCCTTGAGTGCGAGTAAATTATCACCAAAAATAAGTTTATTATCAAAAATATCCTGAGATGATATTTGACGCGAAGCATGATAAGATTTTTCAAGATCTTCTAACAATATACGAGGTTCCAGTTTGGGGCGTTTCTCTTTTCCAATCCAATTAAGTTCTAATTTTTGTTTATTACGGCTCATTCGTAACCTGCCTCGTTTATATTTATTCAAATAGATCTAACTCTTGTTGCGCAATATCTTTATTTTTGTTATTTTCTTTTACCACAATCACTGGTTCAAGGTTGGCTACATTTAAACTGTAATCGTCCCTTCCCCATTCGCATTTTTCTAATATTGCACGGGGGATTTTAGTGAGTGTCAGATTTTCAAAGGATGCTGATTTTGTATCAAAGGCTGTACCACAAACCAGCAACGTGCGATGAGAGCCAACCTCTTCACTCATGATACGGAGTTGTTCATAGGTCATGGCACTCGTTGTAACATAAATATAATCTGTTTCCGTTGAATATCCCTGCATCCAATAATGATTTTCATCCGGTGCATAGGTAAATCCCAT
>NZ_JBHILQ010000166.1:0-558 GCF_042193395.1 Bartonella sp. TT29SHDZB
TTTCCACTATTTACAGAGAGCTTTTCATGAAACAATTGTTGAGATTTTAACCTGTAACGTTTTTTGAACAGCTGTAACTTTTTTTTCTTAAATGGAAGTGTGTACTTTTTTCTTGCTCAGTAGATGCAAAATTTAATTTCCTTTCTCCCGATATAAGGTTGTTGCCACTTATTTCCAACAAATTTGGTGGGATTCGCATTTATTTAAAAATGACAGATTATCAAGTATGCCTTGGACAATGAATTACCGTACATTTCGCAGAAATTATGCCAGAAATGTGAACAATAATGGAAAGACACGAGTAAGAAAATGCTTAGAGCCAAGCAGAAGGCATTGCGAACTTATACTGAAAATGCGATTAAAATTATTAATTTAAAAAAAATGAAAATCAAGTTGGCAGTTTACCAAATCGTAAAATTCGGGACATTTGATTTTCGATATTTTTATTTCTTTTAAATTAACAATTTTAATCGCAGTTAAAGAACAAGTTCGAAATACTTTCAATTTTGCTCTAAGAATTTCCACAATTATTGTCCACATTTTTGCCGTAATTCTTTG
>NZ_JBHILQ010000167.1:0-231 GCF_042193395.1 Bartonella sp. TT29SHDZB
ACATTCGCTCTACACTTAGCAGAAAGCACAGCCTCTATTTCAATGCTGCTGTTTGCAGGGTTTATCGGGGCAATTTGTGCCGGACCAATTGCACCGCACCTCTTGCATCGGCTAAGTGCGTCTCGAACAGTTCCTGTTGTTTTATTGTTTGAAGCACTCTTTATAGCCACAGCTGCAATCGCCAACCAATTTTGGATTTATATTGCCATTTCTTTCGCACTGGGCTGTGCT
>NZ_JBHILQ010000167.1:311-556 GCF_042193395.1 Bartonella sp. TT29SHDZB
ATAAACCGCATTATCCAAACGGTGCGTAATCTTGGTTATATTGCTGGGCCTCTCCTAGGTGGCGTGTTATATGGCATATCAAATGGGCAAAGTGGATTGTTTGCACTCTCAATCATGGTTCTTTGCGCAACCTTTATTACCATATTCTGTTTTAAAAGTTTAAAAATTCATGGACAAGAGATAGATACATCGCAGCAAACAAAAAAAGGACTAGATCTAGCGGGTCTCTTGCGTAAAAAAAATGT